>JAGRPC010000115.1:1003-4641 GCA_020439925.1 Verrucomicrobiia bacterium | reverse complement strand
CGGTAATAGTCGTGATGGGTAGCCGGCAACTCCGCCCACGACGCTTCGACGCGCAGGGAATAGTGGTTCTTCTCTCCCATTGTCGCTTCGAATCGGAGTTCGAGGAAATAGGGCACACCGACCATCTTCGTCGTGCCGCGCATGCACAGCCTTCCATTCTCCAACTCCGTCGTGAAGGGGGTCCTCAGCCTTCGTTCGAGGAAGAACCGCACCTCGTGCGGGGGTCGGCGATCCTGGAAATGCAACAGGAGCCGGGAGCTTGTCGGGGTGCGGACCGCCTCCAGCGAATTGCCTGTATCGGAATTACCAGGCCAGGGTTCCTGCTGCGAAGATTCGTCGGTGATCACCTCTTCGGAGGATGCGGCAGGTTCGCGCCGGGAGAGCCGGACCAAAGGATCGGGCAGCGGTTCGAGGGACCTGCGGATCGCGTCCATGTCCGGTTCGGAGGGAGGAGGATCGGGCGGTTCGAGGACGAAGAAGAAACGTTTCTCGTCCGTGAATTCGCTCGAGTGCAGGGAACTGTTGCGCTCGTAGAAGTCGAGGCCGTTTCCCGAAGCGCGGGGGTGGGTGCTGACCTTTTTCGCCAGCCTGCAATAGGCTCCGGCCGGTGGTGCGGGATGGGAGTGGCCGATTTCGACGATTTCGTTTCCCGCGGCGAGTTCCGCATCGAGCAGGGCGCGAAGCGCCGCCGGGAATGCGAGCAGTTCCTTCCGGGCCGCGTCGTCGAGCTCCATGATTCAGCGTGGCGGGGGATCGGTGGGCAGGGGAGCGATGCCCGCCCACTGGTGGAGGTAATAGCTGGCGACGCGGCAGACATCCATCCGCAAGGACTGGCTGTCGGGGCGTTCCCGGGAGAGCTCGAGGATCTTCTGCAACTCGGGGGTGAAATCCCCGCCGCAAGTTTCGCGCAGCCGCCGTGCGGCGCTGATCCAGCCGATGAAGCGGAGCGAGACGGCCGCCGCGCCGTGATACCCGGGGTCTTCCTCCGCCGAGGTGGCGTTGACTCGGCGGAGGCGCTCGGCGATGTCGCGTCCGGCCGCTTCCACCGGAGCGATAAAATCGGGCGTGGGTTCGGGAAGTTTCTCGATGACCCGCAAGGCCTTGTCCGCCAGGTCCGCGTCGTCTCCCACGGCGAGTTGCCCGAGCTCCGCCGCCAGGTTCGGGCGTGCGGAGACCTGTTGCAGCGCCCGTTCGGTCTGTGGCTGCTCGTAGTCGAGATAGGGGAAGAAGACTTCCACTGGTGCGTCGGCAGGAATGGCGGCGAATTCGGCCTCTTTTCGTGCGTCTTCTTCGGCCTGGTATTCGGCCTGGGACTTGGGAGGAGGCGGCGGCACGGTTTTCTGCACGCGGAAGCGGAAGGACAGCTTGTCCGCGACACCGGCCGGCAGCCAATCGCTCCACTCGAGGGATCTGCGCCCCGGGCGAGACGGCAGGGGAACGAGGAAGCCGTTCGGTGCCTCGGAGTCACGTTGGAGGAGGACGACGCGTTTGCCCCTCGAGGTGAAGACGGGAACCTCCGCCGGAACGATCCATCGACCTTCCTCGATTCGTGCGTTTTCGCTGTGCACCTTCCCGAGGCGAAAGGTCCGCTGGGTGTTTCCCGCCAGAGAGGCAAGCCGGAAATCCCATTCGCCGCGGGCGGTGGGGGCTTCTTCCGCGGGCGGTGTTTCGGGGAAGCGGAACTCGACCTCGAGGGAGAGATCCCGGCCATCGATTTCCGGCGGAACATCGGCAAACACCCTCGCGAGCAGTGCGAAGATGCCGGCGATGACAACGATCACCGCGATCGCTACGCCGAATTCCCTTCCGAAACCGGGTCCGATGTTTCCGGCCACGATCCGCGCGACGATCAGCCCGATGATGAACCCGGCGATACCGCCGCCGATGGCCAGGAAGATGACATAATAGCCGGCCGCGCCCTCGCGATTGGGAATGTGGTACCACGAGACGCAGGCGCTCGCGATGAAACCCGCGAGGAGGAGGCCGGCGATGCCGGACAGCAGCGCCGCGAGGAACGAGATGAGCCAGGACATGAGAGGGTTGGGTGGGTGATGCGAGAGGGTTATTCCGTGAGCCATCTCAGCCAGGCCGGGCCTTGCCACACGGTAGGACGCCAGGCCCAGCCCGATCGTGTCACGGTCTCAACGAGCGGCGACTTCATTTCATTCAGATCGAAGGTGTATTGATAGTCTGGTCGCAGCGTGAACCGGCCCTGTTCGTCGAGGCCCAGGCCGAAGGAGCTCTGGGATTCATACTGAAAAAACACGATCCCGAGCAAGGACTTCCATTCCAGGTTCGCTCCTCCGAGTCCGGCGGACCAATCGTAGGTCGCTGCCTCATCCGTTGCGCGCACCGTTCCTTTCGACTCGTCGAGGGTCAGGCGGATGCGGAAGGTTCGCCTCAATCCGCGGGCGCGCGCGAGGTCGACCCAATGCGCGTCCTCGTTCCGCCATCTCGCGATCCATTGATCGGGCCGGGCTCCCCGTTCGACGCGGAAAGGGACGTCGAGTTCGTTGATCGATTCGAGGCGCGAGGCGAGTTCGTTCGAGGAGACGGGAACGATCCCCGGCCGCGCAGGGCTGCTTCCCGCCCAGGCCGCCCCCTTGAAGAAGTAGAGGACCAGGAAAAAGGCGTAGACGGAGATCCCGGCGGTCAAGAGGGCAAAACGGAGCGGGGACTTTGAAACGGGGGAGCCCGATTCGTTGCCCGCTCCGTTGTGAGCGAGGGGAGCGCGAGCGGGAATCTCGAACCCACCTGCACGGATTCGTGCGCGGATCGCCGCATCGTCCTGGCCTGTCCAGATGCCGAGCTGGTTTCCGAAGGCCAGCGCATAGGCGCGGTCACCGGTGGGCCGGGTCACGGCGTAGCCGCGATGCGAGTCGCCCTCGCCCGGCAGCTGGTTCCAGCCCGCGACACGGAGGTAGTCGATCCACGCCGCCTCGGCGGCCGGGAAGTCGTCGAAGCGGGCGAGCAGGACCGTGTCGCCTCCGGGCAGAATCGCGAAGCGGGCTTCGGTCGCGTTCTTGAAGACCTCCCCGTAGGCCTCCCGGACGTCGGTGATCAGTTGTCGATCGACGTCGGGACCGAAAGGGGATCCGGCCTCGAGATCGTCGGGACCTGAAGGGCTCCCGGGCCGCTGCATGGTGTCGTTTCCGGGCATCCGGGTTTTCGCCGCCTGCATTGCCTGGTAGGAATGTCCCAGCAATTGCGGCAACACGATCAGGGCAAAGAAACCCGCGAACCAGAAGACGGGACGCAGGGAAGCTCCGGCGCGAGCCATGATCAGTCCGACGAGGGTGCAGACGAAGGCACCGCCGACGAGGAGGCCGATAACGATGAGGAGACCGGGTTGGCTGCGGATCAGCTGGAGCATGGCGACGACATCCTAACGTTTCAATACCGCAACGAGTCCGCCGAACCATCCGAGTCCGGTGGTCACGAGGAAACCCTGCACGAACCCGACTGAAACGGCAGTCACCACGGTCAGGAAGGATCCAAGCATCTTGTGAGCCTGGAACCAGTCGGCGAACCCGGGCTTCGTCGACGCGAGAATGATCGCCCCGCCCATGGTCGAAGCAAGGGCGATGGCGACGGTACCCGACACGATCAGCAGGATGAAGGCGGCATCCTGGCCTTTC
>JAGRPC010000115.1:0-881 GCA_020439925.1 Verrucomicrobiia bacterium | reverse complement strand
AGGAAGGGCAGCAGCCAGATGAGCCGTTCCATGAGAACGACATCGCGGCCCTCGCCGGAGCCGTGACGCGAGCAGAACCAGAAGACCATGACCGAGCAAAGCGCGAGCGTGGTTTCCGGCCCGATGAGAAAGGCGGGCAGGCGGTTCATGGGAAACTGTGGATGCCGCGGCTCGGCCGCGGAGAATCGGTCTCACTCAAACCCCACCATCGCCACCGCCATGGCCGCGATGCCTTCGCGCCGACCGATGAAACCCATCGTCTCGTTGGTTGTCGCCTTGATGCCGACGGCACCGGGCTCGATCCCGAGCGCGGCCGCGATCTTCTCCTTCATGGCCGGGGCGTGCTTCATCACGCGTGGTTCCTCGGCGATGAGGGTGCTGTCGATGTTCTCGATCCGCCCGCCTGCGGCGGCGGCACGCTCGGCGGCCTTTTCGAGGATCTTGAGGCTGCTGATGCCTTCGATCGAGGCGTCGGAGGGAGGAAACCAGAAACCGATATCAGGTTCGCCCAGCGCACCGAGGATGGCGTCGGCGATGGCGTGTGAAAGCACGTCGGCGTCGGAGTGTCCGGCGAGGCCGCGGTCGTGAGGAATGGTGACGCCGCCGAGCACGAGGGGGCGGCCTTCGGCGAAGGCGTGCACGTCGTAGCCGATGCCGCCGCGGCCCCCGGTGAGCGCCCAGTCGGGCCCCAGCAGCAGGGCGGCACGGTGGAGGTCGTCAGGGGTCGTGATCTTGAAGGCGCGCTCGTCGCCCGCGACCGTCGCGACCGGGTGCCCGGCCGCGGCGAACAGGGCGGCGTCGTCGGTGTGCTCCTCGGCGGCCCCCGCATACGCGGCATCGAGCGCGGCGCGGGGGAAGCCCTGCGGGGTCTGCACGGCGAC
>JAGRPC010000114.1:12121-26866 GCA_020439925.1 Verrucomicrobiia bacterium | reverse complement strand
AAGGGGGAAAAGCGTCTCGGTGGATCGTGGTATCCCAGCGAGGATCCCTCGATCACGATGCTCGGAGAGGCGCAGTGGACGTGGCTGGAGGAGGAATTGAGAAAACCCACCGAAGTCCGGCTCCTTGTTTCCAGCATCCAGCTGGTCGCTTCCGCGGCAGGCCAGGAGACTTGGGCCAATCTGCCGCTGGAGCAGAAGAAGCTATACAGCCTGATCGCAAAAACGAAGGCCGGAGGAGTTGTCGTCCTCAGCGGCGATCGCCACTGGGCCGAACTCTCGGTGGAGCGCGAGGGGGTGCCCTATCCGATCTGGGACCTCACCTCCAGCAGCTTCAACCAGATCCACGAGCGCGGCACTCCGACGGAGAATTCGAAGCGGGCCCTCGCAAACACCTGGCACCGTGAAAATTTCGGCGAGGTTCTCATCGACTGGAAGGGCGAGGACACGCTGATCCATCTCCGAGTAAGGGACCGCGAAGGGAAAGTGGTAATCGAGCAAGCGGTGAGCCTGGGGGATCTGCAGGTAAAGTAGGGCCGAGGAAGTCAGGCGCGATCTCGCGATCCCTGGGCTGGTGCGGGGTGCCCCGGAGCCTTTAGATTAGGGTGTGCTCGAGGCGGGAACGCCGCTGCGCCTAGATCGATGACCCTGGCAAAAAGAATTCTTCTGACCGTTTTCCTCCTTCCCGAGGGAGCGGACCTTTATGCCGCCCCGATCGACTTCGTTCGGGACATCCGGCCGATCTTCGAGGCGAAGTGCTATGACTGTCACAGTGGTGACACCCGAAAATCGGGTCTGCGTCTCGATGTGAAGGCCGCGGCGATGAAGGGAGGCGATCATCATGGTCCCGACATCGTGCCGGGGAAACCCGAGGACAGTCCGCTTATTCACTTTGTTACCACCGACAAGGAGGACGAGCTTATGCCGCCGAAGGGCGGGCGGCTTGTCGACCGCGAAATCGGCCTCCTGACTCGCTGGATCGCCGAAGGGGCGGTCTGGCCGGAGGGCGTCGATTCCGTTATCCTTGATGATCCGGCCGACCACTGGAGCTTCAAACCTCTCCTTAAGGCGCCTGCGGAAGCTTCGGTGGATTTTTTCATCGATGCGAAGCTTGCCGAAAACGGATTGAGACGTTCCCCTCCCGCGGATTCATCCGCTTTGCTGAGACGCCTCTCCCTCGATTTGACAGGCCTGCCGCCCGACGCCGCCATCGGTGATCCGCCATCGGTGATCCGCTTGTTCGAAGGATTGGCCACCGATCACCGATCACCAGGTAACCCTCGCGAGTGGGCTTCGATCGTCGACGAAATGCTCGCCTCCCCCCATTACGGGGAACGCTGGGCGCAGCACTGGCTCGATGTGGTCCGCTATGCCGACACCCACGGATTCGAGGTGAACACGGAGCGTCCCTACGCCTTTCCCTATCGTGACTACGTGATCGACGCGATCAACGCGGATCTTCCCTATGATCGCTTCATCCGCGAACAGATCGCGGGAGATGCCCTCGGGGTCGACGCGGCGACAGGGTTCCTCGTCACCGCCTCCGTGCTGCTGCCCGGACAGATCGGCAAGGACGCGCCCTCGATGCGGCTCGCCCGGCAGGATTCGCTCGACGAGATCGTCACCAACATCGGGCAGACTTTTCTCGGTCTCAGTGTCGGATGTGCCCGTTGCCACGACCACAAGTTCGATCCCATCAGTGCGCGCGACTACTACGGCATGCAGGCCTTTGTCGCCGGGGTCGAATACGCCGACCGCGAACTCCGCACGCCTGCGGCCCTGCGGGCGAAAACGGAAGCGGCGGCCTTGAAGAAGGAGGTGGCGGAGCTCGACGAGCGATTGCTTGGATTTGTTCCACTGGCGAAATCGGGAGCCACGAGGGCCATGGTTTCGGCGCGGCAGAACTTGGATCGGTTCATCCCGGTGAAGGCGAAGCGAGTCCGTTTCACCATTCTCTCCACCAACCGACTCGAGCCGTGCATCGACGAACTGGAGGTTTTCGGGGAAGGGGAGGAAAACCACGCTCTTGCTTCGAACGGCGCGGAAGTTCGGTCTTCCGGCGACATCATCGTTGCCGACCGGCACGACCTGAAATATCTGAACGACGGGCGCTACGGGAATTCGAGAAGCTGGATGGGCAGTGCGACGAGCGGGAGCTGGGTCGAGGTGGAGTTTCCCGGTGAAGTCCTCATCGACCGTGTCGTGTGGGGAAGGGATCGCGAGGGGAAATTCAAGGATCGCCTCGCCATCGATTACCGTATCGAGGCGGCTGGAACGGAAGGAGAATGGATCCTCCTGGCTGACGCCTCGGACCGCCGTTCCTTCGAGGAAGGCGGCAAGGAAAGCAAGGCCGCTTCGACCGAAGGGCTTTCCCCGGCAGAGGCTGCGGAGGTGAAGGAGTTGCGAGGGAAGCGTGACCGGCTGGAACGGGAAGCCAAGGCGAAGGAGGGAGCCATCCTGGCCTTCGCCGGGAGATTCCGCGAGCCCGACGAGATTCATCTTCTCAGGCGCGGAGACCCCGAGCAGCCCGAAGAACCGGTGCCTCCCATGGTGCCGGCGGCCTTGGGGCGCCTCGTCCTCGATCCGGCAACGCCCGAACAAAAGCGGCGTCTTGCCCTGGCCGACTGGATCGCGCGAGCGGACAATCCACTCACCGCACGAGTCATGGTCAACCGCATCTGGCAGGGCCATTTCGGGAGAGGGCTGGTTGCCTCGCCCAACGACTTCGGAAACAACGGCATGCCGCCTTCGCATCTGGAACTCCTCGACTGGCTGGCGGGGGAGTTCATTCGTTCGGGATGGTCGATGAAGCACATCCACCGGCTCATCCTCATGTCGGAAACCTATCGACAAGGTTCCGTCGCCTACGCCGAAGGAAGTGCGATCGATGCCGACAACCACCTTCTCTGGAGATTCCCCGCCCGCCGCGTCGAGGCCGAAGTCATTCGGGACTCCATCCTCGCGGTGAGCGGGAGGCTTGACCTCAAGCGCTACGGTCGGGGTTTTGATCTTTTCGACAAGCGGGGCGGTCTCAGCGGGTTCAACCCGGTCGAGTCCCCGACCGGAGAGGGTCTCAGGCGCATGATCTACGCCCACAAGGTCCGCCGTGAACCGGAAGCCGTTTTCGGCGCCTTTGATTGTCCCGATGCGGGCCAGGCGGTGGGACAAAGGCGCGAGTCGACCACTCCGATCCAGGCTCTGAATCTGTTCAACAGTCGTTTTGTCATCGAGCAGGCCGAGGCTTTCGCGAAACGAGTATCGAGCGAGGCGGGAGAGGGGGTCGAGGATCGGATCCGGCGTGCCTACCGCCTTGCCCTGTTCCGCGATCCGTCGAGGGAGGAATTGGCGGACGCCGTTCCCGTCGTCGCCGGGCACGGTATCGCGGTTTTCGCCCGAGCCCTCTTCAACAGCAATGAGTTCCTGTTTGTTCCATGACCGTTTCCGCCGAACACCTTTCCCCCGCAGGACGCTTTCTTCTCGATCGTCGTGGTTTTCTTTCCGGCAGCGCCACCGCTCTTGGGTCGGTCGCTTTGGCAAGTTTGTTAGGACGGGACGGATTGCTTGCCGCGTCCGATGAAGGTCTTTCCATCGATCCGGCGAATCCCTACGCACCGCGGCGTCCCCATTATCCGTCCAAGGCGAAGAACGTCGTCGTGATCTTCTGCGCAGGCGCGGTCAGCCAGCTCGAGACCTGGGATTACAAGCCGGAATTGATTCAGTGGGATGACAAGCCGCTGCCGGGGGGGCCTTCCGTGACCTTCCAGGGACCCGCGGGAAATCTGGCCCGGCCGCAGTATGCCTTCCGCCGACGAGGAAAGACGGGGAAATGGGTCAGCGACATGATTCCGCACCTCGCCGAGCTCACCGACGAGATTGCTTTCGTTCATTCGCTGACGAGCAAGTCGAACACACACGGTCCCGCCGAGAACTTTCTTTCGACGGGTTCCGTCCTCGACGGGTTTCCCAGCCTGGGTGCGTGGACCACCTATGCTCTCGGGAGCGAAAGTCGTGATCTGCCTTCCTATGTCGCCATTCCCGATCCAAGGGGCGTTCCGCAGAACGGCGCGAACAACTGGGGGCCGGGTTTCCTTCCCGCAGCCTTCCAGGGCACGACGATGAGTTCGAAAAGCCCGGTGCGCCATCTTTCCGCTCCGGGTGTCACGGAGTCCGCCGATCGCGCTGCCCGTGATCTACTCCAACGGATGAACGCACGGCATCTCGAGGCGAATCCCGGCGACGGCAAGCTTGCCGCCCGCATCGCCAGCTACGAACTCGCGGCGAGGATGCAGCTGAGCATGCCGGAGATCTCGGATCTGAGTTCGGAGCCGGCCCACATCCTGAAGTTATACGGTGCCGACGATGTTTCGAATCCGGACAAGGTCGCCTTTGCGAAGAACTGCATCCTCGCCCGTCGACTCGTCGAACGCGGGGTGCGCTTCGTCCAGCTCTTCAATGGTGCCTACGCGAGCGGAGGCAAACTGAACTGGGACGGGCACAGCGCCTTGAAGGAGCAGTACGACGTTCACGCTTCCATTCTTGACCAGCCCGCGGCCGCTTTGATTCGCGACCTCGGACAGCGGGGACTGCTCGAGGACACCCTCGTCGTCTGGTGCACGGAATTCGGTCGCATGCCGTTTTTCCAGAAGGGCGCGAAGGGGCGCGACCACAATCCCGACGGATTCACCTGCTGGATGACCGGAGCCGGAGTGAAGCCGGGAGTGAGCCATGGCGAGACCGATCCGCTGGGGCAGAAGGCGGTGAAGGATGTCCATCCTCTCTACGATTTCAACGCCACGATCCTCCATCTGCTGGGGCTGGATCACGAGCGCCTGACTTTCAAGCACAACGGCATTGCCCGCCGCCTGACCAACGTCGAGGGCCACGTGATCCGGGAGATACTGGCGTAAGGGGGGGCGGAAGGGTTCAGGGACTGACCGGAGCCTTTTTGCGTGATTGCCAGAAGTGAGGCGGACGGGCAATCTCGCGTCATGCGCCCTCCCTGGTTCAAGAATCGCCTGTGCTGGTGGCTGGTTCTGATCTGGCTCCCCGGCGGGGCCGTTCTAGCTTCGGACCCGGTAGTGCTTCCCGGCACAGGACCTCCTTCCATGCCGGTAGTGGTGCCGCACGAATCCGGCGAAGTCTTGAAAGCTGCCGGCGTCTCCCTGGCGGGTCAACTGGAGAGGATCTTCTCGCGATCGTTTCCCGTGGCCGAGGAAAGCCCGGGGGTGGCGATCCGCCTCGGCCTTCTTGAAGGGGGGCCTCGGGGTGCAATGGAACGCGAGCGTTACTCAATCCAGTCCACTTCCCGGGGGATCGAAATCGAGGGATCCACGGAACTCGCCGTCCGTCACGCCGTGTGGGATCTTCTGTATCGCCTCGGCTACCGCCAGTTCTTTCCCGGTCAGACCTGGGAGATAGTCCCGCACCTGGACCGGATCACACTGGATCTTGACGTGAAAGAGTCGCCGGATTACGCGAGCCGTCGTATCTGGTACGGTTACGGTTTCTGGGATCACAATCGGGAGGCCTACGGAGACTGGGTGGAAAAGAACCGCATGGAAGGCGGCTTCAGACTCAACACGGGACACGCCTATGGACAGCTGATCCGTTCGCGGCAGGCGGAGTTTGACGCGCATCCCGAATATTATGCGCTCGTCGGAGGAGAGCGCCGGGTTCATCCGGAGGCCAAGCTCTGTGTTGGGAACCCGGGTGTGCGCGGGGCGGCCATCGCCTACGCCCTCGACTATTTTGCGAAAAACCCCGGATCCGATAGCGTCTCGGCCGATCCCAGCGACGGAGGGGGTTGGTGTGAATGTCAGGACTGCCTCCGGATCGGAACGCCGAGCACCCGTGCGACCCTGCTGGCGAACACGGTGGCCGAGGCCGTGACGGCCAAGCTGGGAAAGGACCACTACGTGGGAATGTATGCCTACAATTATCACTCGGATCCCCCGGCCATTCCTGTCCATCCGAACGTGGTCATTTCGGCGGCGACGGGATTCATCAAGGGAGGGGCGACGATCGAAGGGATTCTCTCCGGTTGGGCGGAAAAGGGGGCGACTCTCGGCATTCGCGAATATTACAGCGTCAACACCTGGGATCGGGATCTTCCCGGTGCGGCGAGAGGAGGAAATCTGGGGTATCTTGCCAGGACCATTCCGGACTTTCATAAAAGGGGTGCGCGATTCCTCTCCGCCGAATCGAGCGACAACTGGGGGCCGAACGGCTTGGGATATTATTTCGCTTCGCGGGTGATGTGGGATGCAGGGGAGGCGTCACGGAGGGACGTCATCGTCGAGGACTTTCTCGAGAAGGCTTTCGGACCCGCCAGGGAGCCGATGCGGGAGTTTTATCGTCGGATTGACGGGGAGAACGAGGCGGCCCGGCTCGTTTTCGACGACCTTCTGGCCCGTCTCTACCGGTGCCTTGACGAAGCGAGGGGCCTTGCCGCTGGAGACCCGGAGATCCTCGCCCGGGTCGATGCGCTTGTCCTCTGGGTGAGACATGCGGAACTTTTCGATCGATACCGGCGCGCCAACGGCCCGGAGCGGCAGGAGGCCTTCGAAGAAATGATCCGGCACGCCTACCGGATGAGAGGGACATTTATGGTTCACAGCCTCGCGCTCTACCGGGATGTCGATTCGCGCGACCGTGCAGTGGCGATTCCGGCCGAGGCCCGTTGGCAGGTGGCGGAAGCGGAGAATCTTTGGAAGTCGAGCGAGCCTTTCTCCTCTGGAGAAATCGGAGAGATCCTCGGAAGTGGACTTGCCAATCATGTCGCGGTTGATCTCGACTTCGAACCGATTGCGGTCGAGGATACCTCGCTGGTTCCGGCGGGGCGATTCATGCCTCTTCCAGACTTTCCGGCAGGATCGGCCGAAGCGGGGCGGGGTGAGCGCTCCTGGTATACTGTCGTCGGGAAGGTTCCTGCGACCCTGGAGTTGCGTGTCACCGGAGGCCTCATCGAGCACTATCGGGACCGGGGTCATGTGAAAATCGGGCTTTGGAAGCTCGGAGGGGCCTCGGCTACGGGAGAGGACGAGACCCTGGTCGCAGAAGACGCCACGGTGCCGCCCGACGGAGAGGAGCACCGTGTCCTCCTCGAGGTGGCCGAACCCGGTGTTTACCGTATCGATCTCGACGACGGCCGCGACCTCACTCGCGTGACCTGGCCCGATGGGCAGGTGATGAGCTGGAAAATGGCGCTCGATGAGTATCCCAACCTGATAAGTGGTCGCTGGACCCTCTACGCCTGGGTTCCTCCCGGTATACGCAGGATCGGACTCTACTCGGCGGCTGCCGCGGGGGAACTGATCAATCCCGACGGGGAGAAATGCTTCGACCTTACCGCGGAAGGTGGAAAGTTCCTCAGCATCGAGGTTCCGGAAGGAATGGACGGGAGGTTCTGGAAGTTTCAGGCGGTGTCGGGACGCGTTTCCCTGCTCTCCATTCCTCCCTACCTCGCCCGGAAACCGTCGGAGCTCGTCGTTCCGGCTCCGGACCGTTGAAATACCGGTTCACTCGTAGTCCCATTTCAGGATCCAGGGGTCGTCCATCTCTTTCTGGAAGGCGCGGAGTTTTTCCTGATACTGCCTGAGGATCTCGGTGTAGGCGGGATCGCCGGCGAGGTTCTTGGCTTCGTAAGGATCCTCGTCGATGCGGTAGAGTTCGAAGGCTGGACGGTGGATGTACTCTCCGACGGTCTTCTGTCCGTAGGGGGCATCGAGCGACTTCCGGTATTGGGCCTGGAAGCTGCTCGCCGCCCAGAGGTCGGAGGCGAAGGGGTAGGGCAGGCCGTGGGCAATGTTCCAGATCAGCTTGTAGTGCTTGTCGCGGACGACGCGCATCGGGTAGTACATCTGGATTTCGTGGAAGGTGTGCGAGGCGTGGAGGGTATCCCAATGTTCCGCCTTCCCGTCGCCGAGGATGGAGATCCAGGAATTTCCATGATAGTGGTCGAGAACGGGACCGAGGTTGTCCTTCGCGACATCGGGATGGTCTTTCCAGAAATCCTTCGCGTTCACGAACGCCTTCGGGCGGTTCTTTTCCTGGTCGAGTCCACCGGCGAAGTCGAGGAGACTCGGGGTGATGTCGATGTGGCTGACAAGGGCCTCGTGCCTCACCCCGCGCTTCGGCTCGTAGGGATTCCGCACCACGAAGGGCACCCTCAGGCCTCCCTCGTAGACGGTGGTCTTGCCGCCGGGGAAGGCCATGCCGTGGTCGGCGGTGAAGAGGATCATCGTCTTGTCGTAGAGTCCGGCTTCCTTGAGGATCTCGACGAGGCGTGCAACCCCCTGGTCGACGCGGGAGATGCTCTGGTAGTACTGGGCGAGTTCCTCCCGCGCTTCCGGATTGTCGGTGAGGAAGTAGGGGATCGGCACCTTTGCCGGATCGTAGAACACCTCTTCCACGCCGGGAAAGGCGCCATGCCCGGGTTTGTTCCCGAAGAGGTTGGGCTTCAGCTCGAGCTGCGAGGTTTCATCGAGCCCCCCTCCCCGGTGAGGGTCCGCGGTCGCGAAATAGAGGAAGAAGGGACGCTCGTCATCGGCATTGATGAAGTCGCGGCATTTCTCGGCCATCTCCACGGTGCTGCGTTCGTTGGCCTTGAGGTAGGTCTCGTAGCGGTAGACGAGTTCCGGGCCGACGTGGTATTTGCCGATCTGTCCCGTACGATACCCGGCCCCGGCCATGACGCGGGGAAGCGAGAGGCTGACGACCGTTTTCCACGATTCGAACTTGTGGTAGGAATGCTGGTGGCCGTACATCCCGTTGCGGTGATTGTGCAGCCCCGACATCACCACCGAGCGGCTCGCCGCGCAGCTCGCGGTGGTTGCGTAGGCGTTGAGGAAAACGGTTCCGTCGGCGGCGAGGGCATCGACCGCCGGTGTTTTCGCCAAGGGGTCGCCGTAACATCCGAGGGTGGGCGACTCGTCGTCGGTGATGATGAAAATGACGTTTTTTTCGGCGGCGGCGCCGGGAGAGACGAGACAGGCGAGAACGAGGGAGAAGAAAGGAAGGACGTGGATCACCGGGACTTTCATGACCGCCGATGATGAAGGTTGGCCGTCGACGGGTCAAGGGCGGGATGGAGGCTCGTTGCCCGAATCCCGGGGAAAGACCGCTCAGGTCCTTCTCCCGAACTTCCGCTCCAGCTCCGCGTAGCCGATCTGGATGAGGGTCGGGCGCCCGTGGGGACAGCAGTAGGGCATGTCACATTCGAGGAGGTCCTCGAGCAGCTTGCGAAGCTCGGGTTCCTTGAGGGTGTCATTCGCCTTCACGGCGGCGCGGCAGACGGTCGTGGCAATCAGGTCCTCGCCGAGGCGCAGGCTCGACATCCGGTCGCTGGCGACGCGGATTTCACGGATCACCTCCTGGAGAAACGCCTCGGGATCGTCGCGCTTCAGAAAGGCGGGGAGGGCGTCGAGCTTGAGCGTGTTGCCACCGAAAGGTTCGGCTCCAAAGCCGAGCCTTTCGAGCGTCTCGAGGTGGCGGGAGACGAGATCGAAATCTCGCGGAGGGAGGTCGACCATGAGGGGCGAAAGCAGTCTCTGCGAGGGGGCGCCTTCACTTTCCATTCGGCGTCGAAGTTCCTCGAAGAGGACGCGCTCGTGGGCGGCGTGCTGATCCATGAGAACCAGCCCCTCCTTCGCCTCAAGGAGGACGTAGAGTTTTCCCAACACGCCGATGATCCGGTAATCGGAAGCCCGTGGTTTTTCCTCCGTCCCGGTCTCCGCCGGATGAGCTGGAGGTGAGGCGGGAGAAGTCGGCGGATTCGCGAGTTCGGCGATGGCCGGATCCGGACTCGAGAGGGTAGGGCCGGGCACTTGACCCTCCTGTGTCGAGTCCAGTTCGACGCGCTGCCTTTCGAGGGCGGTGAAAAGGGCGCCAGGGCGGGGATCGAGACGGGGCGTGCTGTAGACTGAGGAGGGCTCGATCAATTCCTCCTGCACCGAGGCCGGCCTGGTCGGAGAGGTCGTACCGGTGAGGCCAACACCGGAGACGGGGCGCGTCATGCGATCGCGCAGGGTGCGGCTCACGGCAGCGACGATGGCGTCCTGCACCGCGAAGCCGTCGTGGAAGCGAACCTCGCGCTTGGCGGGATGGACGTTCACGTCTACAGCCGAGGGATCGGTCTCGAGGAAAAGAAAGGTCACGGGATACTGCCCTTTCATGAGGGCGGTGTGATACCCTTCGCGGAGAGCCCGCGTGACGATGGCGGCTTCAACGGGACGACCGTTGAGGAAAGTGAGTTGCTGGCGGCGGTCGCCGCGACCCATTCCGGGAGGACCGATGAACCCCCGCACTTTCACCCCCTTCTGCTCGAGGGGCTCGATCTCGAGGAGACGGGAGGCGAGGTCGTTGCCGACAAGACCGCCGATTCGCTCGCGCAGGCTCGTGGTCGCGGGGAGCTGGAAGGCGAGACGCTCGTCGCGGACGAGGGAAAACCTCACCGTCTCGTGGGCGATGGCCTGCGTTTTCAGGACCTGCTCGAGATGGGCGTATTCGGTGGTCTCGGTGCGGAGGAACTTGCGGCGGGCGGGGAGGTTGAAAAAGAGGGAGCGCACCTCGATCTGGGTGCCGGGCGGTTCTCCGCAGTCGTTGACCCGTTCGAGCCTGCCTCCAGTGACGATCACCTCGGTGCCGGTGAGGGCTCCGGGTTCCCGGGTGGCGAGGCGGAACTTCGAGACGCTCGCGATGCTGGGAATGGCTTCGCCTCGGAAGCCAAGGGTGGTGATGGCGGCAAGGTCCTCCTTCGTACGGATCTTCGAAGTGGCATTGCGCTCGAGGCACATGAGGGCGTCGTCACGGTTCATTCCGCAGCCGTCGTCGGTGACGCGGATAAGCGCGATCCCGCCGCGCTGAACGCGCACCTCGATGTTCGTCGACCCGGCGTCGAGGCTGTTCTCGACCAGTTCCTTCACGACCGAGGCTGGGCGCTCGACCACTTCGCCGGCGGCGACCTGGCAGGCGAGGGCTTCGGGGAGGAGGCGGATTTTTCCCATGGGGCAGGAGGAGAGGGGGAGGGGTCATTGAAGGCGTCCACTCCCGGAGGCGCAAGACCGTATTCCCTCTTTACCTTTTACTTTTCACTTTTCACCTTTTACTTTTCCCGATGATCCAACTCACCGATGCGGCGGCCGGGCACCTCCTCGACCTGCTCGAGGAAAAGGACTTTTCCCCCGGGGAAAAGGGCTTGCGCCTCTTTGTCGAAAAGGGTGGATGCGCGGGGATGTCCTACGCAATGAAAATCGACGAGCCCGACGGAGAGGACTCCGTCTTCGTGAACGGCGCGGCCCGAGTTTTTGTCGATGCGGAGAGCCTCAAATACCTCGATGGCTGCCGCCTCGACTATGTCGAAGCGCTCAACGACTCGGGCTTCAAGATCGACAATCCGAATGCCGCGCGCAGCTGTGGTTGCGGCACCTCATTCGAGCCTGCCGTGGCCGGGGAGGCTCCGGGCTACGATCCGGAGACGATGGACGGAGAGGTATGCGGCGGAAAGGGCTGAGATGGAAACTCTCTCGGACCAGAGCCCCTTTTCCAGGGAATCCCGCATTCACGACGAGGGGCGCTATCCCGGCGGAGGCAACCTGATCCTCTGGATCGCGGTTATCGCGGTGCTCATCGGGCTGAACTTCGCCTCCTGGTCCTTTTGCATGTGGGTCTTCGGCCAGCCGGAGCATCCCATGAATTACCGGCTTCTCACGAAGCTGGACCGGCTCGATCCGATCCACGGGTTCACCGCAGTGACGGCGCCCCGCGGTAAATTTCATTCGGCTAAGGACCTCTATGCGCAGGTCTATCCCTTCAGCGAGACGGAATTGCGCGCCTACAACGGAATTCTCAAGCGCCTCTACCTGAAAAACTATCTCGAGCGAGACGACGTCACGTTTCTCTCGGGAGAGTTCGTGGTGCTCTCGGTGCAGCGGATGAGCGAGAGGGACGTCTTCTCCGCGGGCATCGTGGTGCGGGGACGTTCAACCACCTTTCCCGACGCCCTTGTCGACTTCGCCATCCCGGCCTCCGCTACTCCCAGTGAGTTTGTGATCGAGCCGGGGCAGATTCTCAAGATCGAGGAGTCGACCACCTGTGCAGCCCTGCTGAACGTGGAACGCCTCAAGGACAGCACGATGATCTTCACCGTCGTTCCACTCGTCGAACGCGAGTATGTCTTCGGCGAACGGGCCAGGATCGAGATGGGCGTGGCTCCGAAGATTCACATCGAGCCCGAGCTCTGGCCGATCAGCAAGGAGGCCGAAGACATCGAGGCCAAACCCGTCTCGGCGTCGCCCGAAGCCACGGAAGCGGCGGAGGCAGAGTCGGCAAAAGGAGGAAAGCGCTGAACGCCTTCCGGGATCGGCGAAACGGGCGAACTCCGTCGTTTCAGCACTCGTGATCCAGCGAGGCGGGGGCTTCGTAATTCGGATACCCGGCGCTCAATTCCTGGGTCAGTTCCTGTGCCTTGGCCTGGTTGCCGAGGGTGCGGTAGGCCTTGATGGCCTTGGTGAGGGCCTTGGGAGTGATCTCGGGATCCATGAAGATCTGGCTGACGACGAGGTAGTTGTTGGCGGCATCCTCAAGATTGCCGTTCGCGGCGGAGACATCACCCAGGAGGAGGCGGGCCTCGGCATTGGTGCGGCCTTCTTTTTGCGAGCGAAGGCTCTCCTGGGCGCTGTTGCGTGCCGCCTCGAAGTCACGCAAGCAGAGTTGGGCGATTCCCCGGTCGAGATAGGCGGAAGCACGCTCGCTCGGCCGTTCAGTCTGAAGGAGGAAATGATCGAGTGCGACAATGGCCTCGGCATGTTTCTTCAGCTTGATCCGGCAGTTGCCGAGGAGACGCCACACGGAGGCGGCGGTTTTTTCGGGAGCCTTGGGATCGGTGATGGCCGTCAGGAAGAATTCGGCGTCCTTCCACTCTTCGCTTTCGGCGAGCTTGCGTCCGAGGTATTCCAGCACCTGCGGCGGAATGGGAGTGCGCTTCGGCTGGGCGGGTGCGTCCTTGGATTCTTCCGCAGCGGCGTCGGGCGAAGGGTCTTTTTCGGGAGTCGCCGGGGCGTTCTCGAGGTAGTGCCGCGCCTCCACCGCGAGGCGCGGGATGTTCTCGAGCTGGTAGTGGGAGATAACGAGGCGAAGGGTGGCCTTGTCGTCGAGGCTGGGATCGAGTTCCCTGGCCTTTTCAAGGTCGGCGACGGCTTCCTGGAAGCTCTGAAGATCGAAATGACCGACTCCGATCCAGTAGTGTGCCTCGCCGGCGCCCTTCGTTTTCGGGAATTTGGCGAGGAGGTCCTGGTAGGCCTGGATCATTTCGGGGATCTTTCTCAGGTGGGCGTAGATGAGGGCGGTCTGCTGAAGGGCGAACTCGAGCTCGGGTGACTCGGGGTAACGCTTTGCGATATCGAGATAGTCACCCAAGGCGAAGTCGTGATCCTGCTGGGCCTGGTAGGCCATCGCCCGCTTCGCGAGAGCCGATGAGGCGAGCGCGCTCTGGGAGTGCTGCTGGATGAAACGCGAGAGTGTGAGGATACCCTCGGAAGTCTCTCCGGCTTCGATCTCGGCCCAGCCCTGCTTGTAGAGGCGCGCCTCGTGATATTTCTTGTCGACCTTTTCGATACGCACCTTCCGGTAGGCGGCGGCGGCGTCCGCGTAGTGTTTTTTCGCGAATTCCGAACCAGGCCCGCTTGCGGAATTCTCCGCTTGGGCGAAGTGCCATTCCCCGGCCATGAGCCAGGCCATGTCGATGAAGGGGCTCGCGGGAGAAGTGCGGGCTTGCCGCTCGGCGAAGATTTTGACGGCTCCTGGCAAGCCCGGATCCCCCTGCTGATGGAGGATCTGGAGCTTGCGGTAACCCGCCTCGGCCCCTTCGGGACGGTCGGGATACTTGCCTTCGACCAGCGAATAGAGACGCAGGGCGGACTCGTTGTCTCCCTGGATGCGGAAGGAGTGCCCGACGATGAGGAGCATCTTGGCGCGGGATTCGTCCGGAGGATTGTAGGCCCCGGTGTTGTAGAGGCCGATGACGCGCTCGTGATCTCCCCGCGAGAAGGCATTGAAAATCGCCCCGACCTGGGCAAGCGACTTCCACGGGCTGGCATCGGCAAACTTGAGGGCTTCGGAGAGGAGCTGTTCGCTGAGATCGACCTGGCCGGCCTCGGCGGCCATGAGCCCTCCACGAACGATGGCTTCCTCCTTGAACTCGGGCGTCGAGGCGCTCGCGGCGAGGGACTGGAACCGCTCGAGGGCCTTTGCGGTGTCGCCAAGTTCATAGAAAAGGCGCGCGCTTTCGAGGAGGCAGCGTTCCTCGAACGGATTCCCGCCCTCTGGTTTGGCTGCCATCACCATCTCGTAATTGGCGAGCGCTTCCTTGGCCTGTCCGGTGAGCTGGAGGCAGCGGGCGAAGTAGAAGTGGGCCTGGTTCTTCGCGGTGGGATCGGAGAGTTCGTCCTTGGCCAGTTTGAAGAATGCTAGCGCGTTGCGATAGTCCTTCTCGTTGAAACGAAGCACGGCGAGCCGGTAGGCGGCGGAGCCGACGAAAGGACCCTTCTTGAACTGGTTGATCAGGTAATTGAAGGAGGTCACCGCATCGTTGGTCTGGTTGACCTTGAGATAACACTCGCCGAGGCGGAACCAGGCGACCTGGAGGTTGGGGCTGTTGGGCTGCTCGCGGATGAAGATCTGGTATTGCTGCGCCGCGATGGCGAACTGGTCCTTGCTGAAAAGCAGGTCGGCATAGGCGAGAACGTCCTCGGT
>JAGRPC010000114.1:7254-12055 GCA_020439925.1 Verrucomicrobiia bacterium | reverse complement strand
CTGGACTCCGGCGAGAAGCAGGATCGCGATCACGACAGAGCGGTGCCGGCCGGGGCACGCGGGGAGGGCTCTGACGGGTGGAATCATCTGCTGACGCGAAAGGTTACGATTCGGGTTTGGTCGTCGCGAAGGCCACATTCCAGATGCCCGCTTCCTTGACGACATCGAGCACGTCGATGATGGACTGGAAGTCTGCTTCGGAGGAACCCCTCAGGATCACGGCCTGGTCGGGGTAGGCTTCGGAAATGGATCGCAACTTGGCGAGGAGGGCGTCATGCTCCATGACAAGCCCGTTGAGGACGATGGTGCCGTCTTTCCTGACGTTGATGATGATCTCCCCGGCCTGGCGATCCTTGTTTTCCGCCTGCTCGGCCGAAGGCACGGAGATGTCCATGTCACGCTCGAAACGGGCGAACTGCCAGGTCACGATGAAGAAGATGAGGAGCTGGAAGACCACGTCGATCATGGGCGCGAGTTCGAGCTCGGCGTTCTGTCCGGCGTTGATTTCGCGGAATCTCATGGAGTTCTCGTCGGAAGGGAAACGGCTGCGCCCGGATCAATCGTCGCTGTTCTCGCGCCGGGCGGAGGCGCGATAGTTGGCGCGCTTGTACTGCGCGGCGAGGAGGGCCATGATGTGGGTCATCGCGGCCTCGAGTTCGGCAATCAGCTTCTGGACCTTGCCGCGGAAGAGGGAGTAGAAGATGAGAGCGGGAATGCTGATGATGAGACCGGCCGCCGTGGTGATGAGGGCCTGGGCGACACCCGGGGCGAGTTCCATATGCTGGACACCCGAGGATTTTCCGATCCCTTCGAAGGCCTTGATCATGCCGACGACGGTGCCGAGGAGGCCCACCATGGGGGCGACGCGGCCGATGTCGTTGAGATAGCTGATGCGGTTGTTGAGGATGCTCGCCTGCCTCGTTCCTTCGGCCTCGGTCACCTCGCGAACCTCATCGAAACTCGCGGTGGGGTTCTTGGTCGCGAAATCGAGGGTCTTGTAGACGATGCGGGCGATACATTCGTTCTCCCGGTTGCAGACGGCGATGAGGCCGAGGTAGTCCTGCTTGCGGATCAAGGCGTCGGCCGCGTTCATGAACTTGTCGCTCACCACGGTTCCCTGCCGGATCGTGAAGGTGTAGAAGATGATCAGGAGAACGGCGAGAAAGGAAAGCGCCGCGAGGGGAATCATCAGGACCGGGCCCCCTTCGAGGAAATAGTCGAGGAGGGTCTGGGTGTAGTCCGGGATGGACTCCGGAGCTGCGGCGGGAGGAGCGGCCGGGGCCGCCTCCTGGGCAGGAGCGGAAAGGAGGGTGAAGAGCAGGATGAGAGCGGAAAGCAGGCGTGGATTCATCCGGGTTGGTCGGTGCGGAAAACGGGGGGCGGCAGCGGACTTGGCTCGCAGATTCACGGCTTTTAGACCGCCCGGATCCGGCTACTCCCCACAAAACTCCAGAGCTTAACACCCCGCGCCCCCCTTGCAAACCTTGGCTCGGGTTTATAGGACGAAATTGAAATTCCTCGTTTCAGGCATGATCAAGCGAGGTGAAATATGGAAATTATAATAATTTTAGCAAAACTCTTGAATGGGTTGATTTTTGATGTAAAATTCAGAAAAACAATCTTTTCCGTAATTTTTAAGTCGCGATCAGTTGAGGTCCTTCCTCTCGCAGATGAATCAATTTGGTGCAGGCCCCTCCCAACCCGCTTCTTCCGAGGCCCTTTTTCCCGGATTCCCGACCCTGGATCTGGGGCGTTTGGTTTCCGTGGTTTGGAAACGTCTCTGGCTCGCCATTTTTATCGCCGGAGCCCTTGTGGGGCTGGCCCTCGCCTACGTCTTCGCCGCGCCCAAGATCTACGAGTCGAGCGCGGTGATCTACGTCGATCCGAAAAATGAGGGGGCGGTTTTCGAAGGGCTGAAAGGACTTCGCCAGGCCAGCTGGGAATCTCTCGATGCCTTGAAGTCCATGGCGGAGGGCATCCGCAACGGCACCGTTATCCTGCGGGTCGTTGAAAAGCTCAAGCTCCGCGAGGATCCGGATTTTCTTCCGTCGAAGCCGGGTGGATACGCCGATGCGGAACTCGTCGAAATCATCGGCAAGAAAGTGCGGGCGGACCTGAGACGCGGGACCCGGCTCATCGATGTTTCGGTCCGTGACCGGTCTCCCGAGCGCGCCCGGGCCATGACTTCCGCCTTCATCGAGGAGTTTCAGAGCCTGATCCGGGAGCAGAACCTTTCCTCTGCCGAGAAATCGCGGGCGACGCTCGAGAAAGAGGCGGCCAACCAGCTGACCCGTGTCCATGAGGCCGAGGAAAAGCTGCAGGAATTCCGCAAGCAGCACGCCGACGTGCCGCTCGACGAAAACCGCGACCTCACTTCGACCAAGCTCGAAGACCTCGACAAGCTCCTGAGTTCGGCGGAAAACGACGTGCTCCTGCGTCGTGCCGAGTTCGAGCAGTTTGAAACCATTCCCAAGGAGGACATCGAACGGGTCTTTGAGATCGGAGAATACGGCAGCCAGGAACACGTCCAGAAGCTCATTCTCTCCCGCAACCAGAAACGGGCGGAGTTCGTGCGCATCAAGGAGCAGTTCACCGAGACCCACCCGACCTACCAGGCTTACGAGGGCGACCTGAGGGGGCTTGAGGAGGAAGTCAAGGCGGTTGCCGCGGGGATAGGGGAATCCATCGAGAAGGGATACTCCCGCGCCGTCGAACACGAAAAGAAGCTTCGTGAAACCGTCCAGGAGCAGAAGCTGAAGCTGATCGAGGTCGACGGAATCATGAAGGAATTCCGCACCCTCCTGCGCAATGTGGCGGCAGCCTCGGCGACCTACGAGCGCCTTCTCGACCGCATCAACGACACCGAGGTAACGGAGCGGGTCGACGAAACGGTGGTACGCACCTTTTCCGAGCCACTCGTTCCGACGAAGCCGGTCTCGCCGAAAAAGACGGTCACGGTGGCGGCTGCGGGAGTGTTTGGAACGATGTTCGGCCTTGCCGTCGTCATCGCCATGGGTCTGCTCGACCGAACCCTGCACAGTCGCAAGCAGGTCGAGTCGACCCTGGGGCTCGCCGTGCTTGCCGAGATCCCCAAAGCGTTCTCACGCGATCTCGATCTGGCCCAGTCCCTCTTTGTCACTCGTGATCCGGCCTCGCTCGTGAGCGAGGGCTTGCGTTCGCTCCGAACGTCGCTCTCGGCCTACGCCCCGCGGAGTGTCATGGTGACGAGTCCCTCGCCCGGAGAAGGCAAGAGCTTCTGCGCCGCAAATCTCGCCGTGCTTCAGGCGAACATGGGTTATCGCACCTTGCTCGTCGACGCCGATTTCCGGCAGCCGCGCATGGCCGGTATCTTTGTCGATCCGATGCGCGGAGCACCGGGCGAGAATGCCCTCGCCGCCCAGGGACTCTGCCAAGAAACCGCCTACAAGAACCTCTACCTCATCTCCTGCGGGCGCTTCGCCTCGGACACGGGCGAGCCGATGAGCGGTGAAATTTTCGCAAGAATGCTTCACGAGGCCTACGCCTCTTTCGATTGCGTCATCATCGACACGAGCCCGATCAACGCCGTCAGCGACGGCCTCGTTTATTCGCGCCACGCCGACGCCGTCGTGCTCGTGGTGCGATCGGGTTCGACCCAGGCCGATTCCGCCCGTCATGCCATGCGCGAACTGCAGCGTATGCGTGCCGCCCTCGTCGGAGTTGTCCTGAACGGCATCGAGGAGAAGGACGTGACCCATCAGGCGTACGGACGCGGTCTTCCCCGGGCGCTGCCCTCGCCGGCTTTCCCGGATTTCCGCACCGCCGGAAGTCCCGGGTGAATTTTTTTTGGCCCCTCATTCTCCGATTCTCCGAAAGCCTCCCGCATGAGCGAACCGAGAACATCAGACTCGAAACGGCCCCAGGCCCGCCTGCCGCTGCGGCAGACCGCGGAGACCTCGCGGGCCCGATATCACCGGCTCGTGGCCGGGGCGTTTTTCGTAGACGTCCTCATGGTTGCGGCCTCGCTGCTGCTCGCCCAGTGGATCCGCTTCCAGACGAAGGTCGCCGACTTCGGCGTGCCGGTGGAGGATGTCTTCCGTACCTCGGACTACATCGGGCACATCGTACTTGGTGTGGGATTGATGATGGCGACGCTCGCGAACTTCCGCCTCTACACCCGCGAGAACCTCCTCTCCTACACCAACACCCTTCGGATTCTCTTCAAGTCATCCTTCATCTGGATCCTAGCCTATCTCGCCCTGACCCTGATGCTGAAATTCGATCCGCCGATCTCGCGGGTCTTCTGCGCCATTGGTCTCGTCACGACGCTGCTCATCCTTCCCCTCTGGCGCGGCATTCTCTGGCGTGTCCTCAGCCGTGAGGAAAACTCGGGAAGCTTGCGCCAGCGTGCCCTCGTCGTGGGCTGGAGCCGCGACTTTTCCCGGGCGGTGAAGGTCTTCGCCGAGGCGCCCGACCGTCCCTTCGACATCGTCGGCATCATCGCCCCTCCGGGCGGGGAGTTTCAGGAGCCGGTTCCCTCCAACATGCCCGTACTCGGTTCATACGAATCGCTCGAGGCACTCCTGCAACTCGGCGTCTGCCAGATGGTGATAGTCGCCGATGACGCCATCAAGTCCGGGACGCTCATGCACATTGCGGGGGTCTGCGAAAAGGAGATGATCGAGTTCAAGCTCGTGCCGACCTGCTTCCAGGTGCTCCTCAGCGGCCTCCACCTCGAGTCCGTCGGAGGCATTCCCATTCTCGGCATTTCCCGCCTGCCGCTGCACTCCACGCTCAATCGTTATCTGAAGCGCTTCGTCGA
>JAGRPC010000114.1:0-7177 GCA_020439925.1 Verrucomicrobiia bacterium | reverse complement strand
CCGATCTTTTACCGGCAGCGCCGCCTCGGGGCGAACGGAAAAAGTTTCGACATGATCAAGCTGCGCAGCATGAAACTGGATGCCGAAAAATCCGGGGTCGGCTGGACGGTGAAGGGAGATCCGCGCTGCCTTCGCGTCGGCGCCTTCATGCGACGCTGGAACATCGACGAGATTCCCCAGTTCTGGAACGTCCTGCGCGGCGACATGAGCCTGGTCGGCCCGCGTCCGGAGCGCCCCGAACTGATCGAGCAGTTCAAGGAGGAGATCCCGCACTACAACGCTCGACACAACATCAAGCCAGGCATCACCGGCTGGGCCCAGGTGAACGGCCTGCGGGGCGACACCGACCTTTCCGAGCGGGTCCGTTTCGACCTCCACTACATCGAGAACTGGAACCTCCTCCTCGACTTCCAGATCATGTTTCTCACCTTCGTGAAGCGGGAGGGGGCATGCTGACGGAGCGGGTCACGGGTCACGAGTCACGGGATTAAGAATTTGAATTGGATACGACAAGCCTTTGCCAATGATCAGGCCGAGATCGACGCACCTCCTTCGCCTTCCCTGAAGGGGTTCCGGTGGTTGTTTGTGCTCTTCCTTTTCTCCTTCGTCTTCGACTACAAGTCGCCCGATCTGGAATTCGGCGCGACCTCGACCGGGGGATCGCTCTTCCAGTTCGCCTTTCTCGGGCTCGCCATGCTCTCCGGCGGGCTCGCCACGCTGCTCGGGTGGAAACGTCTCCTTGTCCGTCCCGGAGTCTATCTCGTCCTCCTCTGGTGGTTATATGTCTTCATGGCGCTCGGGGTCGCCTTCCTCTGGGGCAATGAAACGGGGCGCGTCCTCCGTCTTGCCATCCCGCTCCTGCTCGTCGGTTTCGGGCTCAATGCCACGCTCATCGTCGCCGCCTGCGGGATGCGCCCGGGTGAGGCGGTGCGGTGGTTTCTTCTGGCCGCAGTCACCAACGCGCTCTGGCGTTTCGTTTTCGGGGCGACCGCCTACCAGATTCCTCTCTCCGAGATTCGCATGGAGATCCTCAGCCCCTCGCTCGGCTTCCTTTTCGCGTGGGCCGGATGCGCCTTCCTCCTTCGGCACCGCTTCACCTGGTGGAGCCTGTTCATCCTCGGGCTGCCGCTCGGCATCGCCGCCATCTCCGTGACCCGCAGCCTTGCCCTGCCCTTCGTCGTCTCCTTTCTCACGGCGGGCTCTTGCCTCGCCCTCGCGATGCTCTGGCGGATGTACGACCTGCGCTTTCCCTTCCGCAAGGTGGGTCCTCTCCTCGCCATGGGCGCGGGGATGCTCTTCGTGCTCGTCGGAGTCGCCCTCGTGCAACCGAACCTCGCCGACCGGTGGTACCAGCGGATGTTCGACAACCGCGGCGAGGGCGGTGCCACCACCGAGGATCTTTCCTCGCTCATGCGGAAGGCCGAGGCCAAGTCGATGTGGGACATCCTCGCCGAACAACCGCACAGCTTCCTCTACGGACGCGGACTCGGGGCCGCCTATTACTGGGACGAGGACTATTTCCCCGAACTGTTTCTCGTCTATCCCGCCGACCGACACCAGTTCCCCGACGAGATCTTCAGCGCGGGGCACAGCATCTGGACCTACACGCTCTTCTCCACCGGTTTCATCGGCATCGGCATCACCCTTCTCTCCTTCTTCCTGCCCATGGGCCTCAGCCTTCACGCGGCGAAGGAAATATCCCGCACCGTGATGGGTCCGCGGGCCTGGGACTCCTTCCTCGTCTTTCTCCCCTTCGTCGCGATGTGGGCCACGCTCAGCGAGAGCATCACGCGCAACCCCTTCGACGAGCGCTTCACCGGGGTCATGTTCGCCTTCATGATGGCCCTGCCGCAGTTTTTCTACAATCGCGCCTACTACCTCCGCTATCGCGAGACCCTCGGCCAGACCGCGCCCCAGATTCTCCTCGACGAGGAAACCGCGGCGGGCCTGCACGAGTTCGAGGACGCGGCGCAGCCGCTCTTCCAGGGCAGGCCGGCGGAACACTCCCTGCGCAACGGGGGAGGTCATCACCTCGTTTCCTGTCGCTACGAATTCGACGCTCCCCCGGGCCGGGCCTCCACCGAACGATGAACGTCCTGCTCCTCATTCTCGCCGTCGCGTTCTGGGGCAGTCTCCTGCTCCTCGCACATACCTATGCGGTGTATCCCGTTCTCGTGCGTCTTCTCGCGAAGGGGCGGAAGCTACCCGACTGCCGATTCGAGGACGAGGCGGATCTGCCCGAGGTGGCCGTGCTCATGGCCGTCTACAACGAGGAACGGGTCCTCGAGGCGACCCTTGCCTCCATCGTCGCCTCCGACTACCCGGCCGAAAAACTGCGCATCTACATCGGGTCCGACGGATCGACCGACGGGAGCGACGCCATCGTGCGGCGCTTCGCCGAGGCGGATCACCGCGTCAGGCTCTGCGTCTTCGGGGGGAGAAACGGGAAGATCCGCATCGTCAATCACCTCGCCGAAGGTGCCGCCACCTCCTTCGCCGATCCTGACAAAGCCCTCTTCGTGCTCTGCGACGCGAACATCGCGTGGACTCCCCCGCTTCTTCGCCGGCTCGCCTCGCACTTCAGGCGGGACGAGGTCGGCCTCGTCGGCGCGGCGGTGTGCGACCAGGTTCGCGAGCATGCCGGGATCGGCGACCAGGAGGAAGCCTACGTCGGGCAGGAGAATCTCGTCAAATTCGCCGAGGGAGTGCTCTGGGGGCGCGTCATGGGAGCCTTCGGCGCCTGCTACGCGATGCGTTCGCGGCTCTTTGTGCCGGTGCCGACCGCGCACATCGTCGACGACTTCTACCAGACCTTCGCCTGTCTTGAGCAGGGGAGCGACGCCATCGTCGATCTCGAGGCCGTCTGCCACGAATCGGTCTCCACCGACATCCGCGAGGAGTTCCGCCGCAAACGGCGCATCGCCGCCGGCAACTTCCAGAACCTGCGGCGCTTCTTCCGTTTTCTCCAGCCGTGGAACAGCGATCTTGCGACTCCCTTCGCCTTCTGGTCGCACAAGGGCCTCCGCTGGTGCGGGCCTTTCCTTCTTCTCGCTGCTCTCCTCTCGGGTCTCGTTCTGGCCGCCTTCAGCCCCCTCTATCTCGTGCCGCTCTCCGGCTTCCTCCTTCTCGGAGCGATGGCCCTCGGCGATCGACTCGGGATCCGCCTCGGCGGACCCGTGGCGAAACTCTGCCGCTTCGCGCGGTATTTCCTCTCCATGAACGCCGCGATCTTCCTCGGCTGCCTCGACTTCCTCCGCGGGCCGAAAACCAGCGTCTGGGAACCGACCCGCCGAGAGGGAGTGCCCGCCGCACCGACCGCCCCCGTTCCCGCCATCCGCGCCGGAACGTCCGAGACCCGGCCGGAACCCGCCCTTCGCCGATGAAACGCCCCTCGCTCCTCATCGCGCATCCCTGGATGGGCCGCGGCGGATCCGAGGCCACGGCGATGTGGACGCTCGAGGCCCTCGTCGACGACCACGACCTCACCTTCGTCACCGCCGCCCCGCTCGGGCCCGGCGACTGGGACAGTCTCAACCGCGCCTACGGCACCCGCGTCGATCCCTCGCGCCTCCGGGTCGTGAAGGCCCCTGCCCTTCCCGGCGTGAACGGCCCCCGCCGCCTCGCCCATCTCCAGGTGCGGTATTTCGAGCGCACCTGTCGGCGTCTCGCCCCCGGCTTCGATCTCTGCCTCAGCGCCTACAATCCGATCTGGTTCGGGCGGCCCGCCATCCAGCTCGTCGGCGATTTCAGTTTCAGCGAGGAGATGCGCCGTCGTCTTCACGTCGCCGGGAGCGAGCCGATTCGTCACCGCGACTCACTCCTTCGTCGCGCCTACCTCCATCTCGGCCGCCTCATCGAGGGCGAAAAACCGCCCCTGCGCGAATGGGGCGACCTCGTCCTCGCCAATTCCGCCTGGGCCTCGCGCCAGCTCGAGGAGGGATTCCGGCTCCCGACACCCCCAGTCCTGCATCCGCCCGTGCCCCTCCCTTCCGCGCCCGCCGGCGCCGTGCGCGATCCTCTCGCCTTCGTCGCCCTCGGTCGCATCGCTCCGGAAAAGGAGATCGAGCGCCTCATCGACATCCTCGCGCGCGTCCGCGCCGCCGGTTATCCCGTGACCCTCACCCTCATCGGCAACGCCGACGAATCCGAATACAGCCGCGGCATCGCCGCCCTCGCCGCCCGGGTCGGCGACTGGATCAGCCTGCCCGGCTTCCTCCACCTCGAGGAAAAACAGCGCGTCCTCGCCTCGCACACCTTCGCCCTCCACGCCTGCCGCATCGAGGCCTTCGGCATCGCCGTCGCCGAGATGGCCGCGACCGGCTGCCTCCCCATCGTCCCCGCCGAGGGTGGCGCCGGCGAGATCGTTCCCTTTCCCGAGCTGCAATACACCGGCGAGGACGAGGCCGCCGCGAAGATCCTCGCCCTCCTCCGCGACCCCGCGAGAGTCGCCGACCTCGCCGCGCGGATGCCCGCCCAGGTCGTGCGCTTCCGCCCCGGCCGCTTTGTCGAGCGCCTCCGCGCCCATGTGTTAGACTGCCTGCGGGGAGAGCCCGGGACCGTTCATGAAGCTTTTCAGGAAAATCTGCCAGCGCCTCACTGATCCGGTCTTCTACCGGAAGCGGACGCGCGACCTCCTCCGCGGCTTCCGCCGCTTCGAGGACGGGGCCGAGGCCCACCCGCGCGCCCGCTTCCCCGGACTCGAGGAAGCCGTCATTGTCATCGCCCATCCCGACGACGAGGTCTTCTGCTCAGGCCTCATCTGCGGGATCAAGGAACAGGGCGCCCGCGTCCGTGTGCTCTGCCTCACCAAGGGCGAGGGCGGACCGCGCGGGGAACATCCCCGCGAGTCGCTCGGACGAATCCGGGCCGAGGAGATGCGGCGCTCCTGCGAGGTCCTCGGCGTCGACGAACTCGTCTTCCTCGGGCACATCGACCCCGAGGGCAAGGGCTTCAAAGTCTTCGCGCCCGAGGTCAGTCCCGCCGATCTCGCGACCCAGATCCTCCCGCATCTCGAGGGCGCCAGCCTCGCCGTCTCCCACGGCAGCAGCGGGGAATACTGGCACCCCGGCCACCTCCTCGTCTACGAGGCCGTGAAGGAAGCCGTCGAACGCTGCGGCGAAGCGGCCCCCACCTGGCTCACCTTTTCCGCCCGCCAGGCCGGACACCGTCTCGGCGAACTCGTGAACTGGGACGATCCCGCCGACCTCCTCCTCGACGGCACCCGCTTCGAGCGCACCCGCCTGCGTGCCCTCGACTGCCACCGCACCCAGCTCGGGCTCTTTTCCAAGTTCGCCAGCGGCGACCACGCCGACTTCATCCGCTACACCGCCCGTGAGGGCTACTGCCTGCAGCGGCGCGGACGCCTAGAGATCCCGGAAGCGGCTGATGTAGGCGAACGCCAGCGGGATCATCGAGCCGAGCGTTGAGACAAAGGCCCCCATCGCGAAACGCAGCGGCATCGTCGCCGCCGAGCTGACGAGGATCGTCGAGGCCAGCAGCGCCGACCCGATCACAAAGATCCCCAGGGGCGAGGCGCGCCGGTGCAGGCCCGCGATCTCCAGATGCTCCCGCAGCGGATCGAAATAACGGTAGGCGATCACCGCGACGAGGAAAGGCGCCAGCACCCCGTACTCCGCCAGCGCCGGCAGACCCAGCAGCGAATTGTAGAGCCCGTGGGCCAGCACCACCCCGAGGAAGGAGACCGCGAACGAATCCAGCCCGTGCAGCTTGCTCCGCACCAGCCGCCACAGAGCGTAACCCGCGATCCCCGTCAGCGAGAAATGCAGCGCGTTCGCCGTGAGGAGCCGCAGCCACGCCGTGTAGGACGAGGCATCCGAGCGGAAATAGGCCAGGTTCTCCTGGAAAGCGAACCCCAGCCCCGTGAACCCCGCCAACAGCAGCACCGCGAGATCCTCACCCCGACGGTTCAGGAAAGGCAGCAGCGGGGCGAAAAAGAGCAGCTTCAGCCCCTCCTCCCGCAGCGAGACTCCCGCGAGGAAATAGAGAAACTGCGTGTGCGGCGCGTCCTCCGGCCGGAAACGGAAGCCCCGCATCTCCTCCTGCACCGTGGCCAGGTAGAGGATGGGCACCGTGCTCGCGATCCCCAGCAGGAAAGCCACCCCCGCGATCCCCGCGAAGCGGCCCCCGTCCGCGCGGAAGGAAAGCAGGATCGCCACCCAGATCGCCGCCGTCAGGATCGCCGGGATGACATAGGCCGAGCGCAGCAGGTCGAGCTGCGCCAGCATGATCGAGCGCACCAGTCCCCCGTGGTCCCGCACCCAGGCCTGGAAGGGGACCAGTGCCGCCGCCGGCAGCGGCGCGCGAAAGGCCGCGTCCGCCAGCATCGCCCGCAGCCGACCCCCGTCCTCCTCGAATCGCGCCAGCGCCAGCGCGCTGCGCCGCGCGTAGACCGCCCCCGGGAAACGTTTCGCCTCCTCCAGGTAGGCCTCGAGAGCGCCCCCGTTGTCCCCCGCGAGATGGCGCAGGTCGCCCAGCGCCTCGTTGCGATGAGGCAGCGAGACCTCCAAGGTCTCCAGCAGGCGGATCACCTCCGTCCGGTCCTTCACCATCAGGCCCGTCCACCACGTGCCGAGCAGCTCCGCCTCCGGCGTCCCGTCGAGGTCCTCGATCCCCGCCTCGATCTCCTCCGCGAAGGGGTGGAAACGCAGCTCCCCCGCGAGGTCGAAACAGGAGAGGTCGCCCGTTTCCGCCGCCGGGAGGCCGAAGCGCACCAGCGAGACCAGGTCCTCCGTGCCGCCCGGCGCCGGAGGACGATAGAGCCCCGTCAGCCCGTGCCCCGCCGGAGCCAGCCACGAGAGCGCGAGAGCCAGCACCGCCGCCGCCGCGACGATCCCCAGCGAGGTCTTGATCAGGGCATGGCGGTCGCGCGAGAGACGGACGAGATCGGGCAGGGCGGGGAGAGACATGGACCCCCGAGGATAAGGGGCGCCGCCGCGACGCGCAAATGATGGGTGGGGTGGGGGAGTCGGGGGGATCGGTGCCCCCCATCACGCTCAGTCATCCGATTCCCGGACCCGTGAGGGAATCGGATGGGGCACTGCGCTATCTGCGATAGTCTCGCCGGGATCGACAAACACGACCCGACCATCACCCCACGCTACCAGTCGGGAACGAAAACGAGCGGCCCGGAGGCGTGCCGTCTCCGCCGCCCGCTTCA
>JAGRPC010000602.1 GCA_020439925.1 Verrucomicrobiia bacterium | reverse complement strand
GCCGCGCGGTGCTACCTGACGAATCACGACGACCATGGTAGTCCCGTCCGGCTCGGGCGGGGTGAGTTTACCTCGGCCGACACCTCACAGCTCCCGGATCACGAGGTCCTTGTATTGCACCACGCTCGTGGCGTTGCCGTGGATCTGCACGGCGATCATGCCCCTGGTCTCGATGCCGGGCTCGGTCTCGGTGTAGTCGACGGTCTGCACGCCGTTGAGCCAGAGCTGGATTCGGGGACCTTCGGCCCGGATCCGGTATTCGTTCCATTCGCCGACGGGTTTCTGGCAGGTGGCGAGCACTTCCTTCGAGGGTTGCGCGAGCATCTTCTTGCGACGGCTCTCGTCGTAGAGGGCTCCGTCGTAACCGGCACCGAGATCGGCTTGGTAGCCGATCACCTCGTGATGATCGGGGATACGCTTGGAACGGAACTGGACCCCGCCGTTCACAAACCCTTCCGACCCCTCGAGCCGCCACTTGAGGGTCAGCTCGAAGTCTCCGTATTCCTTCGTCGTCGCGAGAAAGTCGTTTTTCTCCTGCTTCTTCTCGAGCGATCCGGCGGTGAGGGCGCCCTCCTCGATGCGCCAGACCGAGCCCGTGTTGCCCTCCCAGCCTTCGAAGGTTTTCCCATCGAAGAGGGCGACAGGTTCCCCGGCAAAAACGGGGAGCAGGAAGACGGCGAGGGAGAGGGAGGCGAGTCGTCGGGTCATGGCGCGCACTGTAGACAAAAAGCCGGGACGATGTCGAGGACGGGATGCCCCCTCAGAACCATCGGCGCGGACAAAATCCCGACCCGGGCGCATTTCGCTTGAATCCAGCCTCAAATCGGTTAGGAGAAGCGTCCGCATTGTTCACGGAGTTGCGGTCGAGCCATCACCAAATCCCCGTCGATGCGGGTGAGTTGTATCGTGAAAGCCCGGTCTTCCCCGACCCGCTCCGTGCCTGCCGGCCAATCCGCCGGCGGTCCGGCCGGATCGCGGATCAGGGGCGAAATCCCCATCCCATCCACCAGACATGAGTTTGATTGCCGACAAGTTCACCGAGATCACGCCTTCCCTGACCCTCGCGATCACCGCCCAGGCGAAGAAAATGCAGGCCGAAGGGCAGGACATTGCCAGCTTCGGTGCCGGTGAGCCTGATTTCGACACTCCCCAGCACATCAAGGACGCAGCCATCGAGGCGCTCCAGGCCGGACGCACGAAGTACACCGCGGCCACGGGAATTCCGGAACTGAAGAAAGCCATCGCCGACAAGCTCAAGGCCGAGAACGGCATCGACTACGCGCCGAGCCAGATTTCCGTGAACTGCGGAGCGAAGCATTCCTGCTACAACGCCATCCTCGCGTGCTGCAACCCGGGTGACGAGGTCATCATTCCCGCCCCCTACTGGACGAGCTATCCCGACATGGTCCGCCTCGTCGGCGCGGAACCCTACTGCGTCGAGACAAAGCGCGAGAACCAGTGGAAGCTCACCCCCGAGGAGTTCGAGGATTCCATCAGCGGCGCGACCCGCATGCTCATCCTCAACAGCCCGAACAATCCGACCGGGTCCGTCTACACCAAGGCCGAGCTCGAGGCCCTCGTCGAGGTGGCCGCCTCCGAGGACATCATCATCCTCTC
>JAGRPC010000113.1:9670-11038 GCA_020439925.1 Verrucomicrobiia bacterium | reverse complement strand
GCATCGACCTCACCGTCGAGCGCGACCAGCATTGGGTCATCCTCGGCGGGAACGGTTCCGGCAAGACCTCGCTCCTGAACGTCCTCATGGGTTACCTCACCCCGACAACCGGCGAGGTCCAGATGCGGGGACGCGAGGACGCGGTCAACAGCGCCTCACAGAGCTGGGACGACTGGCGCAAGCGGATCGGCTTCGTCAGCAGCAGCATCTCTCAGCTCATCGAGCCGGCCGAGACCGGACTCGAGATCGTCCTCTCCGGCAGGCACGCCATGGTCAACTACTGGCAACACGACGACGATCCCTCCGAGATCCGCGCCGCCGGGAAGGTCCTCGAAAAGGTGAACTGCTCCTATCTCCGCGATCAGTCCTGGGCCACGATGTCCCAGGGGGAACGGCAGAGAATCCTCATCGGACGCGCCCTCATGGCCCAGAAGATGGAGGTCCTCGTCCTCGATGAACCCTGCGCCGGGCTCGACCCCGTCGCGCGCGAGCATTTCCTGCAGTTCGTCGAGGAACTGACGGAGAAAGGTTCCTTTCGCTCCCTCATCCTCGTGACCCACCACGTCGAGGAGATCATTCCCGCGATCACCCACGCCCTCGTCCTCAAGGACGGCAAGGCTGTCTCGCAGGGAGAAAAGCGGCGCGCCCTCAATTCCTTCAGCCTCTCCGAGGCTTTCGGGGCCGACCTGAAGCTGCGCTCGCGCCTCGGCCGCTACCGCCTCTACTATGGGGACGAGTTTATTCCCGAAGGCGGACAGGTGGTGTGAGCCCCGCGAACTTCAGTTTTGAGGCGCGGCCCCGGTTTTTTCTTCGACCCAGGTCAACCACTTGTCGCGAACCCCCTCTCCGCCGTGGGTTCGGATGATGATCTCAAAACTCTTCCGGTGGTAGGGTTTGTCGAGGAAGACGAGAAAGGTTCCGCCGACGGCAAATGACGGATAAATCACGCAGTCGGTGTCGTGCCAGGAGCGCCCTCCCGCATCCGCCCAGAAATCCTCGCTGTAGTGATGTTCGAAATCGTCGAGGGAATCGCCGTAAGCGGACGACACGCCGTCGATCGTGAACGTCTCGGGAGCGTCCCCTTTCAGACTTCGGATCTCGCGAAAATGGTAGCGCACCGAAATGGAATCCCTCCCGAGGATCTCCGCCTTCTCGACCTTGGCGAGAACGATCGTTCGGCTGCGGTCCAGCAGCATCTTCGCGGGAACGATCTGCTCCTCCGGTGTGGCGAAGCAGGCCCACGCGGTCGTCACGGCGGCGAGACAGGCCAAGGCTGATACCAGCAGGGGAAGCGGTTTCATGGTTTCAGATCTTTGGGCGGGAGTTTGAGGAGTGACAAGATCAACGTGGCGATTCCGATCTCGCGCC
>JAGRPC010000113.1:0-9615 GCA_020439925.1 Verrucomicrobiia bacterium | reverse complement strand
TCTCCCTTTCCAGCCGTCGCGTCCACTCCGGGCAGGGTCGCTCATAGGGCAGGGCGAGGGCATCCCGCAGATCACGCCAGGTGGATCTCTCGCGGCATCCTTGCAGATACTCTTGAATCGCGGCTCTGAATTCGGAGTAACGCATCGTGGTGATCCGGCTCGTCCGGCTCGTGCTCCCCCGGGGAAGCGCTCGGGTCGATTCTGCCCCCACGAAGGACATCGGTAAAGTCGGAAGTATCCAATCAACCGAAGAGAGGGCCGCAAGATCCGGCATGACCTGTCTCTCCCCGGTCAGGTCCTCGTCATCAGGTAGTGGGTCTCGGTTCGGTCCGTGACCACGAACCCGAGCCGCTCGTAGAGCCTTTTCGCCCGGTTCTGGAGCAGCACCCGCAATCTCACGGGCAACCCGGCCTTCTCCGCCTTCTCGATCAGGTCCGAAACGACCCGGCTCCCCAGCCCGCGGCCTTGTTGCCCCGGATCGATCTGGATCTCCGAAAGGAAGACATGGTCCTCGTGATTCTCCACCACGAGGACACCCGCCATCTCACCCCCGACCATGATTTTCCGATAGGTCGATTCACCCCACTTGCGGTCGAAATGAGACCTTTGAAACGCCTCGTCCCACTCCCCGAACTGACGCACCACCAGCTCCCGGTAGCAACGGAGGTTCAGATCGCAGACGACCTCCCTGTCCGACTCCGTTGCCGGGGCGAATTCATAGGCCAGGTCCATTCGAAAGAACGAGAGATGCAGGAGAAGCCACGTTTCCCGGCATTCTGGATGACTTCCCGGGATCAGGAAAGCCTTTTCAACGCGCGACGTGGACGATCGTCCCGGCCCCGGTCACCCCGTCCCCCCGGCGTGAACCGTAGCCTGAACATAGCCGATGCACTCCTGACTCGCGCCATACCGTAACACCCGGTTTAGCCATTGCTCGGAGCCATCCGTCGAGGAACGGGATTCGAGGCGGCGGTGGCACTCTTCGAGGGGCACGATCGAAACCGGCGAATGGTCCGCGCTGTAGGCCAGATAGCCGAATCGGAGAGCGCTGGAAAAAGCTTCGGAGCATGGAACGCCATGAGCGGCTCCAGGCGAATCCACTCTGTGGATTCCGGTTTCACAGCGGATGGGTGTCGACACCCGGCAATCGAGAAACGGCAAGCCCGGCCCGTAAGCACCTCCTCGGAACCGGGTCGCGGGTTTCACTAAAGAGGATCATGTCGATTCGAAGCGAGTAGCCACTTGACCTCCACCTCTTGGTCCGTCAGACCGGTCTATCGCTGCCGCCAGCATCGAGGCGTAGTCCGACCCTTCCCCGTGCGCCGCCAAGGCCTGATTCACGATCCGCCAATCGTCGTCGATTCGGGAGCCGACATAGCGGCCAAACAGATTGTAGATGGAATAGTAGGCAAACTCGATTTCGTCCGGAAACTCAAGATCGTCATCCTGCATCGCCGCGATGGGCTCCCGGTACCGAGAGGCCACGCTCTCCGCATCGTTTCCGGTCGTGACCGCCCGAATCGCCGCGGAAGGCAGATTGCGATCAACGACCTGCTTCGTGCCGGCGACGGTCTCCACATACTCGATCGTTCCCTTCCGATCGCAATAATCATCCCAAATGCGGAGGGCCTGTTTGCAGAGCTCGAGATGCACAACCTTTCTCAAATCGGCGGGCAGGGTCAGAAAGGTGTCTGCGAGTGTGGGAACCTCACTTCCCTGGCGAAGGTCCGCCCTCGCGTGCGAGGACGCGGGTTTGTCCTGTCTCCCGTCGTCAGGTGCCCTGTCTCTTTCCCCGGTTCGATGACCGGCAAGTTTCGCCGCCCAGCGCTTGCCTGAAACGACGAGAAAGAACCCAGCCGCGAAGGTGAGCCCTTGCTCGGTGAGATCGTAGAAGGAAGGGGCGCTCTCCTTGTGGAATCCGTATTCCGGAGACTTGTTGATCGCAAAGAAGTGAATCCAATTGAAAACAGAGGCAAAAGACTTCAACGAAAAGAAAGTGCCAAGACCAACGAAGACGGCGGCAAAAAGTTGCTCCTCGCTTACCCCTTCGAGGGATGCCGTAACGTCTTTTCCTTTTGACGCAAACCGGGAGATCCACGGCGCCAGAAACCACAACACAACGCCAGCGAGAATTTGAACGATTGATGGTATCACCAAGCCGAACGCATTCGGATTCAACCTGACGTAAGCCATCGATGCCAAGGAAATGATTCCGGCCAGGAACCAATTCAACGCAAACAAGCGAAGCAGAATGCAAGTGATGCTGGATACAGGCATGACTCTTCCACGAAGGTCGGAAACCAGACAACCCGATCCGGGAGTGACCGCTCGGATGCAGGATAGAAATTGGGATCAGAAAAGTCAATCGACTCGGAACGGGAACCGCTTCTCCGCGTCGCCTTCCCGGCTCGCGCCGGCACACGATCGACGATTCCTCTCTGCCGCCGCGAAGAGAATTCCGAAGCGCTCGGCGCTGGAAAGAAGTGCGATAGAGGAAGAGAATGCCGAGCTCAGAAGCCTCCCTGCATCAGGATGGTGCCGCCCCTCATGAAAGCGGCGAACGAACAGGATTGGCCTGATCCCGGTGGAACGCTTCGAAAATCCGGTTGCCGTTGCCCTTCAGTCTTGAACCTGCCTGTTGTTGTCTTGGACACATCCGAGCAGGCGCGGGAGATCCCTCATCGATTCGAACGCCACCACGGCATGATCGGGAGAAACACCTTCTTCAGGCAAATAGAGAAACGCCTGCATTCCGGCAGCTGCCGCCGCTTGAATTCCAGGCAGGCTATCTTCAATCACGGCGCAGCTCCGAGGGGGATACCCCATGACCCTCGCAGCATGCAGAAAGAGACCGGGATCCGGTTTCCATGAATTGACCTCGTATGAACTAAAAACGTTGTCACCAAAGAAGCGGGTGAGCGAACACACCGAGAGTGCTTTGCTTATCTTCTCTCGCAGCCCGCCCGAAGCCACGCAAAGCGGATGCCTGACAGACTCCAGTAGCTCCAGGACGCCCGGCATTGGTTGGAGCTCAGTCTCGAAAAGCGCTTCCACCCTCGATCGATAGGTTCGCTCAAAATCAGCAGGGAGTTTCCGGCACGTTCGCTGTTCAATGTCCGCAAGAATCCGAGCCAACTTTTGACCTCGGTAGCGTTCCACCATTTCCCCGAGAGGCCGGTCGATCTCTGGCAGCAGGTCAAGAAGCGCTTGGTTACAGAGCCCCTCACTGTCCACGAGCGTTCCATCGAGATCGAAGATAACGCACGCGATGTTCATATTTCGGAACGTCCAAGCGATGTCACTGCCTGCCTACAGCGCGCTCCGACTTCTGGGTTAGGGTTTGAACGTTCATTCGGCTTCCGATTCAGCGCGGGCAGGCAGTTGATCATCCGCGTCTTGTTCGCTCTCTTCGGGTTCCTGTTAGCCCACACAACATCGCGATCAATCGAATTGTGGATCGACGACTTCACATGAGACCCATGGTAGCGACGGATCCTCGCTGCCATTAGTTGCGAAATATTGAACCGCTTGCTTCGCAATTTCGGGAGGAACAATATAGGCGCGCTTCACCACGCTTCGATCATAGGCGCAATCCTCCACCTCGACAGTTCCTTCGATCATGGATCCTTCTATCACCCTACACATCGGGTCGGTCGATGTGGTGTGGATTACAAAATATCCAATCTTCGGGTCGGAAAGGCAACGAGCGACCTGTAGTTCTTGGTAGTTATTCGACTTTGAATACTGAAAGGTGGCAACAGAGAACCATCGGTCGTTCCGTAGAACTCGGTCTTCCCATTCGTCGAAGATGCGGTCGATGTCCCTTGGCGCAAGGTTTCGAACCTTCTCGTCCCACCCTAAATAGACTCCAGTTGGCAAGCGATCCATTTTCTTGAGCGAACAGTATCAGTTTGCGCATCCTGATATCGACAACATCAGCCGAATTTCCAGAATGGCGACCTTGATGATGGGCGTTCAGGCCCGGCGGGACAAGGAAGATCGGACGGAAGGATGGGATTAGCGACCTTTTGAAGTTCCTGATTTTTCGGGGGCCTTTCTTCCTGATAACCCCATACCCGGAAATAACCCGACGAATCGCCGGCGCTTCTGCAGGTAGATCCAGTCGTTCGGGGCATCGTCGTTGGCGATGGTGTCGACGATGCTCCGGCCGACAACGGGAACATCGTTACCGGGTGTAACCGCTGCGACCAGGGAAGCGTCTACCCGGGAGGAGCAATCCTTGCTCACGATGTTTTTTTTCGATACAACGCGGTTCAAGCCGACGGTGGAGAGCGAGTTGTCAGAATCCGAGTGGGTGGTCCGCGCCGCAGGGGGAGACGAGGAAGCCTTCGTCCACCTCGCCGCGTCGTATCGTCCCCGCATCTGGGCGACGGCGTCGCGCTTTGCGCGTTCGCGACCGGAACTGGAGGACCTCGTCCAGGACCTGCTCGTAAAACTGTGGCGGGGCTTGCCAGGATACCGCAGCGACGCGCCCTTCGAGCACTGGGTGATGACGGTGGCGGTGCGGGGCTGCTACGATTTTCTCCGCTCGAACCGCCGCCGGCGCGAGAGCGAGTGCCTCGTCGATCCGGCGGACCGTCGCGACGACCGCGATCCGGCGGACGAACGCGAGCGCTCCCGGCGCGAGGCCTGGGAGACGGTGCGGCTCCTCCTCGAGCAGCTCGACGCGAAGGACCGGCTCGTCATCACCCTGCTCGACCTCGAGGAACGCGGGGTGCGGGAGACGGCGGCCCTCACCGGCTGGAGCGAGGCGAACGTCAAGGTCAGGGCCCACCGCGCCCGGAAAAAGATGCGGGATCATTTGCACGAACTCGGACTGGAACCATGAAACACGAAGACCTTTCCTCTCTCGACCGCCTCCTCGCGGAGGCGAGGCGTCACCGGCCCTTTGGCGAACCGTCGTCCTTCGGATTCGAGACGCGCCTGCGCGCGGCGCTGGCTACTGCCGCCCCAAGTTTCGCGGAATGCCTCGCGAGTCTCTCGTGGCGCTTCTCGGCGACGGTTTTCCCCGTGATCCTCGCGGCTTTCCTTTTCCTCGCGATGCGCCACCACGACGACCTGCCGGAGGGAGTCGGCGGCCTCGTCTCGCAATGGGCCGGTCTCCTGCCCCTGCCCATCTGATTGCCCGAACGATTCTCCGCATGGAACGCAAAACCAAGCTCAAGGCCGGCTGCGGCCTCTTCGCGGTCTTCGGCGCCGGCTTCCTCTGCGGCGCGGTTGCCCTTTTCCTCTTTCTCGTGAGGATCATCCCCTTGAGCGAGGGCTGGCACGACGAGGAGTCGAAGGAATTCGTCACGAATCACATCGCAAGCCAGCTCAAGATGAGCGAGGAACAGGTCGAACAGGCCCGCCCCCTCATCCACGCCGCCCTCGACGAGCGCTTCGAACGGCGCAAGGCCTACGTGAAAGAGGACATCGAGCTGACGGGCAAGGCGCTCTCGAAGATCCTGCCCCTGCTCTCGGAAGAACAGCACGAGAAGGCGAAGAAAGTCTTCGAACGCTGGAAGAAGGGCAAGGATCGCTTCCTCGGCATCGGGCCCAGAAGGCGCGATCTCGGGCTCGGCAACGGAGCCGCTTTTTCGCAGGATCCCTGACCATGAAGACTTTCGTCCGCTTTGTATTCCTCTCCTCACTGCTCGCCACTCCCCTTTCCCGGGCGGAAGAACCGGCGGCGGACGTCAGCGCTCCCCTGAGGGTCGCCATCTACCGTGGACCCGGCGTCGGAGGAGCAGGTCCGGAGGCCGTCAAAAAACGCCTCGATGCGGAACCCGGCCGTTTCACGGCCAGCTTTGTCGGACCGGAGGATGTCCGCGCGGGACTTCTCTTCGCCCACGATGCGGTCATTTTCCCGGGCGGGAGCGGGAGCCGCCAGGCCGACGGGCTCGGGGCGGACGGTCGCGAGGACGTAAGATCCTTTGTCCGCACCGGAGGGACCTATCTGGGCATCTGCGCGGGCTGCTACCTCGCCTGCGAGAACTTTTCGTGGTCACTCAAGATCCTCGACGCGAAGACGAAGTCCTCGAAGTGGCAACGGGGGACGAAGATGCTGGAGCTGGGCTTCACCCCGGAGGCGTCTTCCCTGCTCGGGGTGCCGGAAGCCGGGGCCAAGGTGAAGTATGTCAACGGACCGGTGATGGAAGCGGCGGGATCGCAGGAGCTCCCCGACTTCACCCCCCTCGCCCTTTTCCGGACCGAGGTCGCGGAGAACGGCACGCCCGCCGGGATCCAGGTCGACTCACCGGCCATTCTTGCCGGCACTTTCGGGAAGGGACGCGTCGTCGGGATCAGTCCCCATCCCGAGCAGAGCGAGGGACTCGGGGAGATCGTGCCCCGACTCCTCGACTGGGCCGCCGGACGCATCGGCTCCGCCCGGGACATGGATGCGAAGGAGGCAACCGGGTCGGGCCGGTGAGTGAACCCTCTCGGATCGGAGAGTTGGGAATTTGCCTTTTCCCGTTCCCTCGCATCCGCTAGCCTCTCCCCTCCATGAAACGGCTCCCGACTTTTCTCCTCCTCTCCTCGCTCGTTCTCGCGGTTCCCGCCTTTTCCCAAAAAGCGTCCACACCGCCGCCAACGTCGCCTCCGCTCATCGGCGCCGATCCGGCTCAGTTGCCGGAGGGGACGGAACGGCTCGATCTCTACCTCCTCATCGGGCAGTCGAACATGAAGGGCCGGGGCGTCATGCCCGACCCGGCGAAAAACGATCCGCGCATCCTCATGATGCACCTGCGCGACGACCACTGGTATCGCGCCCGTCATCCCCTGCACCTCGTCGGCGACGCGGCGACCTTCAAGGGGCACGACAATGCGGGGGTCGGTCCCGGCCTCGCGTTTGCCGAGGTGATCCAGGCTGCCGATGCAAAAGCCGCGATCGGACTGATCCCCTGTGCCAAGGGCGGCTCCCCGATCCGGCTCTGGAGCGCGGATGGCCCACTCTATGTCGAGGCGGTGCGGCGGACGAAGTTGGCCCTTTCGCAGGGACCGGCCGGGAAAACCCGTCTCCGCGGTGCTCTCTGGCTGCAGGGCGAAGCCGACGCCCGTCCCGGATCGATCGAAACGTATCCGGCGGCCCTCCAGGATCTCGTCGACCGCCTCCACGCCGATCTCGGGGTGGCGGATCTGCCCTTCATCGCGTGCACGATCGGCGAACTGCGTCCCGACTCGGCCGACAACCTCAAGGCGGAGATGAACACGATCCTCCTCGACCTCCCGAAACACCGTCCCGGCACGGCCTGCGTCGATGCCCGCGATCTCAAGGGCCACATCGGCGACAGCGTCCACTACGACACCGCCAGCCAGGAGGAGATCGGTCGGCGCTACGCGGCGGCCTTCCTGAAACTGGCCGGGGCTCCCTCGCCTTCTCCCGAGTCCGCGGCCGCGGGCACCTGGCCGGTGGAGCGCCTCCAGTCGAAGCTTCCCCCCCATTGGATCGAGGATACCGACGCCCCGATCCAGTCGATACTCTATGAGGGCGAGCCGGTCGACGGAAAACCCACGGAGGTGTTCGCCTTTTACGCCTCTCCGAAGACGCTGGGAACGGCAAAGGAGGGCGAGACCTTTCCCGGCATCGTCCTCATCCACGGGGGCGGCGGCACGGCCTTCTCGGACTGGGTCTGGCTCTGGGCAAAACGCGGTTATGCGGCGATCTCGATGGACCTCTCCGGACACCGGCCTCCCGCTCCGCAATACGATGAGAAGGGTGAAAAGATCACCGACCACAACCACCCCCGGGAGGCCCGCGTGCGACTGGAGAAGGGCGGACTCGACCAGGGACATCCGCAGAAGTTCGACAGCATCGGGGGCTCCATCGACGACGACTGGCCCTACCATGCCGTGGCGAACGTGATGAAGGCGCACACGATCCTGCGGCACTCTCCCGGTGTCGACCCGGAGCGGACCGCGGTGACCGGAATCAGCTGGGGCGGCTACACCACCTGCCTCTCGGCCTCCATCGACGACCGCTTCAAGGCGGCGGTGCCGGTCTACGGTTGCGGTTTCCTCCACGAGGGCGAGTCGGTGCAGAAACCGTCCATCGACGCCCTCGGCGAAAGGCGGGAGGCCTGGGTCGCGGCCTACGACCCCGGATCGCACCTCGCGAAATGCCGTGTCCCGACCTTCTGGGTGAACGGCACCCACGATGTCCACTATGTGCTCGACAGCTATGCAAAATCCTATTCCCTCGTGAAGGGGCCGCGCACCTTCCGGATCCAGCCGCGCATGGGCCACAGCCATCCCGCGGGATGGGCTCCGCAGGAGATCGGGATCTACGTCGACTCCATTCTCAAGGGAGGCTTGCCCCTGCCGGAGGTGGGAGAAATGAAGGTCAGGGGAACCCGTGTCAGCGTCCCCGTTTCCTCGCGGACGAAACTCGTCTCGGCGGAACTCCACTACACCGAGGCGGCGGGAAAACGTTCCGAGCGCGAATGGAAGAGCCTGCCCGCCATTCTCGGCGAGGGTGTCGTGACCGCGGACGGCCTTCCCGCCACGGCCAATACCTGGCTTTTCACGATCACCGACGAGCGCGGCGCGATGGTCACGAGCGCGGCAGGTCTGCGGTGAGCCGGGGCCGCTCTCACTTCCTCGCCACACCCGCCCGCTCGAATGCTGCCTCGAGATTCGAAAAGCAGAGTTTCGTGGCGGCAACCGGCTCGTAGGCGGGGTCGCTCTTCCAGATCTGGCTGCTGACTTCGCAGCAGAAGTCGCCCCGGTATCCGGAGTCGTAAAGTGCGGAGATGATGTCGGCGTGGTCCCAGTTTCCGCCCTCTCCGGCGAGGGCGAAGGTGACCTTGCCGTCGGCTTGCACCGCGTCCTTCACCGCGACGTAGTTGACCCGCGCTCCCGCCTCGGCGACGGAGGCGGCGATGGTGAGCTCCGGTTCGTGAAAGGCGTAGTGGCTGTAGTCGTAAACGAGGCCAAGCCGGTCCGGAGCGCCGAGCTGGTCGATGATCCAGGCGGCCTGCGACGGCCGGGTCATGGCGTGGTTGCGATGGGGTTTGATGGAAAGAATTCCCCGCTGATCGGCGGCCACCTGCACCCAGTCGGCGATGCGGTCGCGAAAGAGTTCCCGCGATTCTTCCCAGTTCTTGCCCCCGAGCACGGTCTGCACCACGGGCGGACGATCCGGGGAGAGGGCATGACCGAGCTGGATGAGATGAAAGAGCTGAACGAGCTGTTTCTGGTGATCCGCTTCGAGCTTCTGCGGGTGGAGATCGGCCATGAGTCCACAGAGCCGCAGGCCGCTTTCACCGAGGAGATCGCGAATCCGGGCCCGATCGTCGCTCGAGAGAAGGGAGGGATCTCCGGTCATGCCGCTCATCGTGGAAATCTCCACGGCGTTGTAGCCGGTTTCCGCGACGAGTCGGATCGCTTCCTCGAGCTTCATCGATTGAAGCCCGTAGGTGCCTATGGCGAGACCGCCGCCGGTGCGCGGCGCTTGAGCGAATGTCAGGGAGGAAAGCGGGGAAAGGGTTCCGCCGGCGGCGAGGGCTGACTGGAGAAAGGCGCGGCGGGTTTTCATGGGTTCGGGAGAGTCGGAATGAAAAGAATCGGTGAATCAGGCAGCGGCGGGAGCGGCCTCGGGCCAGGCGGGTCGGG
>JAGRPC010000112.1:34120-35945 GCA_020439925.1 Verrucomicrobiia bacterium | reverse complement strand
ACCTGGGCGCGGACGACTACCTGACGAAACCGGTAGCGGCTGATGATCTACTTGCAGCGATCGAGGCTCGTCTCGAGCGTGAGAGCAAGCGTGCGGTCGGATTCTCTCCCGATTTCAGTTCGGCGGCGCCCCTGCAGTCGCTCGGTTTGACGCCTCGAGAGGCGGAGGTGCTGCTGTGGGTGGCCCAGGGCAAGTCCAATCCCGAGATAGCGGGAATCCTGGGTGCGGCGGAAAACACGATCAGGGTTCACCTATCTCACGTTTTCGAAAAACTTGGAGCGGACAACCGCCATGCGGTGGCGCTCCGGGCTCTCGAAATCCTGGCCGGCTGAGATCAGGAAAAGAGGGAGACGAGACGTCGATCGGATCAGGATTCCTCCAAAGGGTGAAGGCGGTTGGCCAGGGGGAAATAGGCTCGCTTCATGGTCGCACCGGCCTGCCAGATCCCGTGAATGATCTCGAGCGACTTCAGGGCATTGAGGCCGGAGCAGGTTGGCTCACGATCTTCGGAAATGGAGGCAAGCCAGTCACGGACGACGATGCGGTTGGCTGCGTCGTTGTCCGACAAATGGTCGACCGGAACGTGATAGGGCTCCTCTCCCTGTGGCCATCTTGTCCAATGCGAGGTGCGTTCGGAGGATGAAGGGTCGTCCTCGACAAGAATGGAAAGCGTGGGAGGTTGTCCGGCGAACAGGCGTGCCTTGCCCCGGGTACCGACAAATTCGATGCCCCAGGGGCCGTGGAGAAGATGGAGCCTCTGGTCGGAGACATAGGACACGTGGACGCCCGAGTCCATGTGGATTTCCGCGTGGATGGAGTCTCCAAGGAGGGGGCCGAGGTCTTCCTTTTCCGACGTGTGCGCGTCTTCCGCGATGACTGCTTCCCCCTCTTTCGTGACGATCGCCGTGCAGTAGCTTGCTTCGCCGGCAAAAAGCCGCACGAGGTCAAACAGGTGGGTGCCGAGGACGAGAAGATCTTCTCCTCCGGCACGGTGATCCATCATTCCGAAGACCTTCAACTCGAGAAGTTCCCCGATCAGGGATTCGCGCTCGGCGTGAAACCTGACTACGTGCGGATCGAGTCGCATCGGATGGAGCACCGCGATTTTGCGGCCCTTCTCCCCGGCAAGTGCAAGGAGTTCATCGGCCTCCCGGAGAGTCCTGGCGATGGGGCGCTCCACACAGACGTGGGCACCAGCTTCGAGGGCCGCCTTCACCATGCCGTGTCGTTCCCCGTTCCAGCGCGGCGCAACAGCGACGAGGTCCGGAGACTCTTTAGCGAGCATCTCGTGAAAGTCTCCGTAGGTGGTTTCTGCTCCGGTTCGGACCTGGGCCGCATCGAGCCCCTCGGGGTCGGCATCGGCAATGGAAACGAGGCGGACCCCGTCGAGGCGTTGGAAGAGCTGGTCAAGACCATGACCGTAGTTGCCCGCTCCGGTATGTCCAATGACGGCGGCACGGATGTGTTTGGGGGGAGCCGGCTCCGGATCTGGCTGGGGGGGACGGGGAGCGGGGCGCTCGGGTTCCGGTTCGATGAGATCCGTGGCGAACTCGATGTGAGTAGCGTCATCGGAGGGAGTCTCAGCCGACTGAACCTCGTTGGCGGATTCCGGCTCTTCGGCTGCAGGTTCTTCGGCTGAGAGGGGCTCCTCCGAGTCCGATCGAACGGCCTTCCGGGTCTCGCTGGCCTTTCGGTTGCGAATCATTCCGGCGGCGGCCATGCCGGCGCTCCCGAATATCGCGTGGGTGGGTTTCTGTTCGTCCTCAGCCATGGGGGGCGAGAGTAACCCTGCCGTTCGTCTCCGGCAATGCTCAAATTTTGAGAT
>JAGRPC010000112.1:0-34062 GCA_020439925.1 Verrucomicrobiia bacterium | reverse complement strand
CGGGGATGGGCGTGCTTGCGGTGCTTTCCGGCTTGGCAGGATGAGGAGTTCGCGTCCATGATTCCCGCCATGCCCCTCCAACTCCGCGTTTTCCTTTGCCTGGCTCTGTCGATCTGGGTGTCGGCGTCCCTCATCCCGGCTGTTGCGGATGACCTCGTCTACACAACAAAGGAACCTTCGCGGGACGGAACCGGCAAAGTTTACCTGGGAAGGGAAATTGCCCAGACCGTGAGCTCCCATGCAATCTCATGGCTGGAACGCCGTGACCGGGAAGGGGAGGAGAGGCCCTCTCTGGTTCTGGAGAATCTCGAGGTGGATGCGGATGATGTCCTTGCCGACATCGGGGCTGGATCGGGCTATTTCACCTTTCTCCTCGCTCCGCTCGTGCCGCAGGGAAAGGTAATCGCAGTCGACATCCAGCAGGAGATGCTCGACTTCGTGGAAGGCAGGAAAAAGTTGAAGCAGGTGACCAATGTAGAGACCCTGTTGGGCAGCATTGAGGACACCAGGTTGCCGGTTGGTGGGGTCGATCTCGTGCTCATGGTCGACGCCTACCACGAGTTTTCCCATCCCCGTGAAATGATGGAATCCATCGTGAAGGGGCTCTCTCCGGGAGGACGGGTCGTGTTCCTCGAATATCGTGGGGAAGCCCCCGAAGTTCCGATCAAGCCTCTCCACAAGATGACGGTGAAACAACTCACTGCCGAGATGGGAGCCGTCGGTCTTGAACTTGTCGAGGTTCGAGATTTCCTGCCCATTCAGCATTTTGTTGTCTTCCGTAAACCAGTTCCCCCCGCTCCATGAAACCTTCGCTTTTGTTCAGCCTCCTTGTCCTCGTAACCGCTTCGGTGCGGTCGGAAAACTGGAACCAGTTTCGCGGCCCTCGACTGGACGGGGTCGTCTCGGCACCGGGATTGCCGGTCAACTGGAACGAAAGTTCCATCGTCTGGAAGGTGGATCTCAAAGGGGCGGGTCAGTCCTCACCGGCCCAATGGGAGAACCAGCTCTTCCTCACGGGAGCCTCTCTGGATGGGAAGGAACGCTACGTCATGTGCCTTTCCTCCAAGGATGGAACCACGGTCTGGGAAGACACGATTCCCTGTACGGCTCCAGAGGCCATCCACAACATGAACAGCTACGCCACCCCGAGTTGTGCCACCGACGGGAAAGTGGTCGTTGCCTATTTTGGTCCGGCCGGACTTCATGCCTGGGACCTCTCTGGAAACAAGCTTTGGTCCCTCGATCTCGGGATGGGGGGCGGCACTTGGGGATTTGCGGCTTCTCCCGTGATCATCGACGGCCTTGTCATTCAGAATTGCGACAGTGAAGGGCCCTCCCGTCTTGTTGCGGTTGACGCCGCCTCCGGGAAGATCGCGTGGGAAACCCCCCGGGAGACCAAACCCAAGGGGGGCTGGAGCACCCCGACCCTGATCGAGCACGAGGGGAAACGTGAACTGGTCCTCAACGGAGAGTTTGGAGTGAAGGGGTATGACCCCGCCACGGGAAAGGAATTGTGGTTCTGCGAAGCGCCGACCGGACGAGGTGAGCCAGTTCCGGTCTACGCGGAAGGGAAACTCCACGTCGTATGCGGCAAGCCCGGCGACACCTATGCAGTTAAACCCGGGGGCAGTGGCAACGTGACCGCCACCCATCGAGTCTGGATGGCTCCGCGAAAAGGTGGACGTGATCTGCCCACTCCTGTCGTCAGTGGCAGTGTCTTGCTCGTCTCGAGCATGAGCGGGATCGCCTCGGCTTACGACCCGGCCTCGGGTTCGGTGCATTTCACCGAACGGCTTGGCGATGGTATTGAGATCGCCGCGGCTCCCTTGGTCGCGAACGGACTCGTCTATTATCAGACCGTCCATGGAGGCGATGTGATCGTCGTGAAACCCGGCAAGACTCTCGAAATCCTTGCTCGCAATTCGCTAGGGGACTCCGCCAAAGACCTTACCTTCCGTGCGGTTCCTGTTCCCTTGGAAAACCGTCTCCTTCTTCGCGGTTCGACGACGCTCTACTGCGTGGGGCAGTGAAATGGGAAGCAAAGTTCGCTCCTTGGGCTCTACGAACAACGTAGCGGAATTCTACTCAAGATCGACCCGTACGAACCCGACAGAGTTTCCCACTTTCAGGATGCAGGAGTTCTCCGGGGGTGTTGCGACAATTCCGGCCGCGATTGGAAGTCCGGGGCCGGATTCGAAGTCGGTCGTGCCTCGCAGGACATAGCGGCGGCCCGCGACGGAATCCCACGACACTTCCAGGTCTCCGTTGGGGAGTCGACGAAAGTGGGTGATGGCAAGGCGGGAGCCGGGGTTGCGAGGGTGGGTGCCGGCGCGGTATTCCGCAAAATCGGTTTGTCCGTCGCCGTCGGTGTCTGAGGTCCGTGTAGGGGATAGATTTCCAAAGTAGGTGGATTCCCAGTCGTCCGGCAATCCGTCATCGTCGGAGTCGAGAGCAGGGTCGAGGCGATAAGTGGCGGTAACCAACGAGTCAGTTCCCGGCATGGTCAGAAAGGTGGCAGCATCGGTTGCGGCCGCCAGTTGCGAGATATCTCCGGTCCATCTGTCGAAGATGTGTCCGGGCGGTGGTGGATCCGCGGTGACGGACACGATACTTAGGGAACCGTAGAATCCGTCGCCGCTCCCGTTTTTCACGGTCAGCAAATGTTCCGTGGAGCCGCGGAGACTGCTTTCGGCGGGGCCGGGATCGCTGCCTGTCGGTGGCGTGTAGGCAGGGTCGTTCGACAGGATTACCTTGTCGACAGTGGCGCCGTCTTCCCGCATCCAGATGTTGAAGGTATGAACTCCCGGTTCGGTGATTTCGAGACCGACCGAGGCCGGATTCGTCGTTCGCCAGCGCCATGATCCGGTCGTGTTGCCGAGGTTCGACTGAACAAGGCTCCCGTCGAGACCGATGCTCACCGAGTCGTCCGATCCTGGAAGAGTTGGTAGATGAAGGAACACGTAGTAGGTCCCGGTATTGTGGAAATCGATCTTGAAGTCGAGGCGAGGTCCGAACCGGCCTGTATCGGTCCCGATTCCGGTGTTGGGTAAAGCGACCATGACGGTGCCCGAAGCGCCGGAAGGTCCGGGATCCTCTTCCCAGGCAATTCCTGCGGCGTCACCGCTTCCGGGAACAGATGAGGTGAAATGTTCCGCTTCCATGACCACCTGCCCCCCGCCTTCAACAAACGCCCCGACGTTTGAGCCGGTGCCGATTCCCGGGTCGGCTAGAATGGAAGTCCAGTATGCCTGCATTCCTGGAACGAGCTTCTCTCTGTCGATCATCCATTCCCGCCAGAAGGCGAAGGAGTCCGCTTTGGAATCACGATAGGCGAGCAGGTTTCGCAGGGCCCTTTCGGCTCGGGGATTGCCGCTGAGGGGAATCCCGGAATCGACGAGGGCGATGGCCTGTGAGGTGAGCCGGCCATGGATACAGGCGGTTCGTAGAAAGTCGAGTCGCTCCCGCACATCATCTTCGCCGGGCAGAAGAGAGGCATCTGCGGAGTCGAGTATCTGCAGGGCACCGTCGAAAACAGTGTCCTTGTAGGCGGCAGGGTAGGCGGGAACGCAGCTGGACCACCCGAGTATTTCGGTGCTGCCTGAGTCGGCCTGATTGTTGGCAAACAATTCCCAGAAGGAGAGATAATCGCGAACGAAGGTGGCAGCGGACCCGAAGCCGGAGCAAAACTCGCTTGTGATCTGATCGATCTCCAGAGATGGATCGGCGATCAGGCGACAGGTGAGGTAATAATAGAACCCGAAACCTGCATAACTCGAACAGGAGCTGTCGGAATCGAATCCGCGAATGTTTCCGCTCGCCGTGAGCCTTTTGAAGTGCTCGCCGAGGCGCCGGGTGGGCCAGTAGGGCCCCGCATGGGCGGAGAGCATCCAGTTGGGACGGAGATACATCTTGGTGCAACCATGATTGATCCACCCAAGCACGTTGGCCTCGGTTTCCGCAATACCGTCAAGGACGGTGTCGCTGGGGGCGCCCGGAATATAGGCGAGCGCGACGTTGTCCGGGACGGTTGCCTCGAGAGGAGCGTTGCGGTAGACGTCGTAGGCGTAGCCATACACGGTGACGTTCGGATTGACGAGCCTGGCCCGGTTGGCAATCTCTGTGTAGAAGCGGGCATAGCGGTCGCCGAGGAGGGCGTCGCTCGAGTCGAAAACGACTTCGGGCGCCTGACTGGGACGGTCCCAGGCCAGGCAAGAGGAACAGACGCAGAAACTGCGACTGTCGTTCGGGCAGATGTTGAGGTTGTTGCCGGCGCCCGCAGCGACCCAGTCATCGATTCGCCTCGTCCAGAGGTCGGGGCTGCTGACGTGCAGTTTCACCCGGTCGGGTGCGGGGTGGGGCTGGGTTCTTCCCGGGAGGAGTTCGGCAAAGTATTCGGGATGAGTCGCGCCATACTGGCTCCACCATTGCGTGAACGAATGTGCAAAGGAGGGATTGCTGCGCGATCCCATGCGTTGGTGGCGGAGCCAGAGCAATTCTTCCGCGGCGAGTTCGCTGCGGCGCCCGGGGTTTTCGGGCAGGACCGGAATACCGAATCCAAAGTTGCTTGCCCCTCCAAGATATAGTCCGATGCGGGGGGTACGGAATTTTCGCTGTTCCATCGCCGGCCCGGCAACGAGGTCGAGGTTCGGAATGACGACGGTCTGACGTTTCGGTACGTGAGTCCCGAGTGCTCCTGGCCAGAGCCAGCGTATCCCGAGGATCTCCCCGAGCAGATGACTCGTGCCCAGGAGGGTGCCGGGTTGGCAATCGCTGAGGTCGGCCCAGTCGTCCTTGCCTCCGTCGCGTCCGACGACATAGAGAGCGTCCCCCAGCGTCCGGATGAGATAGTGCTCCAGCGGGAGCGGGCTCACATCGATACCTGCCGCATTGGTAGCCGCGCTGGTGCCGAGATAAACCAGGCTCATCCCGGGGTGAGAGGCCTCGTTGCCGACGGTGTCGATGGGCACGAGGGCTCCCGACATTTGCTGAAGGTGCATCTGGAGATCCTCGGCGGCCTTTTGCACGTATCCCCGCGGACCGGGCTTCACCAGAATGACGGATTTGGCGATTCCATCCTCGACCAAGGTCACATCGGCGAGAACGTGATCTCCTGGAATCGATGCGCCAAGAGCAAGGAAAGCGAGTAGGAACCGGGCGCAAGTCATCCCCTGTAGATGATCCCGGGAGCCGGGGAAAAGGGCAAGCCCTAACTTGAGGGGAGGCAAGGGGCGATGGAAACCCGTCTCCTCCTCAGGGGCTCTCCCACAACCTTCCTCGGAAGCGGGAAAAGCTCTGGACTTTGGCGGGGAATCTGGGCTAGTCTCCCGATTCCTGTTTAGAACCTGCCTATGATGATGAAATCCCTCTTTTTTGCCAGTGTTGCCCTTTTCTCCCTCGCTCTGCCCGCCGCCGCCCAGAAAGGTGGGGTGGCCGTGCTCGACATAGACGAAGTGGCCCGCCAACTCGGGGTCGAGGAAAAGGTCCGGGTGGACCTGCTGGCGATGCAGAACAATTTGAACGCCGACCTGCAGCGCACCCAGGAGACGATGCAGAAGCAGATGGACGGTGTTGAAAAGGCCGCCGGAGAAGCTCCGACCGAAGATCAGAAGCGTCAGATCCTTGCGACAAACCAGCAGCTCAACGAAGAGTTCAACCGCCTCAAGGCGCAGGCGCAGAACACGCTTGCCCAGGAGCGGATTCGCATGATCAACGACTTCCGCACCCGTCTCGAGCCCATCGCCCTCAAGGCGGCGGAGGAATTGGGACTCGAGGTGGTTCTGATGAAAGTCACGCCTCCGGTTTTCACCTATGCGAAGTCCGTCGACATCACCCAGGCGACCTCGAAACTCGCGATCGAGGCGGGCCTGCAGGTGAAAGCTTCGGAGGTCACCAACGCACCTGCACCCGCACCGGCTCCGGCGGCTCCTGCCGACGGAAAGGAAAAGGGCGATTCGAAGGGCAAGGCGAAAGAGTGACCCGTCTTTCTCGGAAAGCGGTGCCCGGGAGGTTCGCCCCTGGTGTCGCCGCTCCTCATCCTTTTGCATTGGATTTATGGCTACGAAAATCGGCATTATCGGAGCGGGCGGCATGGCCCGTTATCATATCGAGGGGTTCCGCAAGGCGGGCGGAGAGGTCGTCGCCATGGCGGACGTGAACGTCGAAGCCGCGAGGGCGACGGCGTCCTCTCAGGGAATCGACCAGGTCTTCGGTGACGTGGCCGAGATGCTGGTTTCCGGCATCGACGCGGTCTCCATCATCGTTCCGAACAAGTTTCACGCTCCTCTCGCGATCCAGGCTCTGGAAGCGGGCAAGCACGTTTTCTGCGAAAAGCCCCCGGCGATGAACGCCGCGGAAGTCCGCGAGATGATCGCCGCCCGCGACAAGGCAGGAAAGCAGTTGATGTTCAATTTCAACAACCGCGCCCGTCCCGAGTCGCGCGAGATGAAGAAGTTGATTGAAGAGGGAGCGGTGGGGCGCATCAACTCGGCCCAGGCCAAGTGGATTCGTCGCACCGGCATTCCCGGTTTTGGCGGCTGGTTCACCACGAAGGCGCTCTCGGGAGGCGGTCCGGTGATCGATCTTCTCCACATGATGGATCTGGCGATCTATTTCATGGGCAATCCGAAGCCGGCCCACGTGCTCGCCCAGACGTTCGATGACCACATCACCCTGAAGGAATTCAAGGGTCCCTGGGGCATTCCCGATCGCGAGGGAGGCACCACGGACGTGGAGTCCGCTGCCCACGGGTTTGTGACCTTTGAGACGGGCCAGGTGCTCAGTTTCCAGATGTCCTGGGCCGAACTGGTGAAACGAGAGGAAGTCTCCGTGGTCTTCCAGGGAGTCAAAGCGGGCGGCAAGGTGGAGCGTCTCTTCGGCACCGATGGTCTCGACGATACCGCGATCGACACCTGTGAACTCTACACGCAGGACGGAGCGCAACGCGTTGACCGTGCCATCGAGGTCGAGCCCTGTGAGGACATGGGACGAATCAACTCGGCGGCGAATTTCGTCGAGGCGATCGAGGGCAAGGCCGCCCCACTCAACAATGCGGAGCAGGGCCTCGCTCTCATGCAGATCATCGATGCGATCTACGAGTCCGCTTCCAGCGGAAAACCGGCGGCGATCTGACTCTCGTCGCGAGATTTTTCGAAAAGGGCAGGGGGCATCCTCTGCCCTTTTTTTTGGCGCCTGCTCTGCGTCCCCGAATGCGCGATTGCCAAGGGGTTCCCGTCTGGTTAACCATGCAGCTGGATGGGGCGGTGTTCGTTCAAGTTGATGTTTGTGGTTTTACTCGGGATGGCAGCGAATCTGCAGGCCCACGACTCCCTGTATCACTATCTCGAGGTTTCTTTTCCACGAGAGGGAGGTCCGCCTCAGATCGCTTTCTCGGTCCACGCAGCGGACCTCGAGAGTGCCCGCGTGCTGGGTGCTAACCCCACGGGCACCGACCTTTCATGGCTGCGCAACCGCACTTCGACGGAGGTGGCGCCTTTGCTGGAGGAGGGGCGAGTGTATCTTTCCAAGGCCTTTTCGCTGGTTTTGGGCGGAAAGGAACTTGCCGTGGGCGAATCCCTGAAGTTTCCGGAGAACGGCATCCTGGCCACGGAAGGAGAGGCGGCGAGGCCGGGTTTCCTGATCGCGACCCTGTCCCTTCCGGAAAGCACGGGTTCCTTGGAACTCCACTACGCGCCGACCGCTGGGAAGCGGCTCATGGTGGTGGTCAACCGACCCGGCAGATTCCCCGAAGTTCACGACCTCGCCCCGGGGGAAACCACCGATATCGATCTTTCAAAGCCCTGACATGAAACTCCTGACCGGCCTATTCTCGCTCTTTCTCCTCCCGATCGCCTTCGCTGTAGCCGGGGAGATCCCGTCCTCGCTCCGCTTTGAGGAGGGGAGCCACAACCGGGTTTCGATACGGCGGGGTGATGCGAGGCTCGATGTCAACCTGGGTTCGGGTGACGATGGAGGTGCCTGCGAGCGGATTCTCTTCACCCACGCCCGGCGCGAGGTGGCGGAACTGGCTGCTCCGGGAGGCAGGTTGCCGGCACCACTTTTCGCTCCCGCCGCTTCGCGCGAGTTCCTCGAGGGAAGCTCGGAGAGTTGGGAGAAGTGGTGGGACAAACGTTTTGATTATTACGAACAACAGGTGACCCGCCGGCCTTTGTCGGACGTGCCTGTCGAACGTTATCTCGAGGATGGCGATGCCTTTACGTGGCAGGGACTCGAGTTCAGGTTCCTGACCACTCCCGGTTACACCCGCGATGGAGGCACCTACCTTGCGACGATCGACGGGGTGAAGGTGGCCTTTGCGGGAGAACTGATCCGGGAGGGCGGACGTGTCACGGATCTCTATTCCTTCCAGGAAGCGATTCTGGAGGCAAAGGTGGGTGGCTACCATGGCTACGCGGGGCGCCTCTCGATCTGGCTCGCAAGCCTCGAAAAGCTTGCCGCGGAGAAGCCGGATCTGATTGTGCCCTGGCGCGGTCCTCTTATCACGAATCCCGCGGTGGACCTCGCTGCGGCGGCGGACAAGGCAAAGGCGATCTACCGGAACTATCTCGAGACGAACGCCCTTCACTGGTATTTCGGCGAGGAGAGGATGTCTCTCTGCGCGGAGCGTGTCCTCGGTCCGGACCACGGGGTGAAGGGAATGCCGCTCGCCCAACATGTCGACTTGCCGGCGTGGTGCCGTCACATCGGCACGACAAAACTTCTCGTTTCCGCCTCGGGGCGCGGTTTTCTCCTTGATGTGGGAGGTCCGACTGCGGTGAAAAGCATCGAAGCGTTCCGGGCGGAGGGTCTGGTGAAAAGCATCGATGGCATTTTCACCACGCACACTCACAACGACCACACCGCGGCGATCGGCGATGCGGCGAGGCTTTTCGGGTGTCCGGTCTACGCGACGCCCGAGGTGGCTCCGGTCCTCACCCGTCCCGGCGACTGGTTTCTCCCCGGCGTTTCACCCAACCTAGTCGACAGCGTGGTTTTGAAGAAAGATGGCGAATCCATGAAGTGGGAGGAGTTCACGCTGACCTTCCGTTCCTTTCCCGGACAAATGTTGAACCACGGAGCCCTTCTCGTCGAGAAACCGGGGGAGACGCCAGTCTTTTTCATCGGTGATTCCTTTTCGCCGAGCGGGATCGACGACTACTGTCTGATGAACCGGAATCTCATGCGCGAGGATTCGGGTTACCTGAAATGTTTCGAGGTGGTGGCCGCGATGCCGAAAGGAACCTGGCTGGTCAACCAGCACATACCCCACCTGTTCCGTTTCAATGACAAAGAAACGGATTTCCTGCTTTCGCGTTATCGAGAGCGCATCGCCATGATTTCTGATTTTGTGGCCTGGGATGATGTGAATTACGCCATCGATGAGCAATGGGCATGGTTTTTTCCCTATGGAATCGAGGCGAGGCGAGGCGAGACGATCGAGGTCTCGATGAGGCTCTGGAACCATTCGACCGAATCCAGGCACTTCGAAGTCACGCTGATCGGTCCCTTCTCGGAATCCAGGGAAGTGAAAAGTGTCTCTTTGCCCGCCCGCGAGAAAGGAGCCGTCGCCTTCAAGATCACGATCCCCGTGGATGCGGCATCGGGCGTTCATGTCGTGACGGCCGACATCGGCATCGAAAAGGGAGTCAACCTGCCGCGATGGAGCGAAGCGCTCGTGAAAGTCACAGATTGAAAAGGGTCTGGTCGGAGGCCCAACCCTGTCGGATTCCGAGCCCCGGAGGAATCAAGCCTCACCGTTATTCTTTTCGGCGGGCGAACCGGGTTGCCGAATGAAGCTTTGAGGAACGGTGATGGTGAAGACGGTTCTTACGCCGGGTTTGCTCTCGACTTCGATCCGACCGTGATGGGCCTCGACGGCGCGCTTGACGATGGACAGACCGAGCCCGGTTCCCTTCACCTGCGTCTGGGCGTGGTGCTTCTGGACGCGATAGAAGCGTTTGAAGATCAGGGGGATGTCAGCGGCGGGAATGCCAATGCCATCGTCGGTGATGGAGATGAGGAGACGTCCTTCGGCCGAGGTAAACCGGACCTTGATCTTCAATCCGGGTTCAGGGTTCTGCTTCAGGGCGTTCTCGATGAGATTGAAGAAGATCTGGTCCCAGTAAAAGCGGTCACCGGCAAGGGTCCAGTCGACCGAGGGATCCGCCTCGACCGAAACGCGTGCGTGGTTCTCCTCGATGATGGGGCCGAGTTGCCGCACCGTTTCCTCCACGGAATCTCGCAGATCGAAGGGTTCGGTCGCGAGGAGTTCGGTGGCGCCCTCCAGCTTCGAGATGGTCAGCATGTCGTCGACGATGCGGGCGATGCGTTCGCCGTGCTTGCGCATGGTCCGAACCGCACGGCGAAAGACGGCCTGGTTGAGATCCGTGTCATCCTCGTCCATGGTCTCGAGGTAGCCGTTGATGATGGAGAGCGGGGTGCGCAGCTCGTGAGACGCGTTGGCCACGAAATCCCTGCGGATCTGTTCGGTTTCAAGCTCGGCGGTGATATCCTTGAGCAATATCCAGGAGCCGGTCCGGGAACTCTCCGCGCCGAAAACGAGGGGTTCAGCCTCGACGAGCAGGGTCACCTCCTTGAGTCGGTCCTTTTTTTCTTCGCGAACGTGTAGTGCGACATGGTCGGAAACCTTCGCTCCGATTTCTTCAGCCAGTTCGAGGGTGTCGTAGACGCGGTGGTCGCGGCAGACGTCGAAGAAGTGGCGGGATTGGTAAGGTTGATCGCTGGGAAAGAGCTGCTTTGCCGCCTCGTTGAGGAACCGAATCTCCCGGCTGGCATCGAGGATGAAAATGGCATCCTTGATCTCGTTGAGGAGGGCATCCTGGAATTCCCGCTGCTTTCTCTCGGCATCGCGCAGAAGCACGGCCTCCGAAAGCGTCTCCACGAGGGCGCGTCGCAGATCGGGAAGGACGAGTCGCTCGCGTACCGGAGGGAGATCCGACTGGCTCTCCGGAGTGGTTGAGAGGAGCGTTCGGGTCAGGTCGCGAACTCCGTGCTTGAGACGGAAATAGCGCCAGGCGAACCAGCCCGCCAGAGCCGCAAGGATCAGGAATGTGAGAGGGGAGTCCAAGGTGAAGGCCGGAAGACCGGTCACGCGTCGTGGAAACGATACCCCACTCCGCGCACGGTTTCGATGGAATTTCCGTGCTCCCCGAGCTTCTCGCGAAGTCTCTTGATGTGGGTGTCGAGGGTGCGAGTCTGGATGAGGTCGCTGTATCCCCATACCTTCTTGAGCAGTTCTCCCCGTTCCTGGGTGATGCCGGGCGACTCGATCATGATGAGGAGCAGCTTGAACTCGGTGGCCGTCAAGTCGATGGCGGTTCCTTCGAGGTGGAGCTTCAAGGCGTTCTTATCGAGGCTGAAGGGTCCCGACTCGACGATGCTGCCTCCCTGATTCGGATTGGTGCGGCGGAGGAGGTTGCGCACCCGGAGCATCAGTTCACGGGGGCTGAAGGGCTTGGAAAGATAATCATCAGCCCCGAGTTCGAGCCCGACGATTTTCTCCTCGAGGCGTCCACGCGCCGTCAGCATGATCACGGGAACGGCCTTGGTGCGAGGGTCTTCTCGAAGGTTCCGATAGACGTTGAGACCGTCCATCCCGGGGAGCATGAGGTCGAGAATGATGAGGTCCGGCCTTAGCTCTTTGGCCATCTTGAGGGCTTCGAGTCCGTTGACGGCTTCGAGCAACTTGTAGTCTTCTTCGCGGAGGAGATTCATCGCGATGAGCTCGCGAATATCTTCCTCATCATCGACGATCAGAATGGAGGGCATGGGGTGAGAAAAAGGTCGCTGGCAGTGTCAAGTGACTTTTCCCAATAGAAAGACGGCGTCGGTGACAATGCTGTCACATGCTCACGGTTGCGACAAGCCGGTGTTGTCGGCGTTTCGGAATAACCAAGTGACGATTTTGGGAAAAGAGCCTATTCTCCCACCTCATGGCAGGCAAATCGGGCGAAACTCAGAGCCACAGGAAACCGGCAAAGATTGAGGTTGTCGTGAATCCTGCTCCGTCACGCCGTATCCCGCTGCTGGCCATTCTCAACCAGGCTTTTCGCGACGCCGGGATTCGGTGGGACATTTCCATCACCCATGGGCCCGGCGACGGGAGTGTCCTCGCCCGAAAGGCGGTGGAGGACGGGGCCGAGGTGGTTGCCGTATACGGAGGCGACGGAACCGTCATGGAGGTGGCAGCAGGGCTGCTCGGGACCGATGTGCCCATGCTGATTCTGGGGGGAGGCACCGGCAACCTCGTGGCGTCGGAGCTCAGGCTCCCCACGCAACTCGAAAAAGGCTGCGAGCTGGTTTGCGGGGAGCGTTATTTCACCAAACGCATCGATGTGGGAATGATGGGGGAGCAGCCCTTTCTCCTTCGCATCGGGTGCGGGATCGAGGTAGGTGTCGTGCAGGAAGCGACACGCGAACTAAAGGACCAGTTCGGAAAGTTGGCCTACGTCTGGGCGGGCATCAAGCAGCTGCAGGAAACTCCCGAGGCGAAGTATCAGATTGTTCTCGATGGAAAGGAAATTATCGAAGCCAGCGGAGTCGCCTGCGTCGTTGCCAATGCGGGCACGGTGGGAGTGGGGAGGCTGACCCTTGCACCCTCGGTCGATGTGTGTGATGGCAAACTGGATGTCTTCCTCCTGAAAAGGGCAAACATCGAGGGAATTGTGCAGCTTGCCGGGAAAATGACCGGGCTCGACCGGCTCATTGGAGACGAGTTTTTTGATCTGGACGCTTCCCAGATGGTGACGCAGTGGGCGGTGGAAACGGTGGAAATCCGCACCAATCCGGTCCTGGATATCCAGGTCGACGGTGATGTCATCGCCAAGACTCCCCAGACCATCCGTGTGCTTCCCTCGGCCCTTCGCGTGGTCGTGGCGCGGGAATGAGGCTTTTTTCGCTCCGGGGCGGAAATCGTGAAAGGCCTTCGTTGACGCATCCGTAAAAAGTGCTCGCGTTGCGGATCTGCGGTTGAATTCACTGCGAAATCACGCAAGATCTGATAATTATCACATGTTAAATAATTCCGGGAAGCGTTTGGTTATCGCCTGCGGAGGAACCGGGGGGCATCTTTTCCCCGGCATCGCCGTGGCCGAGGCATGGACAGCAGAAGGCGGAGAGGTCCTGCTCCTGATTTCGGAAAAGCAGATCGATGCCATGGCGACCGAAGGATACGGGCACCTGCGCTTCGAGCGCATGCCATCGATTGCCATGCCTGGGGTTTTCTCACTGAAGATGCCCGGTTTCCTCCTCGCCTTTTTGAAGTCTTTCTTCTCCTGCCGCAAACTCCTTCGCAGCTTCGGTGCCCACGCGGTGCTGGGAATGGGGGGGTTCACCTCGGCCGCTCCGCTGGCGGCGGGCAAGTCGATGGGGCTTCCGACCTTCATCCACGAGTCGAATGCCATTCCGGGAAAGGCGAACCGGCTCAATGCCAGGTTTTCCCTGGCTGTGCTGGTTGGGTTCGAGGCCTGTGCTCGATGTTTCGGATCGGGAAAACGAGTCGAAGTCGTTGGCACTCCGCTGCGGCCTTCCGTGGTCAGCCGACCCTCAAAGGAGGAAGGCCTCGCCTACTTTGGCCTCGAAGCGGGAAAGAAGACGCTCATGGTGATGGGCGGGAGCCAGGGCGCAAGAAGGGTCAACGAACTCGTCGCCGCGAGTTTGCCTGCCTTCTCCGACGCGGATATTCAGGTGCTCCACATCAGCGGACCGGGGGACTACGATCTTGTAAAACCGTCCTATGACGCCACCCCCGGGGTCGGCCATTTGCTCAGTTTTTGCTCAGACATGCAGTTTGCCCTCGCTGCCGCCGACCTCGCCATTTGTCGTTCGGGGGCGTCGACCCTGACCGAACTCGGCTATTATCGGCTGCCTTCGGTTCTCATACCCTATCCCTATGCGGCTGAGGATCACCAGACGCGAAATGCCGAGATTTTTTCGGCTCCCGGGGCAGCGGAGCTGTGGCCGCAGCGGGATTTGAACGAGGAAAACTTTGGAGGAAAAATCATCTCTTTGATCCTTGATCGGGAGAAGCTTGCAGCGATGTCTGAAGCTGCGGAGCGACTCGCTCTGGGGGATGCTTCGCAAAGAGTCTGCGAAGTAATTGAGGGCAGTTTGAAAAAGTGACTATGAGCGATCTCTGCAAAACCTGGGGCGAACGCTTCGCGAAGCGTGAGGAACCGCTGCGCGTTCATCTGATCGGCGTAGCCGGTTCGGGTATGAGCGGACTTGCATCTCTTCTGCTCGGGTTGGGGCACCGCGTTTCCGGTTCCGACAAGGTGACTTCGCGTGAAACGGAGCGGCTCGAGAAGGCCGGTCTCTACTTTTCCAGTCCCCATTCCGCCGAAGCGGTCGTTGGAACCGATGTGGTGATTTATTCCAGCGCCATCAAACCGGGCAATGCCTCATACGACGAGGCGCTGAAGCGGGGGATTCCCCTGCTGCGGAGGGCCGAGGCACTCTCCGCGATCATGCTTGGGAAAAAGGGAATCGTGGTCGCGGGGACCCACGGTAAAACGACCACTTCCTCGCTTACCGCGCACGTCCTGCGTGTCGGCGGCAAGGCGCCTTCCCACTACGTCGGGGCAGAGATCCCGATTCTCGGTACCAATGCGAACTGGGAAGAGAAAGGAGACTGGTTTGTCGCCGAAGGCGACGAAAGCGACGGCACTCTCGTCAATTTTCATCCCGAACACGCCATTCTTCTCAACGTCGAAGCCGAGCATCTGGACTTTTACGACGGGCTTGATGCGATTTGTGCCGTTTTCGGCCAGTACTGCGACCAGACTCAAGGCAAGATCATCTACTGCGGAGAAGATGCGAACGCCCGCCGTGTCTGCGAGGGGCGAAAGAACGCGATCAGTTATGGGTGGAACCGGGATTTCGATGTTTCCGCCAGTGACCTTTCGCCGCGCGGTGCGGGGACGGAATTCACGGTGGGCCGAAAGGGGGAGGAGATCGGTCGAGTTTTCCTCGGGATTCCCGGGCGTCACAACGTGCTCAACTCGCTGGCGGCGATCGCCCTCGCCCTTGAAGTCGGGGTGGCTTTTGACCGGATCGACGAAGCCCTTGGATCCTTCCGCGGTGCCAAGCGCCGCTTCGAACTGAAGCGAAACAGCGATCGCGTCACCATCGTGGATGACTACGGACACCATCCCTCGGAGATTGCCGCGACCATTCAGACGGCGCGGTCCCAGCACGCCGGTCGGCTTGTCGTGGTGTTTCAACCGCACCGCTACACCCGTACCCAACTCCTGCGTGAGGAGTTCGGCCGCTGTTTCGGGGGCGTCGATGAACTATGGGTGACCGATGTTTATGCGGCGAGCGAGCCCCCCATTCCGGGAGTCTCGGGACAGACCATTGTGGATGCGGTCCTGGAGAACGGTGATGTGGAAAAGGTGACGTTCCATCCCGACCTTTCGACTCTTCACCTTGCTGTCGGGCAACGGCTCGAACCGGGCGACTGGCTCATCACCCTGGGGGCAGGAAACGTTCACGAGATCGGAACCCGTCTCGCGAGAGACCTCGGGACTCTTGACCGCTTGCGCGACATCCTCGCCGAGCCGGATGGGATTCTGAAGCTCTACGAACCGATGCGGAGGCACACCACGATGAAGGTGGGGGGACCGGCTCAGTTCTGGATCGAGCCGACCACCGTGGAGGGACTGGCCCGCATTGTGAAGCACTGCGCCGAGGGCGGAATGCCCTTGCGTGTTGTCGGGCGCGGTTCAAACCTGCTTGTGCGGGACGGTGGGATTCCCGGAGTGGTCATGAATCCGGTTCGGGGCGAATTCGGTGAAATCAGTGTCGAAGGCAACACCGTCCGTGCCGGCGCTGGCGTGAAATTCAAAGCTCTTGCCGCCGCGGCTCAGTCTGCGGGACTGGGAGATTTTGAGTGGATGGAGGGAATTCCCGGTAATGTCGGAGGCAGCCTCCGAATGAATGCAGGGGCGATGGGCTGGGAGACTTTTGACCAGGTCGTCAGGGTGAAGATGGTGGATGCGCAGGGAACCGTTTTTGAGAAAACGGTCGAAGAGATCCGTCATTATTATCGCCACGTGCCCGAACTGGCCCACAATGTCGCCGTTTCCGCCGTATTCAAGGGCACGCCGACCTCCGATGACGACATCGCTGCACGCATGAATGCCTCGAAGGACAAACGGAAAAGTTCCCAACCGGTGGCCGCAAGTGCTGGATGTGTTTTCAAGAACCCCGGGCCCGTGGGCGCGGGACAACTGGTCGACGAAATGGGGCTCAAGAACGCCGCGAAAGGGGCGGCGCGAGTCAGCGAGGTACACGGGAACTTCATCGTTAACGAAGGCGCCGCGACGGCGAAGGACGTGCTTGACCTCATCGCCGAGATCAAGGCGGTGGCTCTGAAAGAACGCGGAATCGAACTTGAGACCGAGGTCCAGATTATCGGACAGGACGAGCCCGTTTGAAATCATTCACCCTCAACCGACCAGAAACCGTTTCCTATGATGTCTCCCCTCAACACTCTGCATGTCGCCGTCCTCGCGGGTGGTCCCGGATCGGAACGAGAAGTCTCCCTTGCTTCGGCCAAGGGGGTGGTAGGAGCTCTCGAGGGGAAAGTCGGAAAGGTCTCTCTGGTTGATGTCAGGGGCACCGACTTCGAACTTCCCGCCGGGACCGATCTCGCCTTCAATGTCATTCACGGTACGTTCGGGGAGGACGGGCAGATTCAGGCGGAGCTGGAAGCCCGCGGTATTCCCTATACCGGGGCACGCCGAGCGAGTTCGGAAACGGCTTTTGACAAGGTCCTGAGTAAACAGCGTTTCATCGATGCCGGGGTGATCACCCCGGCTTCCGAAGTGATTTTTGCCTCGAAAACGAAGGAAGTTCCCGCATCGATCGGCATTCCCTGTGTCGTAAAGCCCCCTCGCGAGGGTTCCAGCGTGGGGGTTCATCTCGTTCGTTCTCCCGAGCAGTGGTCTGCGGCGTTCGAGGATGCCTCGAACTATTCCGACGACCTTCTCGTTGAGGAACTCATCGCGGGTAAGGAACTCACCGTCGGCATCGTGGGAGGGCAGGTTCTTCCCGTCATTCATATTCAGCCGCGATCAGGCTTTTACGACATCTCCAACAAGTATCCGTGGATGACGGGGCAGGGGGGCACTGATTATTTTTGCCCGGCCGACCTCCCCGATGCGGTTACGAAAGCGGTGCAAGTCGAAGCTCTGAAGGCGCATCAGGCTCTCGGAATCGAGATCTATTCACGTGTCGACGTGTTGTTGCGCGACTCGGATTCGGTCCCTTTCGTCCTCGAAGTGAACACCATTCCTGGAATGACCCAGAGCAGCCTCCTTCCCAAAGCGGCGGCTGCTGTCGGAATGGACTACTCAACTCTTTGTTTGAAAATTATTGAACTTTCGCTAGAATTTAACTAATGCGAAAGAAATCAAGGCGAGGCAACGTCCGCAAGTTCCGCTTCCGATCGATCTTTACTCGGCGCCGCGCCGATGATGAGACGGAGTGGATCCGTTTCGACGAAGAACCGGTTGCTGCGAAACACAGCCCCCGCCGACGCATCCGACGCCGATTGCTGGCCGCCCGATTGATCGCCTTGGCTTGCCTCTCTGTCAGCATCCCACTTGCACTGAAGTGGGGATATGGAGAGGTCTTTTTCAAGAACGAAGAATTTGTCCTGAAGTCACTGCAGATTCAGACCGATGGAAGTCTGAACGTGACGCGCCTGGCCGAGATTGCCAATGTTTCGGCGGGAATGAACCTGATGGATCTCGACCTCGGACAGATTCAGACCCGGATTGAAACCCTTCCGCAGGTTGAGCGGGCCACGGTGACGCGGGAGTTGCCGGATCGTCTTCATCTGATGGTGAGGGAGCGGGTGCCTGTGGCGTGGTTGTCGGTCCCTCCTTTGGGGATCCGTCCCTGGGATCTGGAGCGGGGTTTCCTGCTCGATGAAGAAGGCCACGTATTCCGCTGCCTTGACCTCAACGAGGGAATCAAATCCCTCCCAGTCGTGGAGGCGTTTGAAATGGTCGAGCCCGAGGAGGGGGCAAAAGTTGCGTCCGAAGTGATTTCCGCCGGTATAAAACTGATTGTCGCCAGTGACGCGAGGTTCCTTCCGCGGGGTCTTTCGGTGCAGAGCGTGCGAGTGAGGGATGAGTGGGCGCTCGAATGCACCTATTCGACCGCTCTGAAGGCCACTTTTGGTGCCTACGATTTCGCTCGTGGGCTCGACGATCTGGCCCTGATTCTCGACCGGATGGCGGATACCGGGCGGACGCTTTCGACGGTCAACCTGGCGGCGGTAAAGAACATTCCGGTCACCTTCGCAGCAGCGGAAAGCTCCACTGTTGCAGGGAACGCTACCGCGACAGCTCCAGTTTCTCCGGTCTCCCAGGTAACTTCAGCTCCTTTATCGGGCGATCCGGATTCTTCTGCTTCCGGCACTTCCGACTCGGCTCAGGAAAAGCACTTGCGGTCGATCCTGAAGGGGGGATAAACCGTTAATCATTCAAACCACGCACTGGAGAAGGGAAACGACGAATGGCTTCATCGAACATCTACGTTGGTTTGGAGATCGGCACTTCGAAAGTCTGCATGGTGGTGGGCGAAGTGCGAAGCGACGGTGCGATAAAGATCCTGGGCGTTGGCCAGCACCCCTCCGCGGGTGTTCGAAAAGGTGAGATCGTCGATCCCGAGACGGTTCAGACTTGTCTTCATGACGCACTGATGAGGGCCGAGGAACGAAGCAACGTCGAGGTGAACACCGTTTTCCTTGCGGTGACCGGTTCGCATATACAAAGCCTCAACAATCGAGGAACGATCCGGGTCGCGGACGAGCAGATGGAAATCACTCCCGAAGATCTGGAGGAAGTAAAGAAGATCGCCCGCGACGTGCCGCTGCCAAAAGAGAATGGGTACATTCATTCGATCATCCAGCATTATTATGTCGACGGTCAGGACAAGATTCCGAACCCGATCGGCATGCTCGGACACAAACTCGAGGCAGATTATCACATCATCCATGGGGTGAAGACCCGGATTCAGAATGCGATCAAATGTGTAAGGGAGGTGCCTCTCGAGGTCGAGGATATTGTTTTTTCGCCAGTTGCCGCCGCGCAGGTCGTCCTTAACCGGGATGCAAAGGGTGAGGGTGCCCTCCTCATCGATATCGGTGGAGGAACCACGGACTACATCTGTTTCGTTGACGGGGCCGTCGTCGCATCGGGTTGTGTCCCCATCGGTGGAGATCACATCACCAACGATATCGCCCTCGTTTTGAAGATTCCTCTCGCGCGTGCCGAAAAACTGAAGGTGAACCATGGCAGCGCTTCCCTCCGAGGAATGATCGACGTTGACATCCCGGTGGAAGGTGAGTCTGGAAAGAAGGTAAGTCAGGAACTGCTCAACCAGATCATGAACGCGCGCGTCACGGAACTGCTCTCGGTCGTGCACGAACCTCTTGCGAAGGCCGGGTATCTCGAACGCATCGGGAAGGGCATTTTCCTGACCGGAGGATCCAGCCTGATGAAGGGAATTGACGACGTGGTGGAGGAAATTTTCGGAATTCCGGTGCAAAAAGCGGGTTCTGCCTCGATGTCGGGACCCTCCGCGCTCTTTGAAAACCCGCAGTATGCGACGCCGGTCGGGTTGATCCGGTATGCACAACTCCTTGATGAACAGAAACCAAAGAGGGGGGCTTTTTCCAAGCTGGGATCGAAGTTGGAGAAGTTTTTCGGAGGTTCAAAGTAGCCCGGGGAATTGTGTCTAAAACGTTGACATTCCCTGTCATTCAACCAAACTGCAGGGAATCCCCATGATCGAATACAATCAATCTGAACAGGGCGAGTTTTCCGACAGCTCGGAATTCGGTGTCAAGGTTATCGGTGTCGGTGGTGCTGGAGCCAACGTCCTGGACCGAATGGCGCTCGAAGGTAGTGACGACGCCGAGTTGCTTACGCTGAATACGGACGTGAGAGCCCTTTCGACGTCGGTTTCAAGCCAGAAGATTCAGCTCGGTTCCACGTTGCTCAAAGGCATGGGGGCCGGGGGTGATCCCAGCCTCGGCAAGCAAGCGGCGCTCGAGGCTGTCGATGAAATTCGCAAGGCGGTTCGCTCCAGCAAGATGGTTTTCGTCTGCGTGGGTCTCGGGGGAGGAACCGGTTCCGGAGCTGCTCCGGAAGTCTGCCGCGTTGCCAGAGAGGAAGGGGTCTTTCTGGTCGTCTTCGCCACGATGCCCTTCACTTTCGAAGGGGAACGGCGCATGGAGCAAGCCCGAGATGCGCTCAAAACCATCGCCCGTTACGCGAATGCCGTCATCACCTTCGACAACGATCGCATGGGGGAACTGATCGTTCCCAAGGACGGTGTGGCTGCGGCCTTTGGAGCCGCGGACAAGATCATCAGCCAGAGTATTCGGGCGACGATGAACGTCGTCTTTCGACCCGGTATCATCCGCATCGGGATGGACGATCTCCTTTCCGCCCTCGATTCGGACGATTCTCGTTGCCTTTTTGGCTATGGGGTGGCCAAGGGCGACAACCGTGCACACGAAGCTCTTGAACAGGCCATGAAGTGCCCGCTTCTCGATCGTGGAAAGCTTCTCTCCGAGGCTCGCTCAGTTCTTGTCCAGGTGGCTGGCGGGGACACGATGACCCTTTTTGAGGTCCAGCTCGTGATGGAGGAGCTATCCAAGCACGTCGGCAAAGGTACGCAGATTCTTTTCGGAACCGGCACCGACAAGCGCCTTGGCAACAGCCTTACCGTCACCATTCTCAGTTCGATTTCCGGCCCTGGTGCCGTCGCTGCTGCCGAAGAAGCAAGCGAGGCAGCATCCGCTCCGGCGATCAGTCTGGGCATGGTTGCGCCCGTCGAACCCGAGATGACGCAGCCGATTCTTCCAGTCAGCGTTGCGGCTCCCGTCGAATCCGAGCCCGTGGAAGATTACTCTGAGCCGGAGCCGGTGACGCTTGAGGAAGTCAGTCTCCCGGTTTTTGAGCCAACCGCCGAAGAGGAAGTTTATTTTGCTCCCGAGGAGGATGCCTCCGTATTCGAACCTCTCGAAGAGTTGGAGAGTCCGGTGGAGGAGGAGCCGGAAGCTCGTCCTGCTTACGCTCCGGAGTCCCTTCCGCCCATCCATCGGGCTCCCTCAACGGATGAAGAGGATCTTCGCAATCCCATTGCGCGCGCCATGAACGTCGCTCCTGAGGGAGCTCCGGTAATGCCGCCGCCCTTTCCCCCGGTGGCTTCCGATGAGAACTCTGAACTGGGGCGCGTCGAGGCAGTCACCGAAACCTCCCAGAAGATCACCCTGACCCGGGTGGTGGGTAGTGGGAATACGGGCCGCATCAAGACTCGCGATCCCATGGCTCCGCCTCTGGATGGTCCGGCCCTCCCTCCGAGCCGTCCGCCTTCGCTCCCGGCAGAAGAGCTTGCCCCCGCCAGTGATGAGCACCGTCAGCAGCAGGAGATGCTTCAGCTTGAGCCTGCCGCCGCGCGTGGACGCTTCGCCAAGACGGATCCCACGATCGTGGACGGGGAAGACCTCGATGTCCCCACGTTCCTTCGGAAGAAGAAGTGATCCCCGAATCAGTTCGACTAGGGCCGGTTTCGGAATCATCCGAGCCGGCCTTTTTCGTTTATCGGAGTCTCCAGGCGACCGGCTGGATCCAGGCCTGTTCCTTTTGGTTCTCGAAGGAAGGGTTCGGATGCTTCCGGGTGGAAGTAATGGTCGCGCGGACGTAAAGGGCATCATCCGGACAGGTGAAGGACGGGGTGTTTCCGGTGACGGTGGCAAAGACCTCACCGATACCGGTGTCTTTTGCGGTGGCATCGTAGCCCCGTCGTGTGCCAACAAAGGTGGTGGTGTATTCGACTCCTTCGCAGGGGGTGATTTCAAGGTTCAGAGTGCGCTTTGTTGGGTCATGCCGGATGGCATCGAGCGTGACTCCCGAACTCGCGTAGAAACGACCCGCGAGCATTGCGTTGACGATGGAATCCCCGTTCAGGGCTTCGGCTCCTACCATCACCCATCCACGACCTGGGGAGACATCCTCCCCGTGGTAGGTGTGTGAGTCATCGGTCGCCACTCCGAACAGGGGCGGATACCCCAGCTCAGCGAGGCGAATGGTGTTGGCAATGTCCCAGATCGCCTCGTCTCCGGGGCGCGTTTCGTCCCCGAGGTGGTTGATCCCGGGGTGACCGTTGTAGACTTCGAAGTAGGCACCTTCGGCCACGTTGGCGAGATCTTCGGCCGTCAGCGACCATTGGAAATTGGGATGGTTGAGATGGGCGAGGATGGGGCGCCCCGATTGCTTCCGGTATTCGTCGATGGCGACGAGACTGCGCTTCATGACTTCGCGAGGTGTCGCCGCATCGTCTTTCACGGCCTCAATGACCCTGTCGAGGTTGATCACATTGATGTGAACCGGCTTCTTCCCGCCGGAGTTCGACATTTCTTCAGCGTTCAGGAGGTGGAACTGGCCCGGCCTTTCGAGAACGATGCGGCATTCGGCGAGAGTTTTCAGGACAATTCCCTCCTTTCCTCCGCGGGACTCTCGCTTCAGCCAGGTCGGTCCAAATCGTGCTTCGGCCTTGGTCACGGCGTCCCGGCCGACGGCCTTCTGTCGTTTCCGAATGGCTTCAAGATCCATCCACTTGTCACCTTCCTGAAGGACGTTGTGATCGCTCATGCCCACGAAGTGGTATCCATGAGAGCGGTACCAGTCGAAGATCATTTCAGGAAAGTCGTTTCCATCGCTCCAGAGGGAATGGGTGTGAGTGTTACCTTTGAACCAGGACCGTGTGTCATAGTCCTGGGCGGCGAGGGGAAGGGAGAGGGCCAGGATACAAAAGGGCAGAAGTCTCATCGGGAGATTCGTAGCAGGTTGTCGCGGTTTCGGACAAGGCGCAGTTTGACGGGATGAGGCCATCGGTTCCTATTCTGGCGTGATGGCGCTGACTCAGGGAGTGACGGTTTTTGGCGGGAGGGATAAACTTCCTGCCCATGGGAATGAATCGTCGCTCCTTTCTCGTGGCCTCGACCGTGGGATTTGCCGGATATCGCTTTGGTCCGGGTTTTCCAGTCGCGAGCGCGGCTCCGGGGTCCTCGGGAAACAGGCCAGCGAAGTCGACGATTCTCTTTTTCCTCTGTGGTGGCGCCTCGCAGTGCGACACGTGGGATTTGAAGCCGGACGCGCCTTCGGCTTACCGCTCGATGTTTCGCCCCATTCCGACTGCGGCCGATGGCATCCAACTCTGCGAGCATCTGCCCATGACCTCGAGGGTGGCCCACCACCTTGCCGTGGTGCGTTCCGTGACCGACGGAGGCCAGGCCACCGGCGACCATCATGCCGGCTACTATTACAATCTCACCGGGCATATCCCCGACCAGACCTTCCGCACCCAGGGTAACGATCGGAAGCCGTTGCCCGGAGATTGGCCCTTCATGGGGAGTGTCGTCGGTTCCCGGCGTCCTCCGCACGACACCCTGCCCTCGGTGGTCACCTTGCCCCACAAGCCGAGCAAGCTGCCCTACACGAGGCCGGGACAGTTTGCCGGAAAGCTCGGGATTGACCACGAGCCTTTCTATCTGGACGGGGACCGTGAACAGCCCCTGCACTTCCGCGCACCGTCGCTCTCTCTCAGCGGGGAAGGGAAGGCACGGCTCGATGACCGTCGCGTGCTTCTTGAGACGCTTGACAACGCGAGGCGTGATTTTGACCAGATCGCGGCGATGGGACAGGTCGACAGGCTGCAGGAGAAGGCCTTTTCCCTGCTCGCATCGGCCTCAACGAGTGCGGCCTTTGAGGTGGCTGGCGAGCCCCTTGCCTTGCGGGAACGTTACGGGCAAACCGTCAACGGGATGAGCCTTCTCATGGCCCGTCGACTCGTTGAAGCGGGAGTTCCGTTCATCACTGTGTTCTGGAAGGAGGACACCAGCCTCAACAAGAAATGCCGCAGTGCGGGCGGATGGGATACCCACGGAAACAATTTCAATTGTCTCAAGGACAATCTGCTGCCCGAGTTCGACCGCGCCTATTCGGCGCTGATCGAGGATCTGCATCAGAGAGGACTTCTCGATGAAACGCTCGTCCTGGTATCCAGCGAGATGGGACGCAAACCCCTCATCGGTGACCGTCGTTCGGGAGGGGTCGAGGGCGCGGGGCGGGACCACTGGACCGCCTGCCAGAGTGTGCTCTTCGCCGGTGGCGGGGTGCGTGGAGGCCAGGTCTACGGGGAGACCGATCGCTTCGGGGAATACCCTTCCGAAAAGCCGCTTACCCCTTCCGACGTGACCCGTACCGTCTATCATGCGATGGGGATCGACGACCTGGCCGCGATCGACCGAGAGGGACGACCGTTCCAGCTGCTGGACCAGGGACGCGCCCTTACGGAACTGTTCTGACCCGGGAGGGCGGCGACCCCGCGCGCTTCCGCGATTACTGGACGGGTTCGACCTTCACCGTGTGTTTCACCGGCTGAATGCGCTTGCGGGCGGAGGCGTGGTACTCGGCATGCTTCGCGGCGACCTTTGCACGGATTGTTTCAAACGCGGCGGCGAGTTCGGGATCCTTGGTCGCGTCCTCTCCGAAGATCCGGAAATTCGTGACCAGGTTCTTGATCGCAGTGGTTTCAAACTGTTGTTTCATGGCGACCACCTCCATCAGCTTCTGAAAGGATTCGTCGAAGGGAGTGGAGGTGAACTCGGCGGCGAGATTGATCCCCCCTTCGAGTTGCTCACGGGTGAATTCCCTGGATTGGCCACCCCAGGTCACCTTGGCCTTCGGACGGTTGAGTCCCTTCACCACGAGGGTGAGGCGGTTGAGTTCTTCGTTGAAATTCGTGAAGGGAAGAATGCTGCGGGTGCTGGCCGCATTCTTCGGATCCGCGTCGAAACAGTAGGGCCACCTGCTGCTCTCCAGATCCACGGAATAACCCGAGGTGGAAAGGACCTTGTGCCCCTCGCTCGCAGTGGCTCCGTCGGCGGCGATGGTGATGGTGCCGATAGCTCCGTCGAGGCCCAGAGCCTTGAGAAATGCCTGCGCCATGAGTAGCTGGCCGGAAGGGGAAGGGTGAAACCCGTCACCTCCGAAGGGGGAATAATCCTTGCCGAGGGCGGCTTTGGCCTTTGGCAGGGCCACCATCATCGTGTCGTGCACATTGGCGAAGTCGAGGCCGTTCTTCTCGGCAAGGGATCTGGCGATATCCTTCAGTCGGGCGAGGTTTTCGTTGTAGATCTTCCCGTCGAGGCGGTTGAAGAAATCGGGATCGACGCCCCCGGGGGATCCCAGCGCGACCTGCGTCACTCCGACGGCTTTCAATCCATCGATGACGCGGATCATGTTCTTCTCGTAGTTGCCGCCGATGCCATCGTTGTAGGGCTGGTAACTGCCGTCGTTCATTCCGTAGCAGGTCGTGGCGACGGTCGGATGAAAGACCGCCAGGTCGTTGAACAGGCGGTTTGCGAATCCGTCGGCGCGTTCACCGCTCCAGCCAAACTGGAAGACGATGAGATCGTCGCGACCGGTACAGGCGAGCAGGTAGCATTCGATGAACTTCGAATAGAGCTTCTGCTCGGTGATGCTGTCGCCGATCACGGCGACACGGGCCCCGGCCGGGAGGTCTCCTGCGCGTGATTGAAGGGAGAAAAGGAGGGAAAGGGAAAGGGCGAGGACTAAGAAAAGCGGTTTCATAGGGTTTGGAACAATGGAGCGGAGTTGCCTCCGATGACAAGCCCTTAGTCGCGTCGCTCAATCGTTTCCAACGGCCGCCTGGTTCACTTTCCACCCAGTTTCCTGGCGAGGGCAGCGCTCTCGGCGCTGAGAGAGTTGAGCGGGACCAGAAAGCTTTTTCCCGTCTTCATCGTGATCTTCACGGACTCGCCCTCCAATCCCGCATATTTCGCCTCGATCACCTTGCCCTGGGTGTTGGTCCATTGAAAGTAGACATCTCCGCCAGAAAGGGCGTTGGCGAGTTTCACCTCCTCCATGCGGCCCTTCTCGGTTTCGGTGGGATTGGCCGCGTCGATGAGGGCACCTTCGCGGATCCACTGTTCGATCTTTGCCAGTTCACTGGAGCGGAGCGGCTTACCTTTTCTGGGCATGAAGTCGTCGTCCTCTTCATCGAGTTTGAGGCGTGCCAGAAAGTCGCTCTTTTCGGGTTCGCCCGGACGGATCAATCCCACGGGATTGATATGACTCTTGGCGAGATCCTCCTTGTCGTCGAAGGCGAGATCACCCTTGGCTTCCTTTTCATTGCTGTGACAGTCCCAGCAATGTTCCTTGAGGATCGACTGGATGTCGCCCTGGTAATCGACGGCCCGCGTCGGGGAGACGAGAAGGAGAAGCGGGAGCGTGAGGGCGCAGCGAAGAGGGTGCATTCTGACAGGATACCGTCTTGATTCGGATTTGTGACAGTCACCGGTTGGGTGGCGTGGACTTGTCACCGGCGAGTCTCCGCATCACCACGTAGAATACGGGAGTGAAAACGAGACCGAAAAAGGTCACCCCCAGCATGCCCCAGAACACGGGGGTACCGAGGGCCTGACGCATCTCGGCACCCGCCCCGGTGGCGAGGAGGAGAGGCAACACTCCGAGGATGAAAGCGAAGCTGGTCATGAGGATGGGACGAAGCCGCAGGCGACTGGCTTCCACCGCTGCGGTAAATCGGTCCTCACCGGAATCCTGGATCTGCTTGGCAAACTCGACAATGAGAATGGCATTCTTTGCGGCGAGGGCGACAAGGACGACGAGCCCGATCTGGGTGAGGACATTGTTGTCGAAGCCGCGCAGCCAGACACCTCCGATAGCGGAAAGCAGGCACATGGGAACGATGAGGATGATGGCGAGGGGGAGGTTCCAGCTCTCATACTGGGCAGCGAGAACGAGGAAGACAAAAAGCACGCAGAGCGGAAAGATGTATACGATGGTGTTGCCGGCGAGGATCTGCTGGTAGGTGAGGTCGGTCCACTCGATGGCAAATCCGTTGGGAAGATGTTCCTTCGCGAGGCGTTCGACGGAGGCGATCATGTCGCCGGAACTGATGCCGGGAAGAGTGTTTCCGTTGATGTCGGCGGAGTAGTAGAGGTTGTAGCGCTGGATGCGGTCTGCCCCTCCCTGTTTCGACAGGGTGACGAGGGCGCCGAGCGGGACCATTTCGCCATCCTGGTTTCGGATCTTGATGCGCATGAGGTCCTCGGGTTGGGTGCGCATCCCCGGCTCCGCTTGGGCAACAACCTGGTATGTGCGCCCGAAAAGGTTGAAATCGTTCACGTAGACCGACCCGAGGTAGACCTGGAGTGCCTCGTTGAGTTCGGCGAGTGAGATGCCCATGGTCTTCGCCTGGGCGCGGTCGATGTCGATGTGATACTGGGGAACATTGGCGCGGAATCCGGAAATGATGGAAGTGAAGCCCGGTTCCTTCTGGAGGGCGTCGAGAAGCCTGTGGGTCGCCTCCTCCAGTGCGGGAATCCCGGCGTTGTTGAGGTCTTGCACCTGGATCTTGAATCCCCCTGCGCTTCCGAGACCACGAATGGGAGCGGGCGGGAGCACAAGGACGCGCGCTTCCTTCACCACGGAGAAGGCTTTGCGGATGTCGGCGAGAAGGGGTTCTCCCTTGAGAACGGGATCCTTTCGATGGGCGTAGTCGTCGAGGACGAGGAAGGCAGCGCCCACGTTGGACTGGTTCGCCTGCAGCACGGAGGAGTAACCCGAGATGGCAAAAGTGTGGGCGATCCCGGGGAGACCGCGGGCGATTTCATCCACCTGGCGCACGACCGAATCGGTTCGTTCGAACGAGGAGCCGTCGGGCAGTTGCACGACCACGATGTAGTAGCCCATGTCCTGTGAAGGGATGAAGCCGGTGGGCACGGAACGGAAGAGCTGAAGAGCGCCGCCCACGAGCACGGCGTAGATGAAGAGGGCAACGGCACTGATGCGAAGGAGCCTTCGAACGACCTTGGCGTAGCTGTTGGCGGTGAAGCGGAAGAAGCGGTTGAATCCCCGGAAGAACCAGCCGAAAGCCCGGTCGAGGAAACGCGAGAAGAAGTCGCCTCGATCTCCGTGCGGTTTGAGGAGGAGGGCGCAGAGGGCGGGGCTGAGGGTCAGGGAATTGATTGCCGAAATCACGGTCGAAGCGGTGATGGTGAGGGCAAACTGCCGGTAGAACTGACCCGAAATCCCCGAGACAAAGGCGGTGGGAACGAAGACCGCGCAAAGCACCAGGGACATCGCGATAATGGGGCCGCTCACCTCGTTCATCGCACGGATCGCCGCATCGCGGGGCTTGAGGCCGTTGGCAAGGTTGCGTTCCACGTTTTCGACTACGACGATGGCGTCGTCGACGACGATCCCGATGGCGAGCACGAGTCCGAAGAGCGAGAGATTGTTCAGCGAAAACCCGAAGGCCTGCATCACCGCGAGAGTTCCGATGAGGGAAACCGGGACCGCGATCAGGGGAATGATGGAGGCACGCCAGGTCTGGAGAAAGACGACGACCACGATGACGACGAGGACGATCGCTTCGAGGAGCGTGTGGAGCACCGAGCGGATCGAGGCCCGGACAAACTTCGTGGTGTCGTAGTTGATGCGATAGTCGACTCCCGGGGGAAATCGTTCCTTCAGTTTGGCAAGGGCGGCGTAAACCGCGTCCGCTGTCTCGAGGGAGTTGCTGCCGGGGAGTTGGAAGACGCGGAGGGAGACGGCATTCTTGCCGTCCATGTAGGTCTTGCTGGCATAGTCACGCGAACCAATCTCGATGCGGGAAACGTCGCCCAGTTTGACGACCTCGCCGCTGTCACCGGATTTGAGGACGATATCGCCGAACTCCTCCGGAGTCTTGAGCCGGCCTGGCGCGGTGAGGGTATACTGGAAGGATGCTCCTGTCGGAGCCGGGGGCTGCCCGAGGCTTCCGGCGGCGACCTGGACGTTCTGTTCGCGGACGGCATTGATCACATCTCCCGCCGTGAGATCCCTTGCGGCGATCTTTTCCGGGTCGAGCCAGATTCGCATGGAGTAGTCGAGCCCTCCGAGGGACGAGGCTTCGGCCACGCCCGGAAGGCGGGCGATTTCGTTCTGGATCTGCAGGGTTAGATAGTTGGACAGGTAACCGACATCCCTGGAGCCGTCGGGACTGTAGAACTGCGCGGCAAGGGTAAGGTCGGGGGAGCGCTTCTGGGCCGTGACCCCCTGGCGCCGGACTTCCTCGGGCAGGCGGGCGAAAGCGGCGTTGACCTTGTTCTGGACCAGCACCTGGGCTTTGTCCAGGTCGGTCCCGAGTCGGAAAGTCACGGTGATCTGGACACGACCGTCACTCGTGCTGGACGAGGAGAGGTAGAGCATGTCCTCGACTCCGTTGATTTCCTGTTCCAGCGGAGTCGCCACGGTCTCGGCGAGGGTGCGGGCGTCCGCTCCGGGATAGTTGGCGGTGACCACGACCGTGGGTGGGACAACCTCGGGATATTGGGAGATCGGGAGTCCGACGAAGGCGAGACCGCCCAGCAGAGTGATGACGATGCTGACGACCCCGGCAAAAATGGGTCGATCCACGAAGAAGCGGGGAAGGTTCATTGAACGCGAAAGGAGGAGGAACCGCGGTTGGAAGATGGGTTTCCGGGGGCGGCAGAGGTCAGTTCCCGGGGTTCGTGGCTCCGATCGGTGGGAGCGGTTCGGGTTTCACCTTCTGTCCGTTCCTGACGGCCATGACCCCGTCGACGACGACCCGTTCTCCCGCCTCCAGTCCGGTCCGGATGATGCGGAGACTGTCGAGAAGAGGACCGACCTCGACGCGCCGGTAGGTGGCGGTGTCCTCCGCGTCGATGACCCAGACAAAGCTGGTGCCCTGGTCGTCGGCGATGGCTCGGTCGGGAATGAGATGGCCCTCGTATTCTCCGCTGCCGGGAACCCTGACGCGTGCAAAAAAACCGGGGGCCATGAGCTTGTCGGGATTGGGAAAGACCGCCCGGGCGCGGATCGTGCCGGTGGCGGGATCGAGCTGGTTGTCGACAAAATCGATGTAACCCTTGTGGGGAAAGCCGGTCTCGTTGGCCAGCTCCATCTCCGCCACCACCCGGCCGAACTGAGCGCTGACGCGCTTGCCTTCACGGTGCAGTTCCCTGTATTTCAGGACGGAGCGTTCGTCCGCTTCGATGTAGCAATAGATTGGATCGAGTGAGACGACGGTCGTCAGCAGGGTGGCCTCCGCTCCCTCGCTGGTGACGAGGTTGCCTTTGGTCACGCGTGCGTCGCTGACTCGCCCGGCAATGGGAGACCTGATTTCGGTGAATTCGAGGTCGAGTCTGGCTTGTCTGAGCTCCGCCCCCGCGGCACGGAGCAGTCCTTCGGCGTCCGATGCCGCCTTGGCTCGACGTTCATAGTCCTCGGCGGAAATGGCTCCGTTGCCCTGGAGTTTGGCCACATTCTCGAGTTCCGTCGCGGTCAGCTCGACACGGCTCTTCGCACTCAGGACGCGGGCCTCCATCTTTTCCACGATGGCTTCGTAAGGGCGCGGGTCGATCTTGAAAAGAAGATCGTCCTCGTTGATCTCGGCCCCTTCCTTGAAGTGGACTTCCTCGAGATAACCGGACACCCTGGATCGGATTTCAACCGTTTCGGGAGAGGCCAGGCGCCCCGTGAACTCGTCCCAGTCGATCACCCGACGAACTTCGGGGACCACGAAAGTCACCGCCGGTGCCTGGGGGGAAGAGGAAGGAGCGGGAGCGGGTTTCTGGTCACAGGAGGCTGCGAAGAAGGCCGCAGAAAGGAGACCGCCGCGAACCAGGGTTCGCATACCAAAGATACGGAAATCGGAGGGCATTGGTGGAGAAGGGTGGGAAGGACAGCGGTCCCGACAAGGTTTTAAGCCGAAAATCGTGTCTTGGCAAAAAATAGTTGACCGTTCATCTAGTTTCGGGAAAGTCGGCCATTATGGGACGCGTCAGTGATGCCAGGGAGCGGCTTCTCGAAGCGATGATGGAATTGATCTGGACGGGGAGCTACGGGCGCACCTCGGTCGATCACATCTGCGATCGCGCCGGGGTCAAGAAGGGCAGTTTCTACTACTTCTTCGAGTCGAAATCGGCTCTCGCCGTGGCGGCGCTGGATCACAGCTGGTCGGAATATCTCGTGAAATTGTCGCGCTTTTTCGATTCCGACGTGCCGCCCGTCGAGCGAATCCTGCGTTGTTTCCGTGATTTCCGCAAGGAACAGGAGGCGATGAAGAGTCAACACGGGCGGGTTCTCGGATGCCCGATTCATTCCCTCGGAGCGGAAGTGGCGACGACCGATCCGGAGTTGCGCGACCGGCTCCAGGGGATACTCGACGAGTTTCTTTTCTATTACGAGAAAGCCATCCGGGAGGGACAGGCCGAGGGTTCCGTGGTCGAGGGGGATCCCGGTCTGCTCGCCCGCATGGTCTTCGCCTACAGCGAGGGGCTTCTCCTGCATGCGAGGATGAAAAACGACCTGGCTCCCCTCGATGACTTTGAAAGAGGCACCCTTCACCTTCTCGGGGCTATGTTGCCCGTCGCATGAGTTTCAGCAGAGGGGCGCTCAACCTTCTCCTTTTTTCGATTTTCCTTCCATCCTCCTTCCATGAATTCCGTCTGTCTTCGTGTCCTTCCCATCCTCCTGATCACGGGGTGTGGCCGTCCCAAGGAACCCATGTCCGGGGGAGGAGGCATGCCGCCGACGCAGGTTACCCTCGCCGAGGTCGAGACCCGCAGCCTCGTGGAGTGGGAAGAGTTCACCGGGCGAGTGGAGGCGGAGGAAACGGTCGAACTCCGTCCCCGTGTTTCGGGCTACATCACCGAGGTGCACTTCGAGGCGGGAGCCTTGGTCAAAAAGGGCGATGTGCTTTTCACGATCGACCAGCGTCCCTTCGAAACCCGTCTTCGGGCGGCCCGGGCCGAAGTTGCCCGGGCCGAAGCCGTCGAGTCGCTGGCTCGGAGCGAGTTCGACCGGGTTCCGGGGTTGCTTTCGGCGCGGGCGATTTCCCCCGAGCAGGCCGATGCGCGGGAAAGTGCCCATCTTCAGGCCGTCGCCATGCTGGAGGCGGCAGGGGCGCAGTTGCACAGTGCGGAGATCGAGATGGAGCACACCGGCGTGGAGGCCCCGATCAGCGGGCGCATCAGTCGCGCCATCACGACCACGGGGAACTATGTCACTGCGGGAGCCACCCTCCTCACGACCATCGTCTCGGTGGATCCGGTCTTCGTTTACACCGACATCGACGAAAACAGCCTCCTCCGCCTTGAAGCCCTCAGGCGCGAGGGTGGCCTTTATCTAAACGGAGACGGTCGGGTTCCGGTTGAGGTGCAACTCGCCGACGAAACAGATTTCCCCCACAAGGGAACCATCGAATCGTTCGACAACCGCCTCGACGCGACCACGGGCAGCATGGTTATCCGGTGTGAACTCCCCAATCCCGACGGGCGTCTCACGCCGGGGCTTTTCACCCGGGTGCGGCTGCCGATGACTTCGGAATACAAGGCCCTCCTCATTCCCGAAGAAGCCGTCCTCACCGACCAGGCCAACAAATACGCCCTCGGGGTGACACCGGACAATTTCACGGTCTACAAACCCGTGGAAATCGGTCCCTCGATCGAAGGGAAACGCATCATCAGGGGCGGCCTTGCCGCCGGAGACAAGATCGTCGTCAACGGCATGGCCCGCCTGCCCCAACCCGGGATGCCGGTGCAGCCGGTGGAACCGGGAACTGAATCGGCGGCTCCGGCCACGGCCTCGCATCCCTGATCCGAGGGATTTGTCGGTGAAACGCATGATCGATCCTCAACTGAAAGTCGCGCCCTTCTTCGCCACTGCCGGATGAATTTCTCCTCCTACTTCATTACCCGTCCGGTCTTTGCGGGTACGCTGTCCCTCCTGATCCTCGTTCTCGGGGCGATTTCCCTTTTCCAGCTCCCGGTCTCCGAATATCCGGAAGTGGCGCCTCCCACCGTCATCGTCACCGCGACCTATCCGGGCGCCAATCCGAAGACGATCGCCGAGACGGTGGCGTCTCCGCTCGAGCAGACCATCAACGGCATCGAGAACATGCTCTACATGTCCTCGCAGAGCACGGCGAACGGGGTCATGACCCTGACGGTGACCTTTAAGCTGGGAACCGACATCGACCTCGCCCAGGTGCAGGTTCAGAACCGTGTCGCCCAGGTGCTGCCGAAGCTGCCCGAGGAAGTGCGCCGCTTCGGGGTGACCACGGTGAAGTCCTCGCCGGACCTCACCATGGTCGTGCACCTGTATTCGCCCAATGACCGTTACGATGATCTGTATCTGAGAAACTACGCGACGCTGAACGTGAAGGACGAACTCGCACGTCTCCCCGGAGTCGGACAGGTTCAGCTCTTCGGGGGAGGGGACTACGCGATGCGGGTCTGGATCGACCCTGACAAAGCCGCAGCGCGCGGGCTCACCTCCTCGGACGTCGTCAACGCCATCCGGGAACAGAACGTCCAGGTCGCCGCCGGCGTGATCGGTCAGCAGCCACAGCGCGCGGACGTGCCCTTCGAGCTCACCGTGAACACCAAGGGACGTCTCGTCACCGAGGAGGAGTTCGAGAATATCATCGTCAAGGTCGGCGAGTTCGGACAGAAGCTCCGTCTCGGAGATGTCGCCCGTGTCGAAATGGGATCGAGCGAATACGCCTTGCGTAGCCTCATCAACAATCGAAAGGCCGTGGGGATTCCGGTTTTCCAGCTGCCGGGGGCCAATGCCCTTTCCCTTTCGCAGGCGGTTCGGGAGACCATGGAGAAGCTGAAAGCGAAATTCCCGGAAGGGATCGACTACGCGATCGCCTACGATCCCACCGTCTTCGTCCGCAAGTCGATCGACGCGGTCATCCACACCCTGCTCGAGGCCGTCGTTCTGGTCGTTCTCGTCGTGGTCCTCTTCCTTCAAACGTGGAGGGCCTCGATCATTCCGCTCGTCGCCGTGCCAGTATCTCTCGTCGGTACCTTTGCCGTGATGCATGTGCTCGGCTTCAGTATCAACAACCTGTCCCTTTTCGGCCTGGTCCTCGCCATCGGGATCGTCGTCGATGACGCCATCGTGG
>JAGRPC010000111.1 GCA_020439925.1 Verrucomicrobiia bacterium | reverse complement strand
CCATGCTGTGGAGCGGTCCGAAGCGGTTCGGGGAAAACTTCTTTGCGGCGTTCCGTTACCACGCGAATGCCGCATCCTTCCTCAATCTCAGCTGGCCGGCCGCACTGGCGGTTTGGTTGAGAAGCCGTCTGATCCGGCCGTGGTCGTTCACGGCATCCCTTGACCTGTGTGTGTTTTTTATTCTCACCGCGGCCGTATTCGTGAACTCCTCGAAGGCGGGGCAGGTTCTCGGGGGCATCGGACTGCTTCTTGCGGCATGGCGTTTCCGGTCAGAACTTTCGATGCCGATGACGACAAAGACCGGCGCTCTCGTTCTCGGGCTGTTTTTGCTTCTTCTCGCCGGTGTTTTTGTTCTCCCCGGATTGTTGGGGGCGATCTCGAAGTGGAACGAGTTCGCCGCCGACGGGGGGAGTCTCGTGGGGCGGTTTTATGCCTACCGGGCCTGCCTTGGAGCGGTATGGGACGCGGGGTTTTTCGGCCACGGTGCCGGCACGTTTCACCTCGTCTTTCCCTACCACACGCTCGAATTCGAGGACCGGATCTGGGGATACTGGTACCACGCTCACCAGGATTGGCTGCAATCGCTCGTCGAATGGGGATGGCTTGGATTCTGTGTCTGGGTTGTTCTATACGGAAGCGCCATGCGCCGCCTCTTCCAGCGTTGCTGTCGAGCGTCGAAATCAGGGCAGACAGAATTGTCGGCAAGTGTCGCCCTTCTCGCCCTGGTCCTCGTGCTGGTGCATGCCCTCGTGGATTTTCCCCTCCAGATTCCGGCGGTGCAGTGGCTCGTGGTTTTTTACCTCGCCCTGGGGTGGAGTGATCCGCATGGCCATGGATCCTCCGAGAGGATCCGGGGTACCTCCTGAGCAGGGACTTTCGCTCAGTTTTTCCGATTGGGAGCGTGGCCTTCTCCCGAAAATTTCGAGAGCAGCCAGGCCGTGCCGGCAATGAGGAGAAAGGTTGTGGTCAGGGACACGTAGCCGCTCAGGTCGTGCACCTTCTGAAGGTCGGCCTCCGGGTAAGAGACGGCGTGACGGACGAGGTAGATGACCCGACACCCGTTCATGAGGAAAGCCAGACCCAGGCCGGCCGCGAGAAGAAGAATGCGGGCAACGGCACGGAGTCTGAGGAATTCTCCCAGAACAAATCCGGCAAAAATTCCGCTCTGGAAGGAACGGATGCCGCTGCATCCGTCGCTGACCTGGAGGGGGATGCCGTTCGCGAAGATCGTTTCACCCTGGCTCATCAGGGGAAGGCCGAGCATACGATTGACGAAGAGAGAGAATTCGAGGACTCCCTCGGTCAGACCATGGATGAGCGTGAATTCCAGGCGGGTCGGCAGCGGCACAGCCAGCAAGACGACGGTGGCGCATCCCCAGAAAGCGACCGCTCTCCGACCCAGGAGGCGGGCAAGGATCGTGCCGCTCGTTCCCAAGACGATGAAGGCATGAAGATAGAGCGGCGTACGCCAGCCCGAGTCGGCCCACTGCGCCATGCGAAGAAGGGTCACAATGGCGATGGTGGCGACTACGAGGCCGATCAGGGGGGGCGAAGTCGCCAGCTTGCGGAGCCGCAAGTCCAGTTCATTGGGAGAAAGACCGTCTTCTTTCCATCGCGCGAGAAAGAAATAGGGCACCAGCACGGCGGCCAGGTAACCATAGTCGTAGTAGGTCCCGTCCGACCAGCTGGGCATGAGGGCCAGGGCCAACTGGATGAAGAGAACGGAGAGGAAAGCCCAGAACGCGAGGGACCTGCCGTCGCGCGAGGCGTAGCCTGCGAAATGCTTCGTATCGCGGGATGAATGGGAAGGGGTGGAGGAATTCATCGTGCCCGGAGACGCGGAAGGGAACCCCCCAATCAATTCCCGATCCCGCGTTCATCAAGCCCCAATCGATCGTCGATGGCCTCGTCGATGGCCGCGGTGAAAAACTGTCGCTCCACCGAGAGGAGCTTGTCCCACCGAACCGTATTCGCGATCTCACGTGAGCGTTGGGTCTCTCCGGCTCTGGCGAGGGCGAGGGCGACGAGGGCCCGGTCGGTGGGTGCGGACTCCGCTTCTCCGGCCTCGATTCGCTGTTTCATGGGTTCGAGTGTCGAGAGAGCGTCTTCGGTGTGGCCGGCCTTGAGCTGGGCGAGGGCAAGGGTGGATTGGAGGGCCTTGACGGCGGGGAACCGCTTGGCGTTCTCCGCGAGTTTCTTGACCTTGTCCTCGTCTGCCCGGCCTTTCATGAGTTGAAGCCAGACGGCATTGTTGAGGATCTGGGGATTCTCCGGCTCGGAGTCGAGAAGCCCGAGGCTCACCTGGAGCAGGTCGTCGCTGCGGTTCTGGCTGGCCAGAGAGGGGAAAAGGAAAGCCACGTCGGTGGCTGCAATCGAGAGAGAGGAGGGGCGGGAAATCGCTTCGGCGAGTGCCTTGTCGCGCAGGTCGGTCTGATTCCCGAGAGAAGCCAGCTGGGCGCAGCGGAGCAGGGCTTGTCGGCCGGTCGTCATCTCGGCCTGGCGGTAGGACCGGATCCAGTTCTGCTTGGCCTCGGCGACGTGGCCGGTTTGGGTCTGAATCATGGCCTTGAGACTCAGGAGAACGACAGGATCGGTGCCCTCGGGCGCTCTCTCCAGCAGGCTCAGGGCCCGCTCCCAACGATTCTCCAGGATTAGGGCCTGCGTCACCACGGGCACCATCTCGGGTCTTTCGAGAGCCACAGATCGGGGAACCTGGTCGAGGAATCGTTTCGCCTCCCCCTGTCCGACAAGCCACTGCCCCAAAAGACGGGGCTCGAGTCCGAACCAGCGGTCCATTGCTGCCTGGAGTATTTCCTGTCGGCGCTCGGGGTGATTTTTCATTTCAATCTCGTCGGCCAGAAGCCAGGCTCGGGCGGGAACGGTCGTGCCGCGTTCCTCCAGGGAAGAGAGCCGGCTTCGCGCATCCTCGAAGAGATCGCCTTGCCAGTGAGCGGAAGAAATGGTCGAGAGCAGCAGAAATCCCTCGACGGCGAGGGAGTCATCCGTCGTGTTTCGAAACAGCTCGCCAATGATTCGCTGGGACTCGGCAATGGCGAGGTCGCCCTCCGAGGGCGTGAGTGAGAGGGTTTTCGCCGCCAGCAGGAGATCGCGCGGTTCTTCGCGTTTCATCCTCAGACGATCGATCAAGGGAAGGGCACCCTGGGGATGGTTCCGGGCCAGGAAGAAGCGGGCACCAAGTTCGAGAGCCTCGGGTTTTTCCCGTTCTGCGGGACGGAGTTTGGAAAACAGGGACGAGACCGTGACGAGGTCGCCGGTGCCGAGGAACAGGGAAATGACGGAGAGGCGATCTTCACTGGTCGCCTGCGGGTGCTCGAAGAGCGAGCGTCCTACGGCAAGAGCCTCCGCGGATCGAGCTCCGGAGAAGGCCTCATACATTCGCCGGAGAATCGTGATTTCCCCGGGATGAAGTTGCCAGGCGGCGACGGCGGTCTGTGTGGCCTTTTTCCAGTCACCCAGTTCGGCGGCCCACTCGGATTTCGAGATCAGAGATTCCGCCCGCCAGACACCGAGGTACCAGGAGATGGCATCGCGTTTGGAGAAGGAAGCGGCGGAAAAGGCGAGAAACAGCGCCGTCATTCCCGGCAGGAGGAGTCTTCTTCTCCGGCTGCCGAAAAGCTTTCGCACGAGCATTTTCCGGTAATAGGCCATCGGGCTTTCTTCCGGTTTCCAATCAGATTCAGGCTTCCGCGGGCCGGGTCTGTCGACGCCTCCAGAATAGGAACCCTCCGAGGGCGATCAGGGCTGCGGGTATCAGGGCACTCGGCTCAGGAACCGCCCGGAGCTCGCCGATGGTAGAGGTGTTGAGGCCACCGTTGAGGACACCGATGGTCTCGGTATTGTTTTCGGTGTCGTTGAAGGAAATGGAAGTACCGGTCCCGGAATTCGAGATCGACCAGTTGTTTCCAAGCTTTCCGTCAAATCCACCCCCGGTTCCTCCATGGATCGTTTGGAAGGTGCCTTGCGTCAGGGACGCGGTCGTGATGTAGTCGGCGATCAGTCCTCCCGAGAGGTCTCCGTCGGTGTTGAGGTAGGCAACGGCCGAGATGAAATTAGTGACGTCAATAGAGTTGGTCGGTTGAGACGAGGCCAACCAGACGGCTCCTGAATTCTTGTTCAGGTCGAAAGGGTTGGTGGAGGAGATTCCCACGCCTCCCGACAGGGAGAAGCTCCAGGCATCCGAATCGCCCGGTGTCAGAAGGTTCGGACTGTAGTTGAAGTCGGGAGTGACCTTGTCCCCTCCTACTACGATGAGCGTACCCGCTTTGACGATATCCGAAGTGGAGGTGAAATAGCTGACCGAATTGAGGATCGCCGCGGAATCGAAATGCGTCATCGTGGTAATGGAATCTGTCGCAGCGTCGGTGTTCCCGAACCAGAAGGAGTCGAGAGCACCAAGGGTGATGTCGCTGGTGACGAGGAATTCGACCCATTCCCGGTCCGCCTGGCTCGACTGAAAGATCTCGTTGATGATCAGCGACGCTTGGATCCGAGAAAACAGTCCCGAAAATCCAAAGACTACCGCGGCCACCAGGGCGGGTAAGCAATGGAAAAATCGGTGCCGGAATCGAGTCATTGAAGAAATATTTACTAAAAATAACTAAAAACAATAATTTTCATAATTAAAAAGTCAAAAAAATACGAATTGCCAAATATCATGAATTCTTAATGATCGCCCAGAGGGAGCGTTTCCTTGTCTGCCGAACTCACCATTTACCCAGGCGGCCTACCTCCTCACACCAATCCGCGACCCGCCGGATTCCTGACTCACGGACCGATTTCACTCGCGCGACCACATCGGGAAGGTCATCGCCACCTGATGAAGGGTGATGCACCAGCCGGGCGACGTTTTCGGCGAGCGAGGCGCTTTCTCCCGGTGCAAAAACTCCCTGTCCGGCCTCTTGCAGGCTTTCGGCGATTCCGCCGTCTGTCTCCCCGACCCAGAGAATGGGGCGTCCCGTCTGCAGGGCGAGGGCCAGTTTGCTTGGCCAGAGACATCCGGCCGTCGCCGGCTTCTGGGTGACGACAAGAGCCCCTGCCTCGAGAAGCGAAGGCAAAAGCTCTTCGTCATTCGCGTAGGGACGCCAGAGGCAACGCTTCAGGTCCAAAGTCGAGGCGAACCGACGAGCAGCCGGAATCTCGGTTCCTTCTCCCTGAAAGACCAATACCGCCGGAATCCCCTCGGCCTCGAGGCGGGCTTGTGCCTCTAAAAGAGTGCGCCACTCGTGGGCGCGCCCCAGATTCCCGGAATAGAGCCACGTGAAAGTTCCTTCCTCCTTCGTTGTTTTGGAAGGAGCCTTGGAGGTGGACACCGGTGGGGGCCAGGGGGGGGCAATCCGGCACTCGACAGGGTCGGATCCGATGCGCCGGGCCATTTCCCGGTCGAGGGCAATGACGAGTTGGCAGTTTCGGTAGACCTGTTGCATGAGCCGGCGGGTGACCCTGTGCAGAAAGGATTCCTTCCGAACCTCACCGAGCGCCACCGCCACGTCGGGATAAAGGTCCATCGCCCAGTGGATCAGCTTTGCGCCCCGATGGCGGATCCGGGCGAGATACGCCACCCAGGGCAACATCGGGGGGGACGTCAGGCAGACGATCACGTCGGCGCGCGGGGTCGTGAGCATCTTTCCCAGAAGGCGCAGGAGAGAGCGGGCCTCCCTCAGGGCTCGACTTCCCAGGAGCGTCTTGGCACCCCGGTAGTCGATGCGGTCGCCGACGAGCATCGCCTCATGGCCCCGTCCTTGCAGTTCCTCTGCCACTTCCCCCAGGAGCCGTGCCGTCGGGGCCGGATCGGGTGGCACGAACTGGTTTACGAAGAGAAAACGGGACGTTTTCTCTTCGTGGTTCCACGTTCGTCGTTCCATGTTCTTCGTTCTTGGGTTATCCGGCACGTTGAAGATAGTGAATGAATCCGCCCACTTTCGCTTTCACGTGGGCCGCAAGTTCGTAGATCACGTCGAATTCGGCCTCAGAGAGGTAGGCTTCATCGAGGGCGATGTAGAGGTGGCTCTGCACTTCGGAAGAAGAACGTTGGGCATAACGCAGGAATCGGATGAATTCCGCGTTGGATCCCGCATCGAAACCTTCTGCAATATTGTGCATGGCGGACCCCGAAGCCCGCCTGATTTGATCGACGAGTCCAAAAACTTTGGAGAAGGGGGGCACGTTAGTCGCACGATAAATGCTTTGCGTCAGTTTGCGCGCGATCTGCCAAGCTTCGATGTCTTCAAATCGCTGAATCTTCATCGGTTTTGATCGGATTAGAACCGGGCACGGTATTCGGGTTGCGCTCGATCGAGAACGAAGAACGAAGAACGAAGAACGAATTCACGGCGTCGCGATCTTCAATCGGCTGACGAGGAGTCGCTCATAGCTTGACCAGGCCTCATCGAGATCCTTGTAGCCGATCGCGCCGGCAAGGAGGACACGGGCTGGAGGTTTCGGCTGGCCGAGGACACCGATGAGGAATTTCTCCTGTCTCATGAGGTAGGCGACCTGGTAGGGATCGTAAGGAGTGTCCGGCGGCAGCCAGGTGAGACGGAAGACCCACATCGGCTGCGACGAAACCGGTGAGACAAATTCCAGCACAAGGACCTTCAGGGAGCGTCCACCGATGGTGATGGTGCGGGAGGGATGTTCCTGTTTCAGAACGGCCCCGGTGGCGCTCATGCACGCCTCTGGGACGTGACCGAAAACGTCGTGAATGAAGCGGGAGTTGCCGGGCTCGTATTCGAAGTAGAAGAAGTCGAGGGCACGCTGCGGCGAGTTGCCATCCGCTCCCGGGACAAACACACCGCAAACGCCTTTGGAGTAGGAAAGCTGTTCGACGGCACCGCCGAGTCGCTCGGGTTGCTCGACGAAACGATAACCGCCGCTCCCTTCGGATTCATCTCCCAGGTCGAGGGTCAGTACGGGCTCGTGAGCCCAGCGCAACTTTTCGGGAATGGTACGGAGGAAGACAAACAGCTCTACCGCGACCACGGCGATCGCCGCGCCCCACCAGAAGCGCTTGGTGTGTCCTGGTCGGAATTTCATGGACGGAGATCGTCGGATTCCCGAGTCCTTGATCCTTCGGCTTCCTTCTCGGAGAAAGCGGTGCCCTTCACCACCGATCCTGCGGAGTAGCGGGTGCCTGCGGGCAGATCGGCACCGGGAGCGACGAAACACTGCGCCCCGATCCAGCAGCTCTCGCCGATGGTGATGGGGCGGGTCATCAGGTCAAAAGTGTCCTTCGAGAAGTCATGTGAGCCCGTGCAGAGAAACGACCGCTGGGAAAGGCAGACATTCGAACCGATCGTGACTTGGTCGAGGCTGAGAATAAGCACGTCGTCGCCGATCCAGACCTGATCTCCGATCTCGACCCGCCACGGGAAGGTGATGTTCACCCGCGAGCGGATCACCACCCCCCGACCGACACGGGCTCCGAAGGCCCGCAGCGCCGTCACCTTGAACGCAGAAGGAACCGGAAACCAGGGTGCGAAGAGAAACGAACGGACGAACCACCACATCGTTTCCTTCACCCGCGAAGCACCGCGGTCGAATGTAGTATTGTCGAATCGGGAGAGATCGATCATGGGGTCGCCCAAGTTAGCACCGCGCGGTCCGCGCGTTTGAAGGAAATTGAAGTCCGGATTCGGAGAGCGTCGAGGGCGGAGGCGGTAGCACCGCGCGGCCCGCGCGGTGAAATGGCAAGGAACCCCGCCCGGGCC
>JAGRPC010000601.1 GCA_020439925.1 Verrucomicrobiia bacterium | reverse complement strand
TGTGGTAGCCGAACTGGGTCTTCACACATTCGCCGATCGCACCGACTTCCTGTGAGAAAGCCGCGGTCTCGAACTCCGGCACCATCTGACCTTTTTCAAACTCTCCGAGGTCGCCTCCCTGGGCCTTGCTGGGACAGTCGGAGTGGAGGCTTGCCATTTCGGCGAAGTTCTCTCCCTTTTTCGAGACGAGTTCTTCGCGAAGCTCTTTCGCGATCTTCTCCTTGGCGGCGAGCTGTGTGGGATCCTCGATGCCCTGGGTCGAGATGAGGATGTGCGCGGCGTCAACGCTGGCGGCCTGCTCGAATTCCTCGGGATGTTCGTCGAAGTATTTCTTCACGTCGGCTTCGGCGGGCGTGGTGACGTCGGCGGTGACCTTTTCGTAGAGCTTGCGGATCTTGGTGTCCGTCGAGATCTGTTCGCGGATGCGGTCGAGGCTGACTCCGGCGCTCTTGGCGAAATCCTCGAGCGAGGCTCCGTCCGGAATCTGGGCAGCGATCGCCTTGAGGCTCTCCTCGACTTCTTCGGCCGACACCTTCATGCCCTCTTTTTCGGCCGCGTTGACGAGCAGGGTCTTCTGGATCAGCTCATTCATCACCATCTGCTGGATCTGCGGCTCGATGAGAGCGCGCTGCTCGGCGGGCATCTGCTCGAACTGGCGTCCGTAGCGGGCGGTGAAAAGCTCGCGGATGTCGAGGACCGTGATGGGAGTTCCGTCGACTTCGAGAATCACGTCGGTTTCCGAAATCGCCGGTGCGGCCGGTGCGGCCCCGGTGGCGGGAGCTTCCGCGGCGGGTGCCGCTTCCGCGGGGGCGGGAGGAGCGGGAGGCGCATCCTGAGCCAGGCTCACGAGAGGAGCGAGACCGAGGGTGAGAACAAGGGCGAGACCGGGCAGACGGTCGGTGGTGGTTTTCATGGATACAAAAGGAAGGGGAGGAGGCGGATTGACAGGTGATGGCCGCCCTTTCTCCCGAAGTCCGCAACTGTCGCCGGGATCGGGTGGCTCAACAACCGGAATCTCCACGTAAACGCGGTGAAAGCGGGCACTCAGGCGGACTCTCCGATGAGGGAAAGGACGATCTTTCGTGTGTGCGGGGCGCGGCGGTGCTCGAAGAGGAAAACTCCCTGCCAGGTTCCGAGGGCGGGGGCCCCGCCGGTGACGGGAATGACCTCGCTGGTCCGGGTCAGGGCCATGCGGAGATGACTCGGGCTGTCGTCTGGACCTTCGTAGGTGTGGACGAGAAAAGGGAGCGTCTCCGGGACGAGATGATCGAAAAAGGCGTGCAGGTCCGTTCTTGCCTCGGGATCGGCGTTTTCCATGATCACGAGGCTCGCGCTGGTGTGCCGGACAAAGACGGTCAGCTGTCCCTCGCGGACCCCGCATGCATGGACGAACGCCCTCAATTCCCGGGTCAGTTCGTAGGTTCCCTTGCCCTGTGTCCGGACGGTGAGTTCCCGGGTGTGAATGGAGAGAGACATGAGGAAACGTCGGACCTAGCGGGGATGCGAATTCAGGGTGGGGGCAAAAGGAATGCGGCGGCCTCCTCGTCGTTGCGCACGAGGAGGAGGCGTCCCGCCACTGCGGGAGCATTCCAGGTCATCGAGGAAAGGGCCGGAATGCGGCCGCTTTCCCTGAACCCTCCCGGGCTGATCGACCCGATCACGACTTCGCCTGATTCGGCCTGCACGAGAAGGTGGCTGCCGAAAAGAAGCTGCTGTCCGAATCCGAACTTTTCATTCTTCCAGACGCGTTTTCCGTCGGCGAGCGAAACGCAGGAGAGACGCCCTTCGTCGAGGCCGTAGGCATGCTCGCCGAGGACGGAAGCGGAGCTGAACTTGGTCTTGAGATAGGTCGTCTTCCAGAGTTGCCGGGTCTTGAAGGATCCGTCCGGTTCGTGGCTGATTTCGAGGAGCAGGCTGCCGACCCCGTAGCTGGCGGTGACGAGGAGACGGTCGTCGGGAAGGAGGATGGGCTGTCCGACCTTCGGGAAGTTTCCTGGCCAGGGATGGGTCCAGAGTGGAGAGCCGGTCGCGGGATCGATTCCGGAGACATCCTTTCCGTTGACGCTCAAAATCTGAGAGACCCCCCCGATGGTGACGAGGCGGGGGGAAGCATAGCTGCCGCCGCTGCCCTCGTAGGTCCAACGCGTTTCTCCCGTTTCGAGATCGCAGGCGAGGAGCGTCGGACCGGGATGGTCCGGACCCGTGAAGATCACCACGGGCGGATCGGTCAGGATGAGCGGGGAACTGGCCATGCCCCAGCGTTGGGCGATGGCACCGAGTTCGCGGAGAAGATGTCGCGACCAGATTTCGGTTCCGGAAGCCAGATCAAGACAATGAACGAGGCCGGTGGCACCCATGCTGTATACTTTCCCCTCATGCACCGAAGGGGTTCCCCGAGGACCGTCTCCCCCCATGGCGGCACCTCCGTTTTCGGCGCGCTCGAGGAGCAGTCGCACACCCGGGTCGACGTGTGACCACAGGGTTTTGCCGGTGGCGAGATCCAGGCAGGTGACCTGCTCGTCATCGCCGATCTGTTCCTGGGTGAGCGCTTTTTCACCGCTGACGGCGAAACTCGACCATCCCTTGCCGATGGAGCGGCGCCAGAGAAGTTTCGGAGAATCTGTCGTCCAGTCCGTGCCAAAGGTCGGGTTCTCCCAGATCCCGTCTCGTTTGACCCCGAGGAACCCGGGAAGCTCCGCGGAGACGGCGGCGACGTTTGTGAGTTCGGCGGTTTCCGTTCCCCCCGCCGGCTTGGGCGAGGGTTCGGAAGGGAGCGCGGCCTCTTTGGATTGCCATCGCCAACCGAATTTCGGAAACGACGAGCCCGAGGTGGATCCCTCGTA
>JAGRPC010000006.1 GCA_020439925.1 Verrucomicrobiia bacterium | reverse complement strand
ATGCCTCTCCTGCCCGAAGCGCGATTTTCGATGCGGGTAAAACCAGCCGCATTCATGTGGCCCGTTTCATGACCGACCTGGTCATGGATCGCGAAACCTGGCGGAGGTGGAAAGGACGGATGCCCGTCATCTATGACAAGGCGTGAGCCGACGCGGATTCACTTCGAGGTCAGTTCGTGGACGCCGTCCCAGTGGTCCGGCGGATCTTCCAGGTAACGGCGGCAACGGTCGGCGAGGAGTTCCGCCGAGGTGGCGATCGTGGGATGAGGATGCGGGGCGAGCCGGTCGAAAGCCTCGGCGGCGCCTGCGAAGTCACCGGACTCGTAGAGCCGGAAGGCCGACGTGTAGGCCTCGCGTCCCTCCGCCCCGGGATCGTTGTCCGTGCCGAAAACGGCGTGGAGTTCGGTGGCGAGGGAACGGCCTTTGACCTGGACACGGTCGAGATGGAGGGAGAGGGGCTTTTCCCGGAGGGCGGCCATGAATTCGCCGCTCGCGAGGATGGCGGCGGCGTAGTTTTTCGTCTGGCCTTCGATGCGGGCGGTGGTGTTGACGCAGTCGCCGACGATATTGTAGTCGCGGTAGGTGCGCGAACCGACGTGACCGGTGAGGCCGCGTCCGCAATGCAGTCCGATGCCGATGCGGAGCCAGCCGTCGATTTCGTCGGCGGAGGGGCTTTCGCGCCGGGAGCGCAGCGTGCGTTCGATCTCAAGAGCGGCGCGGAGGGCGCGATCGGGCGCGTCGGCGCACGGTTCTGGCGCGCCCCAGTAGGCGAGGAACTGATCTCCGGCGAAGCGGGCGAGGCTGCCGTTCTCCCGGAGGGCGGCATCGGTCTCGACCGCGAAGAGCCGGTTGAGCAGTTCGAAGACCCGCTCGACCTCGCCGCTTTCACAGAGGGTGGTGAAAGCGCGCAGATCGCTGAGGAGCACGGCGACCTCGCCTCCGCGCGGGCGGATCATGTCGAGGTTTTGGGTGACGAGCTTGAGCACGGCCGGAGAGAAATAAAAACCGAGCATGGCGTCGCGCCGGGTCCGTTCGCGCTGTTCCCAAGTCCAGCGCCGGCCGATCTCGAGAAAGACGGAAGCTCCCCAGAGGCTGGCGGCGGAAACGGCGGCAGGGAGTAGGAGCAGGCCGCGGTGCCAGATCGCGATCCAGCCAAAGGCGAGGGTCAGGACAATACCGGCGGTGGCGACGAGCAGAAGCGAGCGCTTGCCTTTCACCTGCGAAAAGGCAAAGGCGGCGAGGATGGCGGAGAGCAGGTGAAGGGTGTAGTCGAGCCAGGGCGGCGCAGGACGGATCGAAGTGTCGTGCATGAGATCGTGCAGGGCGGTACCGTGCAGGAACATGCCGGGCTCGAGGGGGGAATGGGTCGTCGGTTTGCCGTCCACCTCGGCGTCGTAGCCCAGGAAAACGAGGGTGTCCCGCAAGGGGGAGTCATTCCCGGCTCGGGCGGCGAGGCGCTCGATCTCGGCGACCGTCCAGACGCGCCCGCCTTTTTCGAACCCGGGCAGGGTCTTGTCGTAACGGTTGTCGAAATACGAGTGGGGCAGATTGAGAAAGAGGCGCGAAGTGTCGCCGCGGCGAGTGACGGGACTTCCTGAGTCGTCGAGTGTCTTCCACTCCATCACTCCTTCCGCAACGATTTGAGGAGCGAGGGCCGGGGGCCGGGAGGCGGCATAGGTGGCGAGAGCGAGGGAGGGGAGCGTCTTTCCTTCGAAGCGGTAGACGAGCTGATACTCCCGCCAGTGGCGGTCGGCGGGAACGTTCACGATGCCCTGCTCGAATTTTTCCCCGCCGGCGTGGGGGAGCGAGGTGAGGAGATGGGGAGGAGAGGCGTTTTTCTCGATGGAGGTCGAGAGCACGACGCGGGTCCGCGTGTTGGCGTGGATCCGCTCGATGGCTTCGGCGAGGAGTTTCTGGTCCTCGGCGCGACCATAGGTGTAGATGATGTCGACGGCGATGACCCGCGTCTCGAGGGCGGCGAGAGTCTCGAGGACGCCGGCAACCGTGGCGTATTCGCCCTCGGTGGCGAAACGGCGGGCGATCTCCTCGTTCATTTTCAATTCGACAAAACGGATCGAGGGATCGAGCGGACTGGAATGGCCGCTCCGCGCCCGCAGGTCGAGGGCGAGATCGAGCCAGAACAGCTCCGCTTTCTCCACCACCGCGGGAGCGAGGAAACGCAGGGAAAGCAGGGCGGCGAGGACGATGAGCGGGAAAAACCACGGCGACTGCACGGGGTCGAATCCTCTGCCCGACCCGGTCGGGTCCGCGTCCTGGGCGGGCGGGCTCACGGGGCGATGGGCGTGGAAACCGGAAAGACGAGGATGCCGGGCGAACCGGGGGCGAAGGAAATGGCGCGGCTGTCCTCCCGCCATTCCTCGTCGAGCTTGGCGAGTCCGCGGCGCACCGCGGCGATGGGAACGCTCGGAAGTCTCGGGATCTCGTCGAGAAGCGGATCGGGGGTGCCCCGGGTCACGGCCGCTTTCGCACTCGGGGGAGCCTTGAGCGAGGTGAGGCCATCGCCGAATTTCACCCGGTATTCCTCGACGTTGCGCTGGCGGAGGAGGTTGGAAAAGCGTTTCTGAATGACTTCGGCGTGGAGGAGGGCGGTGACCTCGTCGTTTTTCGCCAAGGCCTCCGCGAGCCATTCCGAATATTCGCTGATCTTCGCGAGTTCGGGGTCCTGGTTGTCGAAGACGGCGATGTAGAGATCGACCGTGGCGTGGGCCTTGTCATAGGGCCAGGAGGATCCTTCCGCCGGGAAGCGGGCGGGTTTCGAGTCGGCCGTCTGTTCCGCGACGACGGGAGCGAGTCCGAGGTGCGGGGCGTCGCGGTCGAAGGCCATCATGACGAGCGTGGAACCCGGAGGTCCCTTCGCGATTCCGAGGATCTCGCGCGTCGCCAGGGGAAACTCGCCGGGTGCGTAGGGCAGGCAGGCGCCGCCGGTCTCCTCGTAGGCCTTTGCCTTGTCGACGATGTAGACGGAAGCCCGGGCTTCGTCGGCGCGGAGGAAAGGGGGGCCGACGAAGGCGATGAAGAGCCAGGCGGCCAGGGCGTGCGGGAACTTCATGGGTTGGATTTCAGTTTTCCTCAGTCGGTGGGGGAGGTCAAGCGTCGCCACCGTCCGGGTGAGACGATCGGTTTTCCCGATTAGGACGCCAAATTCCCGATGGCGGCGACGAGGAAGGTGAGCAGGTGAATCCCGTCGGCGAGAGGTTGGGTAGGGGCCGACAGAGCCTTCCGCGAGGCGAGGATGAGGGTCAGGGACGTGCAGAGGACCAGCGCGGTGGCCGCGGTCCGGGACGTGGCGGGGACAAGCAAAGCAAGGGAGGCGACCAGCGAGACGGAGAGAACCAGGGGCGGGAGGAAATGCCTCTTGCCCGGCTCCGCAAAAAAAGCGGCCGGATCCTCGATACGATCGTAGGCCGCTTCGGCACGGGAAATGAGCAGGCAGTTTCCGAGAACGAGGAGGAAATGCGAGACTAGAAGAAGCGGGGGGATGGCGAAGGGATGACCCGAGGTCGCGGCGACGGTCGCCCCGGCCGAAAAACACGCGGCGACGGCGGATTCCTTGAAAGGGAGGGAGAAGAATCCGGGGGCGTGGTGAAGAAAGCGGAAGACGGTGAAGTAGGTCGCCGTTGCGAAGGCGGTGAGGACCCCGCTCCGGATTACTTCGGATTCGAGAAAGGGCAGGGTGGCCAGGCCTCCGGCGAGCGCGACGAAGAGCAGGGAAACGAGGAGGCCACGGTGTTGTCTCGCCCAGGCGTGCCGGTCGGGGAGCAAGGCGGGCGGCTCGACGGATCCGGCGTCGCTCTCTCGACGGATGTTATCCCGGGCGTCGCCACGCCGAGCGTCGCCACGCCGGGCGTCGAGGAGGCGGTCGCCAAGGTAGATCGACCAGACCGCAAAAAAGAGGGCCAGCGCGGGAGCCCGTGGGACGAGCGGGTCCGCCGTCCTGCCGATCCCCGATCCGGAGAGGCACCAGGCCCATCCCACTGCCGCGAGCGGTGCATCGAGGCAGAGGCGGGAAGGGAAAAGGAAAAGGCGGGGGAAAGGCGTCTTGATAAGCGGCGAATTGATCGGACCTTTCCTCCCTAATCCGCAAATCCCCGACTGAACAGCCGGAAATGTCCTCGAAAAATCTCTACGCCCTCATCCTCGCCGGCGGCAGCGGCACGCGCTTCTGGCCGCTCAGCCGCAACGCCAGACCGAAGCAGCTCCTCAGCCTTTTCGACGACGAGACCCTCATCGAGAAGGCGGTGAACCGTCTCGAGGGGCTAATCCCGGCCGAGCGCATCCTCGTGCTGACGAACGAGGCGCAGCTGGAGGGAGTGAGGGCCGCCCTGCCGATCTTGCCCGCGGAAAACATCGTTGCCGAACCTGCCCGTCGGGACACGGCCCCCGCCATCGCCCTCGCTGCCGGATGGATCGCGGCACGCGATCCGGAAGCGACGATGATCGCCCTGCCCGCCGATCAGCTCGTGGTCAAGGTCGAGGAGTTTCGTCGGGTTCTCAGCGCCGCTGCGGCCGCCGCCGCGGCCGAGCAGGCCATCGTCACCCTCGGGATCAAGCCGGACTGGCCCTGCCCGAGCTACGGCTACATCGAGCGGGGAGCCGCCATCGCGACCGACGACGGTGGCACCGGCGCGGTCGTGCACGAGGTGAAACGGTTCCGGGAAAAACCAAGCGTCGAGACGGCGGAGGAATACCTGCGCGAAGGCACCTTCTCGTGGAATGCGGGCATCTTCATCTGGACGATCCCCACGCTGATGCGCGAACTGTCCGCGAACTGTCCCCAGCTCGCCGGTTTTGTCGCCGAACTCCGCGATTCGCCCGATTTCGTCGCGACGGTCGCGGAGAAGTTTCCCGAACTCGACAAGATCTCGATCGATTTCGCCCTGATGGAAAAGGCGAGCCGCATTCTCAACATCGAGGCCGATGTCGGTTGGGATGACGTGGGAGGCTGGCCTTCGGTCGCGAAATACCTCGCCAGCGACGAGGAAGGCAACGCCCACCGGGGACCGCTCCTCGCGGTGGACGCGCGCAACAACATCGTCTTTTCGGTCGCCGGGATGCCGACGGTCTCGCTCCTCGGAGTGGAAAACCTCATCGTCGTGCAGACGGCCGACGCCCTCCTCGTCGCCGACCGGAACCAGGCCGACCAGATCAAGAAACTCGTCGACCGGCTTCCCGCGGAGCTGCTCTGATCGTCCGGATTCTCATGAGCGACTGGGTGCGCGCCCTCGGCATCGATTACGGAACCGCCCGCATCGGGGTGGCGGTGAGTGACGATATCGGATTGCTCGCCCATCCGCTCGAGACGGTGCCGGGGGGCGATTCGGAAAAGGCGGCCGCGAGGATCGCCGAACTGGTCCGGCTGCGCCGCATCGAGCACCTCGTCGTCGGCCTTCCCCTCCACCTCCGGGGCGAGGAAGGCGCCGCCGTCGCCCGCGTCCGGACCTTTCTTGAAACCCTGCGGCCCCTGCTTCCCGAGGGAGTAGGGGTTCACGAGGTCGACGAGCACCGCACCACCGTCTCGGCCATGGAGAAACTGCACGCCGCCGGTCGCAATGCCAAAAACGCGAAGGGGATCATCGACATGGCCGCCGCCGTCGAGATCCTGCAGGGCTGGCTCGATCAGCGGGCGGGAGAGTCGCTTCCGTCTGGGGAAGAGGACTGGTAGGCACGGCTCAGGCTCGATCTCCCGAGCGACCCTCCCGCAGGATCCAGCGAGCCGTGATTTCGCAACCGAAGGGATAATCGCGGAGAGCGGCGGCGAGTTTCGCGAGGGGAGTGAACCTGCGAGGCGAGCCGGGGCAAAGCCCCCTGCCTCGCGTCGCCTTCGTCGTGGAAGGCGTTTCGAAGAGTCTGCCGGAGAGGGATTGGGTTTTCATGACACCGTCAGTCTTCCTTCGTTCCGGCTTGATGACAGATACAGTTCATTTCATTGTAATGCAGTACAGTTGAAAGATATGAATCTGTACTGGTCGATCACCCTCCCATCTGTATCTGTCCTCCGAGGGCGGCGGGTGGGAAGCTGACCGCGAAACCAAGCCGAGTGATGAAGAGTCGAATCCAACAGGAAGCACTGGTCTACCATCGTGTCGCCGATCGAATCGAGGGGCTCATCACCGCGGGCACCTTTCGACCCGGTGACCGGCTTCCCTCGGTCCGTTCCCTGAGCCGCGACTGGCGGGTCAGCGTCACCACCGCGGTCGGTGCCTACAGCCTGCTCGAGGATCGGGGATTCGTGGAACCGAGGTCCCGCTCCGGTTATTACGTGCGGGCCCGCCGCCTTTCTCCCGAACGCCTGCCGCGCCAGATCGAGGTGGAGGGCGATCCGGTGGAGGTGGGCTGCGCGGAGATCACCGAGAAGATCATGGATGCCTCGGCGACTCCGGGGATCGTGCCTTTCGGGGCCGCGGTTCCGGCGGATGAGATCCTTCCCTCGGCGAGGCTGGCCCTGCTCTACAGTTCCGTGGTTCGTTCGGCCGGGGCGATGGCCCACCAGTATTCGATGCCTCCCGGGCTGCAGGGCCTGAGGGTGGAACTGGCGAAGCGCCTCCTCGGTTCCGGGATCACGGTGTCTCCCGAGGAGATCATCGCCACCTCCGGTGCGATCGATGCGGTTCTGCTTGCCGTGAAGTCGGTGTGCGAGGCCGGGGATGTGGTCGCGGTGGAGTCGCCCACCTACTTCGGGATCCTCAGCATGGTGCGGGAACTGGGATTGAAGGTGGTCGAGATCCCCGTCTTCGCGGATCGGGGTGTCTGCACTCGCGCCCTGGAGGAGGCCTTCACCACACATCCGGTGAAGGCCTGCATCCTCCAGCCCAACTATCACAATCCGGTCGGTTCGGTGATGCCGGATGTCGAAAAGAAGCGGGCCGTGGCTCTCGCGAAGCGACATGGCGTGACCCTGATCGAGGACGACCTCTACGGGGATCTTCATTTTTCCGAAAAGCGACCGCTTTCCCTCAAGGCCTTCGATCCGGGTGATACCGTGATCCACTGCGGATCCTATTCCAAGTCGCTCGCGCCGGGACTGCGCGTCGGCTGGATCGTGCCGGGGAAACGCCACCACCGCATCAAGAGCCTGAAGTACGCGACCTCGCTGGCCAACGCGACGGCCTCCGAGATGGTCGTGGCCGAGTTCCTCAAGTCGGGCGGTGTCGAGCGTCACCTGCGCAAGGTGCGTCGCATCTATGCCCGGCAGACGCACGAGATTCGCGAAGCCATCCTCGGGAGCTTTCCCGCCGGGATCCGCGTGACGCAGCCCGAGGGAGGCTTCCTCCTCTGGTGCCAGATGCCCGACGGATTCGATGCGGAGGCCTTCGCCCTCGCGGCCTTGAAACGGAAAATCAGCGTGGTTCCGGGCACCCTCTTTTCGGCCTCCTGCGGACTGCGGAACTTCTTCCGCATCAGTTGCGGGTTTCCCCTCGACGACCGGTCGCGACGGGCCATCGGGATTCTCGCGAAACTGGCCGAGGGGCAATAAGCCTACCTCCCGCGGGATCTTTTTGGTTCGGACGGGTCACGGTTTGCCGCCGGTTCCGTCCCGGCCGAGGCATTTCAGGACAAAGGCATATTGCCAGGCGATTTCGTCGAGTTCTCCGTAACGCCCGGAGGCTCCTCCATGACCGGTGTCGAAATCGGTGCGGAGCAGGGGAGGCACGGGACCGGTGTTGTGGACGCGCAGTTTCGCCACCCACTTGGCGGGTTCCCAGTAGGCGACGCGATTGTCGTTCCATCCCGCGAGGACGAGGAGGGGAGGATAGGCCTGCTCCCTGACATTGTCATAGGGCGAGTAGGCGCGGATGCGGTCGAAGACCTCGCGCGAGCCGGCCGGATCTCCCCATTCGTCGTATTCCCCCGTCGTCAGCGGCAGGGTCGCATCGAGCATGGTGTTGAGCACGTCGACGAAGGGGACGTTGGCGATGAAGCCGGCAAAGAGGGAGGGATCCTCGTTGAGGACGGCCCCGGCGAGGAGCCCGCCGGCGCTCGCACCCGTTCCGCACAGGGTCGAGGGCGAGACATAACCCTCTTGGACGAGGTGTCTCGCGCAGGCGAGATAATCGGTGAAGGTGTGGTTCTTCCTTTCGAGCTTGCCGGCCTCGTACCAGGGGCGGCCGAATTCGCCGCCGCCCCTGACCTGCGCGATGGCAAAACCGATGCCGCGGTCGACGAGGCTGAAGACATGGCTGTCGAACCAGGGATCGCTCGCGATGCCGTAGGCGCCATACCCGTCCATGAGGAGCCCGCCGCTCCCGTCCCGGGGATGATTCGCGGGGAGCAGCATCCAGACGGGAATCTTTTCCCCGTCATCGGCAGTGGCAAGGGTGCGCTCGATCCGGTAACGCGACCGGTCGAATCCCGGAGGCGAGGCTTTTCGTTTCAAGACCCGCACTTCACCGGTGGAAAGGTCGGCCTCGGCCACGGTGTAGGGATCGAGGAAGGTTTCGTAGCTGAAACGCTGCGCCATCGCCTCCGGGAACGGGGTCGACTCCGTGGAGACCCAGCCTCCCTCGGAAGGCGAGGTGATCCACCTGGTTGTCTGTTTGTCAGGATCAAGGAGGAAGAATCCGGGCACTCCTTCGCGTCTTGCCTGGAGAACGAGGGTCCCGGTGAATGCCTCGATGGATTCGTAGGAAATCCGGAGATCGGCGGGGAGGACCTCCTCCCATTCCTCCCGGACGGGACCGGCGAGGGGAGCGCGCATGAGTCGGCCGTTCACCGCGCCTTCGTTGGTTAGGATGTACCAGTGCGCCCCGCAATCGGCGAAGGATTCGCGGAGGCCCTCGCGCCTCGGAATGAAGACGGCGGGTTCGGCGTCGGAATTCCCGAGGGAAAGTCTCCAGGTCTCGGAGGTGTCCATCGAGCGCGAGGTGATGAGAAGAAAACGCCCGCTCTTGGTGGGAGCGATCGACAGGGAAAAGCGCGTGTCCTTTTCCTCGTAGACCAGGTCGTCACGTTCCGCCGCGTCGCCCAGGCGATGACGCATGACCCGCCAGGGTCGGTCGGTCTCGTCTCCAAGGGTGTAGTAGAGGGTCTGGTTGTCAGCGGCCCAGACCGGTGGTTCGTCGAACATGGTTTCCTCGATCGTGTCCGGATGAAGTTCCCCCGTGGGCAGGTCGCGGAGATGGAGGGTGTAGAGATCGGTGCCGTCGTGGTTCTCCTTCCAGGCATAGAGGCGGCCGTCGGGCGAGACCGATCCGCCACCGAACGAATAGGCGTTGTCCCCCGCGGCGCGCTCGTTCATGTCGAGGACGACCGTTTCTTCTCCCGGTTTTGCGGGGGCCAGCAGGACCGAGGCTTCGTCCGATCGCCAGGGCTTGCGACAAAAGACCGGATGATCCTGCCCCGCCTCTTCCCGGGCGTAGTAAACCCAGTCGCCTTTCCGGTAAGGCACGCTCGTGTCCTCCTCGATAAGGCGTGCCTTCATCTCGGCGACTAGCCTGTCGTGCAGGTCCTTCAGGGGAGCCATGACTTCGCCGAACCAGGCATTTTCCGCCTCGAGATAACGCTTCACCTCGGGGTTCTCGCGTTCCCTCAGCCAGAAATAATCGTCGTTCCAGGAAACGCTGTGCACGGTCTGAGGGTGGGGGTGCTTCGCGGCGAGAGGAGGCTCGGCGGCGGAGCCTCCGGAGGCCCAGGTGACGGCGACGAACGCAAGCGAGAGGTGGAACCCGGGGCGGACTGATGGCAGCGGCATGGTGGCGAAGATGGCAGCATTTTACACGGACGCACCGGGGAAAAATGGGGACGACGAGAAATGAGCCCCCGGGGGGAAGGGACTTCAGGCCCCTTGCCGGGGAGGGGCAGATCAGTTAAGATCCGGACCATGAACCGGTTCCCTGCCACCCTTCACTTTTTCGCCGCGCTGGGCGTTTGCCTCCACGTCTTCGCCTCCGTGGCGAGGGCCGAGGAGTTCCGGACCCTCACCAACACCTCGGGCAAGGCGATCCGGGCCAAAGTCCTCGCGGTAGCCGGAGGCAAGGTTTCGATTGCCCTGGAAAACGGACAACAGTTCGAGATCCCGCTGGCATCCCTCTCTCCCGCCGACCAGGAGTCGCTCGCAAACTGGAAACCCGCCCCGGCCCCGGCCGCGGGCGGGGCCGCGGTGGCCCTCGCGTCGACGGGAGGAGTGACGGCCGAGCAGATCAACGAGGCGTTGGGGCATCCTCTCTTCGCCGGGTCCACTCTCTGGTCGAGCAAGCCGGAGGAAGTCGCGGCACGACTGGACTGGCCGCGCGAGTCGAAGACGGCGATCGGCGAGAGTTACCGCGCCTATCCCGATGCGGAATACCGGCTGCTCGGGGCCCGTCCCCACTCGGCGGCGCTCTACGGCGAAAACGAACAGGTCACCGGCCTCTCCGTGGTCTACGCGAACAAGGGAGATTCCTTCGGCGCGGCGGGAGGAGGAGAGGAACATTTCATCAAGGGAAAACCCGTTCCCGGCGGGATGGAAGGCGTGCGGATGATCATGGAGAACGACGCCGAAACCATCGCCGGCAAGCTCACCGCCCTCCTCGGGGAACCGAAGCGGCAGCGATTCGGCGAGGGCGAGTCGCGCGTCGACGTGCAGCGATGGGACTGGGCCGGCCACGCCTTCCTGCTCTCCAACGTTCCCGACGAGTATGTCTCGCTGGCGGTGCAGACGATCGAGGCCGCCGACAATCGTGGCAACACGGCCCGTATTCCCGACTCCATCATCCGCGAACGGGCCCGCGGGTTCGTCGAGAAGAGGAACAACGGCGACGTCGTGATCACGAACATCCCCATGGTCGACCAGGGGCCGAAGGGTTACTGCGTGCCCGCCACCGCCGAGCGCTGCATGCGCTTTTTCGGAATTCCCGCCGATATGTATCTCCTCGCCATGGCCGGCGAAACGCAGGCGGGCGGAGGCACCTCGGTGGAGCTTCTCCTTTCGAACATCGGCAGCGACATCAAGCGCAAGGGGCGTTCCTTCGAGATCTCCGAAGGCGAGCTGAAGATGCGCGACATCCAGAAGTCCATCGATGCCGGGATTCCGATGATCTGGGCGGTCTACAGCACGAAGGAATTCAACGAGATTTCCACCGAGCGCACCCAGGAGCGCAAGGATTCGTGGGAATCCCACAAGGCCCGCGTGGCCGCCGCCGCCGCCGATCCGAAGCTCTCGCCCGATCCCTCGCGGGGGCACGTGGTCATCATCATGGGTTACAACGCCGAGACCAACGAGATCGCCTTCTCCGATTCCTGGGGCGAACGTTATCTCGAGCGCTGGATCACGCTGCCCGAGGCCGAGCAGGTCTCGCAGAAACGGGTCTACGTGATCGGTTTGTGAGTCGGCTCAACGTCCCGCGGCTTCCTCGGTGGCCTCGGCCTCCTCTTCCTCGTCGTGGAAATATTCGCGGGGGCGGTAGAGCTTGGCGACGATGAGAAAGAGAACGGCGGCCGCGAGCATGAGTCCGCTGAAGAACCAGAAATAGGCCGCACCCTCGAGCTTCACGAGCCCGCCGACGAAATACTCCCGCGAAATCGTCGGACCCGTCGCGGCCGTGTCCGCCTCGGTGGGCAGCCCGAGCTCCTCCCGGCGACGGTCGAGCCAGGAGCGGGCGGGTCGCAGCTTCGCGAAGAAGCGGGCGATGGCGCTGTTGTCTTCCACGGCCGGACGCGAAATCGAGAGCAGCGCTCCCTGGTCCCACTCGGTGTAGGGGGTTTTGTCAGGGCCGTAGCTCCAGACGCGGAAGAGATTGCGATTGAGGGTGCGGTAGTGGTAGGGGTTTCCCCACGGGTCGGTCGCTCCGGCGAGGAGGGCGATTCCCTCCGGTCCCGAGGGAGCTCGGTATTCGGCCGAAACGACGGCTGCCTCGACATTGGCGAGGAGGGCATCGAGATCCTCGCGTCCGTTGAAGCGCAGGTCGGCGCGTTTGCCCGCCTCGTCAAAGACCACGACGAGGTCGTCGTCCGTTCCGGCCTGGCCGTCGTGTCCGCCGTGGGCGATCTCGTTGCCGCTCGTCTCGGTCGCGGAGATCGCGGCGACGGGATTCCCGACCTGGATGAAATCGTTGATGCGGGCCGTGACCTGGTTGCCGAGCGCGACCGCGAAGAGCCACAGCGACATGATCAGCGACTTCATCGACTTGGGCGCCTGGGTGTAGCTGAACTCGAGGCTCACGATGGAGACCATGACCTCGGCGGCGGTGAGGGCCACGTAGGCCACGATCTGCCAGGAGATCGAGGGTGTTTCCCCCGCGTCGATCTTCGTCTGGGCGACGGCCACGAGGACGAAGGAGATGACCATGATGAAGAGGCCGATGGCGATCTTGCGCAGGGCCGTGAGGGGGTAGAAGCGGTCGATGAAGGGATAGACGACGTAGGAGAAGAGCGGGATGAAGGTGAGGATGAGGATGGGATTCAGCGCCTGGATCTGGCTCGGAAGCCACTCGATGCCGAGCCAGCGCAGGTCCATGTTTTCCGCCTGGAGTACCCAGGAGGAGCCGCTCTGGTCGAAGAGGGCCCAGAACACCGCGACGAAGGCGTAGATCGCGCAGAGTTTTCCGACCGCCTTCAGTCCCTCGAGGCTGAACATTTCGCGCAGGACATGCCAGCCACGCGCCGGGATGTGGACGAATTTCCAGCGCCCCAGCCAGAAGACGAGGGTGGCGAGGGCCATGAGAATGCCAGGCACGCCGAAGGCCCAGTGCGGTCCATGCCACTCGAGAAGCCAGGGGGTCAAGAGCGTCGAGGCGAAGGCTCCGAGATTGATCGACCAGTAGAACCAGTTGAAAATGCGGGGGAGAAGGTGCCGGTTGGAGCGGCCGAACTGGTCGCCGACGTGCGCGGAGACGCAGGGTTTGATCCCGCCCGAACCGATGGAGATCAGCCAGAGGCCCGCACCCAGCCAGAAGGTTGCCTCGCCCGCCATCCCCATCACGGCGAGGGCGGCGTGGCCGAGGCAGTAAACCACCGAGAGCCACATGATGATGCGGTATTTTCCGAAGAGGAAATCCGCGAGGAGGGCGCCGAAGAGCGGCGTGAGGTAGACAAGGGTGACGAAGTCATGGAAGCGCCGGGTGGCTTCCGTGTCGCCCATGCGCGTGCCCGCTGCGTCTCCCATGAGCCAGAGATAGTTGACCATGAAGACCGTGAGAATGGTCCTCATCCCGTAGAAGCTGAAACGCTCCGCGGCCTCGTTTCCGATGATATAGGGGATCCCCGGCGGCATGCCGGTGAGCTGCTGGGGGGAATCGGCGTAGGGACGGCTCATGGCGGCGGGTCAGGAAGGTTCGGTTCGGGTCGCCATGAGAAAAGGATGGGTCAGGATTTTCCCGGCGTCATCCCTCGATGGTCTTGCGCGCCCAGGCGGCCGATCCGATGCAGCCCGCGTCGTCGGCGAGCTCGGCGGTGACGATTTTGAAGCTCTTCCGGTAGGGTCCGAGGACCCGTTCGATGGCAGACTTCCGGACGGTCTCGAGGTAGATCCCGGGCATGGCTTCGACGAGACCTCCACCGAGGACGATGACATCGGGAGCGAGCAGGTGCACGACGGTGGCGACCCCGCAGCCCAGCAGGGTTGCGGCACGGCGCACGATTTGCTCGATCTCGACGTCGCCCGCCTCGATCGACTTGGCGAGGGCTCCGCTCGTGATTTTCGAGATGTCGGTGCCGCAAGCCTTGAGAAGGTGGGGAGCCTGCCCACGATAGGCGGCGCGCGCGGCCTCGGCGGCGATTTTGAGACGCGAGCACTCCGTCTCGAGGGTGGTGCCATCCTCGCCCCGGCCGGAGGTCTCGGGGAAGAGCGGAATGTGGCCGAGTTCCATGCAGGAGAGGGTCGAGCCTTGGAGGAGCCGTCCGTCGATGACCGCTCCCGCCCCGATGCCGGTGCCGGGGAAAATACCCACGGCGCAACGCGCTCCCCGGGCGGCACCGGCCTGGTATTCGGCGTAGACGCCGGCGTCAACGTCGTTGCAGATCACGGCCCGCACGCCGAAGGCCTTCCCGAGGTGAGCCTCGACCGGGACTTTGCTCCAGCCGAGGTTCGGGGCTTCGACGATTTCTCCCTTCGACGGATTGATCGGTCCGGGGCAGCCCACTCCGATGCCTGCCAGCTGTCCCGGTTCCACGCCGGCGTCGGCGAGGGCGTCGGCAACGGTTTCAACCATGCGCTTGAGCCCGGCACGGACGCCCTTGGCTCCCTGCGTCTTCTGCTTGGCCCGTCCGAGGGTGCGGTAGTTGTCGTCGAAGACTTTGGCGAGCATTTTGGTGCCGCCGAGGTCGAATCCGACCCAGACGCGTCCGTGGTGAGTGGCCTTTTTCATGTTCGTGTCAGTTGCGACGCGGCCGTTTCCCGGGCCCACCGGTCGGCCTCGATGATTTCCTCGAGGCTTGGGTGAGTGGCGGTCCGGTGAAGGGCCATCGTCCTTTCGACGGTGTTCCAGATTCCCGGAAAGCTCAAGTGACCTTCCAGGAATGCGCTTACCGCGATTTCGTTGGCGGCATTGAGCACCGCAGGAAGCGTGCCTCCGGTGGATCCTGCCTCCTTCGCGAGGCGGAGGGCGGGAAAATCGTCCCAGCGGGGGGCCTCGAAATCGAGCCGGGCAAGGGCGGCGAAATCCAGCGGCGGGAGGCGGTTGGAGACTCGCTCGGGCCAGGTCACCGCATACTGGATCGGAAAACACATGTCCGTGGTGCTGAGCTGGGCGAGGACGGAACCGTCGACGAATTCGACCATGCTGTGGACGATGCTCTGGGGATGCACGATGACGTCGACGCGATCCATCCCGATGTCGAAGAGCCAGCGCGCCTCGATCATCTCGAGGCCCTTGTTGAAGAGGGTGGCGGAATCGATCGTGATCTTTTTCCCCATCTCCCAGGTCGGGTGCTTGAGAGCCCGTTCCACCGTGACCCCGGATAAATCGGCGGCGGGCAGGGTGCGGAAAGGGCCCCCCGAAGCCGTGAGGATCAGCCGCGAGACCTGGTCGGGAGATCGGCCCTCGAGGCACTGGAAGATGGCGTTGTGCTCCGAGTCGACGGGGAGGACCTTTACGCCCTTGCGCCGGGCCGCGCTCATCACCGTCTCGCCGGCCATGACGAGGATCTCCTTGGAGGCCACGGCGATGTCTTTTCCGGCCTCGATCGCCGCGAGGGCGGGTTTCAAACCGGCGACACCGACGATGGCGATGAGAACGAGGTCGGCTTCGGGAAGGGTGGCGAGGGCGACGAGACCTTCCTCGCCGCTGTGAAGGGCGACGTTTCCCGAGACTTTTGCGCGAACCTGATCCAACCCGGTCGGGTCGAAGAGGCAACCCTCCTTGATGCCGAACTCGTTGATCTGGGCAGCGAGAGATTCGGCGCTGCGGTTGGCGGCCAGGCCCACGAGGCGCATGCGTCCGGGGAGGTCGCGGGCCACTTTCAGGGAACTTTCGCCGATCGAGCCGGTCGAACCCAGCACCACCACGTTTTTCGGTCGGGACGCTTCGGACATGCGGGGGTCAGGAAACAAGGCGGAGGAAGAGGTAATAGACCGGGGCGGTGAAGATGATCGAGTCGACGAGATCGAGGAAACCTCCGATGCCGGGCATGAGGTGGCCGCTGTCCTTCACCGCGAGGCTGCGTTTCATGATGGACTCGGCAAGGTCACCGAGCACGGCGACGAGGGCGAGGCACAGCCCGAGGATCCCGGCGCTGACGGGTCCGAGGAGGGGGACGTGGTCCCCGAGGAGCCACCAGACGAGGTAGCTGCCGGAGACGGCAAAAACGAGCGATCCCCAGAATCCCTGCCAGGTCTTGCCAGGGCTGATGTGGGGGACGAGTTTGTGTTTGCCGATGAGCGAACCGACGAGGTAGGCGCCAGTGTCGGTCAGCTTGGTCACCGCGACGAGGTGGATGAGGTAGTAGGTCGAGGCCGGAGCGCCATCGGCTGTGGAAAGAGGCAGGAGAAGGATTTTCGGGATAAAGGAGAAGAGCAGTACGCAATAACTGAACCCGAGCAGGGTCGCGGCGATCTCGTCGAGGGAGCGGAAACCCTCAAGGGGGGAGCGCACCCGGAAGAGGACCATCAGGATCATGAGAACCGCGATGGCGAGCCCGTCGAGCTCTCCGTGCCAGTCGATCCGGTATCCCCAGAGCGGGGAAAAAAGAAGGGCCAGGTAGAGGATCGCCACGAGGAAGGCGTAGAGGCGGAAACGGCGGAACCCGAGGTCGGAAAAGAGGTGGAAATATTCGGCGAGGGCGCCGAGGCAGAGCACCGAGAAGATCAGGAAGAAAATCCACGGTTGCGAGAGCCAGAAGGCGAGGGTCACGAGAGTGACGAGGATCACCGTGCTGAGGGTCCGGTTGAGGAAGGTGCGGACCTTCGGGGATACGCCCGGAGGCGGAGCCGGGTTGTCTGGGGGAGCGGCAGAGTCGGGATCCGGCATGTCGCGGCAAGGGTTCGAAACCCGCTCATGAAACAGGCTCGCCCGGCTCTTGGCAATCGCGAAATTGCCGGGTAGGTGGCCCGGAACATTTCCCGAAATGGGATCGAGGGGAGCGGGTCGAAAGAGTTGCGCGGAGGGCGATCCTGCCCGATCTCTCCACACATATGGCCAAGAAACCTGTCGTTTTCATCATCCGCGATGGATGGGGTGACAATCCCTCCGGTCCCGAGGGCGCCGAGCGCGTCGGCGACTGCCCGCGTCTCGCGAATATTCCCTTCACCCGTTCCCTCCACGAAAACTATCCCGTTGCCCACCTGCGGACCTCGGGCATGGATGTGGGACTTCCGGAAGGACAGATGGGCAATTCCGAGGTCGGCCACCTCAACCTGGGCGCCGGCCGCATCGTCTACCAGGACTTCACCCGCATCAACAAGGCCATCGCGGACGGGGAACTGGGTTCCAATCCGGTGTTGCAGGAAGCCTTTGCCAAGGCGGCCGGATCCCGTCTCCACCTCCTCGGTCTCGTTTCCGACGGCGGGGTTCACAGCCACCAGGACCACCTCGTCGCCCTCGCCGATGCCGCGAAAGCCGCGGGCGTGAACGACATCCTCGTCCACGCCATCACCGACGGGCGCGACACCTCGCCGACCGGCGGCAAGGGTTACCTTGCCTACTGCGAAGAGAAACTTTCCCCCAGCGGCGCGAAGATCGCGACCGTGGTCGGACGCTACTACGCGATGGACCGCGACAAGCGCTGGGATCGCACCAAGCTGGCCTGGGATGCCATCGTTCTCGGCATCGGAGAAGCCCGCAGCGACGCACCCTCGGCGGCGGTGGCGGAGAAATACGGGCAGAAGGAGACCGACGAATTTCTCAAGCCGCTCGTCTTCGACCTTGCCGGAGAACGCCGTGTCCGCGACGGCGATGTCATTCTCTTCTTCAACTTCCGCGCCGACCGCGCCCGCCAGCTCAGCCTCGCGTTCCTGAAGGAGGATTTCTCCGGCTTCGACCGGGGCGGATTCCCGGCGACGGCCTACTACACCCTGACCGAATACGACGAGACCTACGGTTGCCCCGTCGTTTTCCCCACCGTGGAGTTGAAGAATACCCTCGGCGAAGTCGTGGCCGCGGCCGGGCTGAAGCAGCTCCGCGTCGCCGAAACCGAGAAGTATCCCCACGTCTCCTTTTTCTTCAACGGGGGTGTCGAGGAGCCGAATTCGGGCGAAGACCGGCAGATGCTGCAGTCGCCTCAGGACTGCGCGACCTACGACGAGAAACCCGAGATGTCCGCCGAGGGGGTGACCCAGACCATCCTCGACCGGGCCGCGGACTACGATCTCATCATCGTCAACTACGCCAATCCCGACATGGTCGGCCACACCGGCAACGTCCCGGCGGCGATCAAGGCGGTGGAGTGCGTCGACCGCTGCGTCGAGCGTGTCGTCGGCAAGGTGCTCGAACTCGGCGGTTGCCTGCTCATCGCCGCCGACCACGGAAACTGCGAGCAGATGGTCAACGACGACGGGTCGCCGCAGACCGCCCACACCACCTTCCCCGTTCACCTTATCTACGTGGGGGAGGACGCCGGCAATTACCACCTCGAGGACGGCATCCTCGCCGACATCGCCCCGACGATTCTCGCCCTGCTTGGTCTCACTCCTCCGTCGGAGATGACGGGGCACTCCCTCCTCGTTGCCAAGTGAGCCGGCTTCGGGTTCCCCCGGACTCCCCGGAAACGTAAATCCCTTCGCACGCGACATGCGCATTCTCCGTTACGACCAGAAAAACTTCGCCTCGGCCCTCCGCAAGCTCGACCGCCGCTACGCGCCGCCGGCCGGGGTGGAAGCCATCGTGAAAGGCATCCTCGACGAGGTCCGTGAAAAGGGCGACGCCGCCCTCGTCGAGTTTTCCAACCGCTTCGACAAGGCCGGGTTCACCGCCGCGAAGCAGCTCCGCGTCACTCCGGCCGAACTGGCCGCCGCCGATGCCGCGGTCGACGAGGCGACGAAGAAAGCCATCGCCGCCTCGAGGAAAAACGTCATCGCCTTCGCGAAACGCAGCCTCCGCAAGGACTGGACCGCCCGGAACGCCCAGGGCGCCCTTGTCGGAGAGCGTTACCTGCCCTTCCAGCGCGTCGGAATCTACGTGCCGGGAGGCAGCGCCCCGCTCGTTTCCACCTCGAACATGACCGTCTGCCTCGCGGCGGCGGCCGGCTGTCCCGAAATCGTGGTGATGACTCCTCCCGGACCCGGTGGGGTCGTCAATCCGGCCCTGCTCTACGCGCTCAAGGAAGCCGGTGCGACCGAGATCTACAAGGTCGGCGGCGCCCAGGGACTCGCCGCGATGGCCTACGGCACGAAGACGATCCGTCCTGTGCTGAAAGTCTACGGACCCGGCAATTCCTTCGTCGTCGAGGCGAAACGGCAGCTCTTCGGTGTGGTCGCCGTCGATCTCCTGCCCGGGCCCAGCGAGGTCGTGACCCTTTCCGACGCGAGCGGCAATCCCGCCTACATCGCGGCCGACATGCTCGCCCAGGCGGAACACGGCGGCGACAGCATCATGGGATTCGTGACCGATTCGGAAAAGCTGCTGAATGCGGTCAAGGCCGAGGTCGAGAAGCAGATCCAGACCCTGAGCCGCCAGGCCCAGTTGAAGAAGGCCCTCATGGACGGAGCCTGGATGGTGCTGGTCGAGTCGCTCGAGGACGGCGTCGCCCTCGTCAACGCCTTCGCGCCCGAGCACCTTTCGCTCATTGTCAGGAACGAGAACGCCGTCGTTCCGCTCATCACGACCTCGGGGGCGATCTTCCTTGGCAACGATTCGCCCGTCGCCGTGGGCGATTTCCTTGCCGGACCGAGCCACGAGCTGCCCACCGGGGGAGCCGGCAAGTCTTTCCCGGGCTTGACCGTCGACATGTTCCAGCGGCGCACCAGCATCGTTCGCCTCGACAAGGACTCGATCCGGAAATCGGCGCCCATCGTGGAGGCCTTCGCCAGAGTCGAGGGCCTCGACGCCCACGGACGGTCCGCGACGATCCGGGTGAGGAAGTAGGGTGGAGCGAAGTCTGCAGTGGACGCCCCACCCAGGGAAGTCCCTGTTTTCGTTACGGGTTCGCTCCCATCAGCTGTCGCACCACATCGACGAACTCGGCTCGATATCCTTCGGGATCGGCCCCCTTTGCCGCGGTGGCGAGTTCGACGACCTGGGACAAGGTGCTTCTTTCGACTCCTTCATCTTCCCTCAGAATCATTGCGAAAAGGGCCACCGCCGAGGCAAAGCGGAAATCCTCCGAACCTTTCCCCTTTACCGGGCCGATCGGCGTGCCCATCAGAATGGAACGATCCTCCTCGGGCCGCTTGTAGCGCAGTTTGACGTGGGCGAGTTCGTCGCCGGGAATCGTCTGCTCCGGTGCGGCCACCCGGTTCGGTTGATATCTCAATTCTCCGGTTCCATCCGCTGCTCCGGCAGCTCCCTGAGGCACGACTTCATAAAGCGCCGTCACCCGATGGCCGGCACCCACCTCGCCCGCATCGATCTCGTCGTTGGCGAAGTCCTCGTCCTTCAGTTGGCGGTTGGCGTAGCCGATCAGGCGATACTGCGAAACGGTCGCCGGATTGAATTCGACCTGGATCTTCACGTCCTTGGCGATGGTGACGAGCGTCCCCATGAGGTCTCCGAGAAAGACCTTCCGGGCTTCGCGGAACCCGTCGATGAAGAAATAATTCCCGTTTCCCCGATTGGTGAGTTCTTCGAGCATCGCGTCGTTGAGGTTGTCCTGACCGAATCCCAGGACATTGAGAAAAATTCGGTCCTTGGAGCCCGACTCCACGAGGGAGACGAGTTCCTCCGTTCCCGTGACCCCGACATTGAAGTCTCCGTCCGTGCAGAGAATGACGCGGTTGACGCCCCCCTCGATGAACTGCTCCCGGGCCAGCTCGTAGGCCCGTTTGATGCCTGCTCCTCCGTTTGTGGAACCTCCCGCGCCGAGGCGGTCGATCGCCTCCTGGATCCGTTTGTGGTCTTGCCCGGAACTGGAAGGGAGGACGACCCCTTCGGACCCGGCGTAAACCACCAGGGCGACCCGGTCGCGTGCTTCCATGGCCTCGACGAGGAGGGCGAGGGAGCGTTTCACGAGCGGGAGTTTCTCCGGCTGGTCCATCGACCCTGACACATCCACGAGAAAAACGAGATTGGCGGCGGGGCGTTCGGAAGCCGGGATCGACCGGGCCTGGATTCCAACGCGAATGAGACGGTTGCCGGGATTCCAGGGGCAGGGACCCGTTTCGGTGGCAAAGGCGAAGGGATCTTCGCCGGTGGGTTGAGGATAATTCCA
>JAGRPC010000110.1:321-3717 GCA_020439925.1 Verrucomicrobiia bacterium | reverse complement strand
CATCGACTACGGCCCCTGCGCTTTCCTCGACCGCTACGATCCGGCCAAGAAATTCAGCTACATCGACCGGCACGGCCGCTACGCCTACGGCAACCAGCCCAACATCGCCCACTGGAACCTCGCCCGGCTCGCCGAGGCCCTCCTGCCTCTCATCGACCCCGAAGAAACCGCCGCCATCGCCTTGGCCACCTCAACCCTTGAGCGTTTTCCTGGTCTCTTCCAGGAGGCCTGGGACGCCGTCTTCGCCGACAAAACGGGATTCCCGAAACCGTCGGAAACCTCGCGGAACCTCGCCGTCCGGCTCCTCGAACTGATGGCGGAGGAGGGAGCCGACTTTACCCTGACCTTCCGCCAACTCCGCGACGCCGGCGGGAGGGAAAACGAAATCCTGCCTTCGGGATTCTTCAATTTAGACGGCGCGCGCATCTGGCTCGGGGAATGGAGGAACACACTCGCCGCTATCGGCATCACTCCCGAGGAAGCAACCGCCCGCATGCGGTCTTCCAATCCCGTCTTCATTCCCCGGAACCACCGCATCGAGGCGATCATCACGGCCGCGAAGGAACACGACTTCGAACCCTTTCACGAATTCCATCGCGTCCTCGCCCGTCCCTACGAAGAACAGCCGGAATCGGCCGGGTTTGAATCCCCTCCCCTCCCTCACGAGGAGGTTCCCGCCACCTTCTGCGGGACTTGATCCCCGCGAAGGGCCACGCTATGAAATGCTCCATGAGATTCGCGTTCGTCATCGCCTGCCTGCTTTTCTCCATGCAGCTCCAAGGGCAGGACCGAGCCCTTCTTTTCGCCGAGGCCGCAGGAGCAAAAGTCCGCCAGGCACCCTCGGTGCGGGGCGACGACCCCGGCTGGTTCTTCCCGGTGCGCGAGGTCAAACACCTCGCCACGGGTCGCTTCTGGGAAAAACCCTGGGAAGAGGTCGCCGCCAACAAGAGTGATCCCGTCCCCGGCATCGTCGAATTTCACACGATGCTCAAGGAACGCGGCATCCGTCTCCTCGTGGTTCCCGTCCCGGCCAAGGCATCGATCTACCCGGAGACTCTTGTCGCCGGATTCACACCGGGAGAGGTCGCCCCGCTGGCTCCCTTCCTCGTGCGGCTCTCCGCAGCCGGAGTCGAGTCGCTCGACCTCGAGCCCCTCTTTCTCGAGTCGCGGGCAAAGGACCCCGGTGACCTGCTCTACTGCCGCCAGGACGCGCACTTCTCCCCCGCCGCCGCAGAAAGGATCGCGACCCTCGTCGCCGCCCGTGTCTCTCTCGAGGGAACGCAGGGACCCGGTCCCTTCTCCGTCCGCGAGCGTGACACACTCACCTTCACCGGTGACCAGATCACCGGTAGCGAATGGGAGGGTTCCGTGCCCCCGGAGTCGTTGCCGGTGCGTTATGTCGACATGGGCGGGACACCGGGAGTGGCTCCCGACCCGGCCAGTCCGGTGCTTCTGTTAGGCGACAGCCACACCCTCGTCTTCCACGAGGGGAAGGAGGGAGGCATGCATTGTTCCGGGGCGGGAGTGCTCGACCACCTCGCGGTCCACTACGGCCTCGCCCCCGACCTCGTCGGCGTACGTGGCTCCGGACTCGTCCAGGCGCGCAAGCAGCTCTTTTACAAGGCCGCCGGCGCGCCCGGCTACTGGGACACGAAGAAACTCGTCGTCTGGCTCTTCAGCGTCCGCGAGTTCACCCAGTCTACCGACAAGCCCGTGACGATTCCCCTGACGAGGTAAGAACGCCTTCACTCGGTCTTCACCCATCGCACCGCGTCGATGACGACGTGGCCGTCGGTGCCGGCGTTCGTGATCGTGACGACACCGCCGGTCCCGAAGGAGAAGGTTCCGACCGAACCGAAGAGGCCCTCGATGCCGGGCCGATCCCGCTCGTTGAGCTTCACCTCGGCGACGCCGTCGGCGTGCTCGACGCGCACCGGCACGTTGGTGGCCCGGTTCCCGTTCGGCGACCAGGCCACCTGCACCTCGTAACGGCCCGGGGCGGGCAGGCTCGCGGTGAACACGGCGCTGGATTTCCCGTCGCGCGCGTCGTTGTCGTGGCGGTAACCCTGGTGGATTCCGGTCGAGAGAATGGAGGCGAGCCAGTCGCCGGACAACTTCGCGGCGGAGTCGTCGACAACGATACCCTCGAGCGAATCGAGCGGGGTGAAATTCGCGGCCGGTTTCGGCGGGGCGGTGTAGTTGAGAATCTGTCCGTCCGCCTCGAGACGGGACTTCAGGGCCGCGTAGTCGACCTCCTGCACCGGCAGGCTTCCATCGATGGCGAGACTCGCCGCCGTCGCCGCCGACTGCCCGAGGACCATGAAGACCGGCTCCATCCGGATCGATCCGAAGGCGATGTGGGTCGCCGAGAGACACACCGGCACGAGCAGGTTGGCGCATTCCCCGCGCTTCGGCACGATGGACAGGTAGTGGATCGGGTAGGGCGGGAATCCCCCCACCTGCACGTCGCCCTCGTTGCGGACGTGACCCTCCGCGTCGACGTGGCGCTGCACGTGGTGCGAGTCCATCGTGTAGGCGCCCATGCCCACGGAGGGCTCGACGGGCTCGCGGTGCTGGCAGTGGTTCTGGGTCATCACGAAGTCGCTCACCATGCGACGGGCTTCGCGGATATAGAGTTGTTCCTGCCACCCGTCGCCCTCGGTGAACTCGTCCTTGCTCATTCCCCACTTCGAGATTTCGCCGCGGATCTTCTCCGGCATGCGGGGATGGTAGGCGAGCGTCCACATCAGTCCCTGCTGGTAGAGTCGGTGGCGTTTCACGATGGCCTCGCGCTCCGCGTAGGAGGCATCGGGGTAATCGTAGTTCTGTCCGACGAAGTCGGTGGAAAAACCGAGGCGGTTGTTCGTATCGGTCTTGCGGTTGGGCATCGACGAGTTGATCCAGGGCAAGCCCGTCTCACCGGCCTCGTAGTTGCGCAGGAGCAGCTCATACCACCGCTCGTCGTAGCCCTCCGGCTTCGCGAAGGGAATACGATTGTCGGGATGGTTGGTCAGGCACATCCGGAAGCAATAGGCCTGCACCCGCTTGTCCCCGGCCCCCTCCTCACCGGGTCCCGCCGGATCGATGAAGGGCAGGAGGCCGCTCGAGGGATCGCCCGGCACGACGTAGGGATCAACGCCCTTCACGAACTGGTGATGTTTGGCCATCGCCGTCTGCACGCCGTTGAGGGTCTCGCCATACTGCGCGTTGGCCTCGCGCCCGACCGTGTAACTCACGCCCGCCGCCGCCATGAGATCGCCCTCGTAGGTCGCATCGATGAACATCTTCCCGGCGAAGACCCGGCCCGACTCCATCGCGATGGAAACGATGCGCCCGTCCTCGAGCTTCACTCCGCGATCCCGGTCGAGTCGTTCCTTGCGGACCAGTTCCAGGCCC
>JAGRPC010000110.1:0-286 GCA_020439925.1 Verrucomicrobiia bacterium | reverse complement strand
GTCCACATCGTCTCCTCGCCCGAGGCCGTGCGGGTCTGGCCCGAGTCACGGTATTCCTCGCGCTTCTGCCATTTCCAGGAGTCCGGTTCATGATAATGTCTCGCGATGCGCCGGTAGAATTCGCGGGAGAGGCCGCCGATGACCTGCTTGTTCCCGATGTCGGTCTGGCCGAGGCCACCGGTGGTGAGCCCTCCCTCGCGATCCGTCGGCTCGATCACGATCACCGTTTTGCCCATCGCCTTCGCCTGGATTCCGGCAACGATGCCCGCGCTCGTGCCTCCGTAGA
>JAGRPC010000600.1 GCA_020439925.1 Verrucomicrobiia bacterium | reverse complement strand
CCGCGCTCTCGTCGGGAGAGGGAAGTGAGTCGACCGCCTCGTGGCGAATTTCCCGGTTCTCGTCGTCCATCGGCACGGTGGGGTGACGCTTCCGCCAACGGGCCTGGGTGCGGGCGAGGTTGGTGGCGATGTGGAACAGGTAGGTCGAAAAGGCGGCGGTCGGTTTGTATGTCTTGCGACTGGTGTAGAGGCGGACGAAGGTTTCCTGAGTCAGGTCCATCGCCGTTGCATGATCTCCGACCATGCGGAGGAGAAAGGCCGCGAGACGGTCGCGCCAACGGGAGATCAGATCATTGAGGGCCAGGTCTTCTCCACCGGCGAGACGAAGCATGAGCGCGATGTCGGTGTCCAGGCCCGGATCCATGTGCTGATAGGATTCAGTGGCCACGATGGACCTCCGTCGGTTCGGAGGTCATCGCCATCACCTCGGGGAGCATGGTCTCCAGGTAAGCGTCCGCCTTTTCGGGGGGAAGGGCTCCTGCAGTGACGTAAAGATGCCTCAACATCGCCACCTGGCATTCGGCGCGGAGGGAGGCCTCGTCGCGCAGGGCGGCCTCCAGTTCCGGGGTGACGGAGCTTCCCTCAAGGATGAGTTCCCGCACCTTTCTCCGGGCCTCCGCGATCTTCGCGCAAAGGGATTCGCAAGTGGGGAGGTACTCAAAGTGCAGGGCCGAGACCCGTTCGAATTCGGTCGCGCTGAGGTCGAACTCACGGCGCAACCAGTCGAGTTCCGGGAGATGGTTTTCAGGCTCGTGTGATCCTCTTTCTCCAGCCACCCGCGACTCAGTAATGGAATGAGAAATCAGGAACGCGATTGCCGCGATCAAGAGTGATCCGATGAGGAAGACGAGACCGCGTTTCATCATCGGGGCGTGTCGCTTTGATGCACGAGCGGATTTATCGAGGCGAGGTAAGTCTCGCGGGATGCGGACGGATTCTGCAAGTGCGGAACACTCGTTCCCAACCCGATTCCGAGGAGGAGCATTACCGCAGCCGTCGCGAACGCCGGGGCCGGACGAGAAAGAGCCCCAAGGACCGCCTCGATCCACGCTGTCAGCCCTCTATTCTTCGCCTGCTCGGCGATGGCGATACGAGCCCAGATCTCTCGTTGAAAGGCGGACTCAAAGTCCGGTTTCGGTGTGGACAGACGGATCAGTTGATCAAGTTCGAGGTCGTTCATCGCCATTTACAGTGAAGGTTGGGGGGAGATAAAGCAACCCGCCAGTGTTCCTCTGACGGGTTGCTGGTGTCGTGCCAGATCATCCCGCGCAGCAGGACTTGGTGGCCGGTTTTGGAGCCGGGGCCGTGCCGTGGCAGCTCGCAGTGGTATCGCCGCAATCACCGCACGTTTCGGACTTGCATCCGCCTTCCGCGTCGCAGCATTTGTCGGTTTCACAACCTGCCGCCGTGTCGCAGCAGGCTTCGGCCGCACAACACCCTTGGGCGGATTTGTCCGGCTTTTGGGCGGTTCCAGCGAGAGCGAGTCCTGCGGCGATTCCGGCAAGGACGATGACGGTGAGGAGAGCATGGATCAGTTTCATGGGAGTTTTGATGAGTTTGGTTTATTTGAGTTCGGACCTACAGCGGTCCTTCATCTGTTCAAACGCCGACCGAGGGAAAACCCCTCCACATTTTTGGACGGTCTCGATAAATGGAGCCGGCTACTGGTTTCCCCGTCCCCTGACCTGGGACATGATAGCTAAAGAAAACCCGCCCCTGCATGCAAGCGAGTTTTCCCGGACCTGACCTCCTTCACGCATTCGGGAGTGTCGGTCGCTGCGGTCACGTTTCGGACGAGTCCGCTTTTTGGTGTTCGGGTTGAGATTGGGAACCCTTGGCCCGCTCGTGCAGGATGCGGTGGCGGACGGCTTCGGCAGGGTAGTATTCACCGTCTTCGATCTGACCTGCCTCATATCGTCGGCAGGCCTCGGCGGCGAGGGGCAGCGCTTCGGCAACCTCTTCGGGCCAGACCTCGGCGTCGTCGGGATGGAGGGCCGCTTCGAGCCAGCAGAAGCTCCACCAGGCGAGAAGGAGATCCTGCTTCCCAAGTTCCGCCAATGCGGTGGGATCGAGGGAGCGGACCGCTTCGAATTTCTGCTTGGCCGTGGCGTGATTCTCGGGAATGAGTTCGGGGATACGCTCGGGATGCAGGGGCTCGTCGCTGTCGTCGGCGATCATCATGGGGTTGGTATGTTAGGTTTGGTAGTGGTGGTTAGCCGAGGTTGAGCTTGCGGCCTCGACGTGAGGGAGTTTCCTTCGCCGACGCATGCCGCGCCCGACCCTTGGCCCAGTGGCGCAGTCGCTCGATGGACTCGCTCATGGACACGGCTAGAGGGACGGACTCGCAGAGCACTTCACCCAGGTCGAGTTCCGTAGGCTCACGCTCTTCGGCAAAACCCCGGTGCAGGGCCTCGACGAAGGCGGCTTCGATCTCGGCTCCGGTGTGCAG
>JAGRPC010000109.1:425-6730 GCA_020439925.1 Verrucomicrobiia bacterium | reverse complement strand
CTCCGCCGGATGAAATGGCTCAACTTCGGCGGCGGCCATCTCATCACTTCTCCGGGTTACGATGTGGACCTTCTCATCGCGCTGATCCGGGAGACCAGCAACCGCTACCCGCACCTCCAGATTTACCTTGAACCCGGAGAAGCCATCGCCGTCGGAACGGGCGTGCTCCTGGGCACGGTGATCGATCTCGTCGAAAACGGCATGCCCATCGCCGTGCTCGATCTCTCCGCGACGACCCACATGCCCGACGTGCTGGAGATGCCTTACCGCCCGATGATCGAAGGCGCGGGCGACACGGGGGAAAAAGCCCACACCTACCGTCTCGGTGGTCCCACCTGCCTCGCCGGCGATGTCATCGGCGACTACAGCTTCGATGCTCCGCTCCGGATCGGGGACAGACTCGTCTTTCACGACATGTCGCACTACACCATGGTGAAGACGACCACCTTCAACGGAGTCCCCCTTCCCTCCATCGCCATTCTCGGCGAGGACGGTGAGATCGACCGCGTGCGGCACTTCGGCTACGAGGACTACCGGATGCGGCTGGGTTGAGGGCACTTGCCCTCCGGATCCGTCTCTTCGATCCGAATTCGCAGCGTGGAACCTGGGGCTTCCAGCAGCTTTTGAGAACTCCAGGTGGTTCTGTCGGGAGTAACAATCCGATGGGCCTCACGGAATGAACTTGTTTTGCGCCCCTCGCCTCCTTACCATCCCGCCATGCGCCTTCCCGTGCTCCTCTGCCTTGCTTTGGCCCTTTCCTCCAGCGCCTTCGCCCAGAAGCGAACCTGGACTTCTTCGGACGGAAAGTCATCCTTCGAGGGGGAATTGCTTGAATACAACGCGACCGAAATCCGGGTGAAACGCGCAGCGGACTTCAAGACGTTCATCCTTTCACTCGATAAGCTGTCCGAAGCCGACAAGACCTTCGTAACGGGTCTGCTTCGGGAAGATTCCCGGAGTTCCGGAGTGAAGGACGGGCCTCATGCCACTCTTGTCACCGGAGCCTTCGTGAAGGGGACTTCGCCGGAGGGTCTGAACTTCCAGTTCTACGGCAACCCGAAGTGGAAGGGCGAGGAGCGTTATCCTCTCCTGATCTGGCTCCACGGCGCAGGCCAGAGCGGATCCGATAACGAGGCACAGATGGGAGGGGCGACCAAACCCTTCACGGAGGAGTCCAACCAGGAGGAACGCCCTTGTTTTGTTCTCGCCCCCCAGTGCCCCGACCGCAACATCGGCTGGAAAGATTCCGTAGCGGCGAATCTGATGACCCTCGTCAAGAGCCTCTGCGACTCCCTGCCCATCGATGAATCGCGGCTTTACCTCACCGGTTCCTCGATGGGTGGATCGGGTTCCTGGAGGATAGCCACCGAACATCCGGGCATTTTCGCCGCCGTCGCGCCACTCTGCGGCGGAGGAGATCCCTCCAAGGCAGCCTCGCTCAAGGACACCCCGATCTGGGCTTTTCACGGTGACAAGGATGATGAAGTGCCGCTGGAGCGATCGACCTCGATGATCGAGGCCATCAAAGCCGCAGGAGGCACCCTCGCCCAACTCTCCATCCTCGAAGGTGAGGGACATCTCATCGCCGGCGGGGTTTATGCGAAACCCGAATTGCACGAATGGATCTTTGCGCAGCGGCTCGCCACGCCATCCTCTCCATGAAATCCTTCTTCGGCACCGCCCTTCTCTTTTCGTTTCTTCCTCTGGTTTCCGCCGACGACCTTCCCGATCCGGAAGTCGTTTCGACGGCGTTGCGGAAGGCCAACGACTTCTACGTATCCAGGCTTGCCTCTCACGGCGGTTACGCCCGTTCCTGGAAACGCGACCTCAGTCTCGCTTTTGTCGAGGGCAGGGAAAGCAGGACCATCATTTCCATCCAGCCTCACGGCACGACCACCGTCGGCATGGCCATGTTGAAAGCCTGGCAGGCAACCGGAGACGAGGCCTTCCTGAAAGGGGCCAGAGGTGCGGCGAAAGCACTCATCGATTGCCAGCTCGAATCGGGCTGCTGGCCGGCGGATTTCGACTTCGAAGGCGGTGATCCGGAGAAGTGGTGGCTTCGCCAGGAAGTGATTGCCGGCGTGACGGAGAAGGGTAAGCAAAACAACTCCTCCACTCTCGACGACAACAAGTCGCAGTCGGCGCTGTTGTTTCTTCTGGAATTGTCCCACAATCCAGCAGGCCGGGATGATATCGAATTGAAGGACTGCGTGAGCTACGCCTTCGACCGGCTGCTCGCCGCACAGACGAAGATCGGCTCATGGGCCCAGCAATTCAGCGAAGCCGCCCCGGCCGATGGAATCGTGAAGAAGGCAGAGATCCCCTCGGAGTGGCCGCGTATCTGGCCGAAAGAGAAGTACACCGGGTTTCATACCCTGAATGACGGCAATCTTCAGAAACTCGTCGAGTTGATGCTGCGAGCCCATCAGCTCACCGGTGAGGACCGGTTTCTCGAATCTGCCAAACGCTGCGGCGATTTTCTCCTCCTTGCCCAGTTCGACGGTCCCCAGCCGGCCTGGGCTCAACAGTACAACGCAGAGATGGTGCCTGTCTGGGCTCGGAAATTCGAGCCGCCCGCCCTTAGCTCCACCGAATCGCTCGGGGCCTGTTTCACACTCTTCGAAATCTGGCTCGCCACCGGTGACGAAAAGTATCGGGCCACCATTCCCGCCGCTCTCGCCTGGCTGGAGAGTATCAAGCTTCCCGGCGACAAATGGTCACGCTTTTACGAGTTCGGAACCAACAAACCACTCTACTGTGTCGCAGAAACCTACGAGCTCACCTACGACGATTCGAACCTGCCCACCCACTACGGGTTTCAGCCCGACTACGGCGGCGACAAAATCGACCGCCTCCGCTCAGACCTCGGCCGCCCTCGGGAGGAGGTTCTGGCATCACGAATGGCACCGGATTCTCCCGAACGCTGGATGAAGTCGGCTCGCAATGTTCGAAGCAAGGTCAGAAGTGCCCTTGAGTCCCAAAACGAAGAAGGCGTTTGGCTCGACGACGACGAGATCAGCGCCGAGTTGTTCGTGAAGCACTTCAACGCGATGACCACCTACCTCGAAGGCGTCCGGGGATCCCGTCGTCCCTGAGCCCGATTCTCCCTCAGTTTTCACGCTGCACTTTGACCCGGGCGACCGCGGTCCGACCGTCGAAAGCCCTCGCTCTCACCACCACGGAGGTCGTTTTCCGCTCAAGCCCTTTCGCCTTCACCTTCCAACGTGAGACAGGCCCCTTCGCCGGCTTGAAGCCGCCCTGACCGGCGATCCTGGCCTCCACGGCAACCGCTCCGGAGGAGCGCCCCTTGATCACGACGTTCGAACGTTTGATCGAGATGGCCTTCGGGGCCGAGACCGTTACCGGATCGGACCAGCGTTTGACATGGGAAGCCGGGGAGTATTCCCCTACAAAGAGACTTCCTTCCCGTCCGATCGCGATCTGCGTGGGATTGGTCGTCTTTCTCGCCGTGTATCCTCCGCTCCCGTCGGCGGTGACGAAATCCGGCTGGCCAAGGACAATGTCGGCGGGGTCGCCGTTTTCCTTGTCGGCAGCCTCAAGAAAGCCGAGGACCCGGTAATTCGTGAAATCGCTGACCCATGCGGTCCCATCGGGCGCGACGGTGACATAATAGGGATTATTCATTGTCTCCGGACCGGGAGGAGAGACGAGATCGTTCGAATCAAAATCGGGCTGCCCGAGAACGAGACCCGCGGTTGGCTGGGTGACGGGGTCGAAAAAGGCGAGGACACGATGATTGGAGGGGTCGGCGACCCAAAGACGGCCCCCGGAATCGACGCAGAGGCCCCAAACCCGCGCACCAAAGGCGTTGTTTCCGATGTCGGAAACGAACATTCCTCCGTCGATCTTACCGAGGGATCCGCTCGCGGGACCCGAATAGATCGTCGGAAGCGAAGTGGCGTTGTCGAATCGCAGCACCCGGAAAAAGTCGGGGTCACTGACCCAGAGTGTCCCGGAAGAATCGATCGCAATCCCGGCGGGCCGGGAGAACCCCGTGATATTGTCGGAGTTCGCAGCCGGAGTCGCCGCTTCGAATCCTCCGAGACCGATCACGGCGTCGGCCGCCGCGGTGAAGGACGGTTTCAGAGCCGCGGTGTCGAATCGAAGCACCCGCGAATTATTATAGTCACAGACCCAGAGCCGTCCGGAGCCATCCATCGTGATGGTGGCTGGATAACTGAGAGAATCCGCGGCGGGACTGCCTCCCCGGTTCGCCTCAACGGACTCGAAATCTGCCTGGCCGAAAACCGCCTCGGCAGGCGCATAGTTCTTATAGGCGGAAGCACTCGAGAACCGGAGGATCCGGTTATTGCTGCTGTCAGCAACGAACAGCTTCCCCGATGTCGGATCGATCGCGACCCCTTCGGCTTCCGACAGCGACCGGGAAGTCGGCGGATCATGGTAAACATCGGAAGTAAAGGTGGGTTGACCGACAATGCTGACCGCGGAGTCGTAAGACTTGGGACGAGCGGAAAGAGAAATCGTCAATACCGAGGCAAAAAGAAAAACGAGGAAAAACCGCATGGACGAATGTTAGGGCTGATTCGGGTTCTGGCAAGGCCGGGACGATCCCCGGGGGCCTTGAACAGCGACCGTCTGCCTTCCTTGCCGCGTCCCGGTTGTCTTGTGACGTTTCCTCTTTACATTCCGGGAGTCATGCCGCCCTCCCCCGTCCAGAACGATGCGATCCTCTCCGCGTCCGATCTTTCCCTTTCCTTCGGACGCCACGCCATCCTCGACGGGGCCTCTCTGGCCATCTATCCGAAGGAAAAGGTGGGGCTGGTCGGCCGAAACGGCTGTGGTAAGTCGAGTTTCCTCCGTATCGCGGCCGGCGAGGAGCGCCCGGACTCGGGAACCATTTCCCGCCGCCAGGGGCTGGTCGTCGGTTACCTGCCCCAGGAGTTCGAACTCGACGAAGCCGCCACGGTCGAGGCCAACATCCGTGCCGGGGCCGCCGAACTGCTCGATGCGATCGAGCGCTACGAAAACACCCATGACTTGTCCCCCGCCGAATCCGCCCGCCTCCTCGCCTGCATCGAGCATGGCGACGGCTGGAATCTGGAGTCCCGGGTCGAAATGCTCCGTCGGGAACTCTCCGCGCCACCCGGAGACCGTCCCGTGAACCTGCTCTCCGGAGGAGAGAAACGCCGCGTCGGCCTGTGCCGGGCTCTCCTTTCCCAGCCGGACCTGCTCATCCTCGACGAGCCGACAAACCATCTCGATGCCGGCGCCATTGCCTGGCTCGAGGGCTGGCTGGCCGAATCCAACAGCGCTTGCCTTTTCGTGACCCATGATCGCTACTTTCTCGACCGCATTGCAACGCGAATCGTCGAGCTATCGGACGGGCGTTTTTTCTCCCATGAGGGCAACTACAGCGATTACCTGAACGCAAAAGCGGAGAGGCAGGAACGCGACCAGGCTGCCGAGCAAAAGCGCCAGAGCTTTCTCCGCCGCGAGATCGAATGGGTGCGCGCGGGAGTCAAAGCCCGCGGCACGAAGCAGCGCAGCCGCCTCGATCACTACTATGCGGTGAAGGCCCAGAAGGCGCCCGAAAAGGAATTGAACATGAATCTGGTCATTCCGACGCCTCCCCCACTGGCCAATGTCGTCGTGGAACTCGAGGAAGTCGGCCATTTCTACGGCCGCGAGCCGCTCTTCCTCGGAATCGACCTCGAGTTCAAGGCGGGAGAATGTGTCGGTGTCGTCGGCCCCAACGGAACGGGCAAAACGACGCTCTTGAAGATCATTCTCGGAGAACTCGAACCCAGCACGGGCACGGTCCGCATCGGGAAGCGGACCGAATTCAACTACGTCGACCAGACCCGGCTCGCCCTCGACGAGGACAAGAGCGTTCTCGAAGAAGTCTCGCAGGGGCAGGACTCGGTCCGTTTCGGCGATGAAACCATTTCCGTGAGGAGCTACCTGCAGCGGTTTCTCTTCGGCAACGAACGAATCAACGATCGGATCGGCAATCTGTCAGGCGGCGAAAAGAACCGCGTTCTCCTGGCCAAGATCCTCAGAAGGGGCGGAAACTTCCTTGTCCTCGACGAGCCGACCAACGATCTCGACCTTCAGACCCTGCGCATTCTTGAAGAGGCTCTCGTCAACTTCGGAGGCACTTCCATCGTGGTCAGCCACGACCGCTGGTTCCTCGACCGGGTCGCCACCCACATCCTCGCGTTCGAGGGCGACAGCCAACTTCGGTGGTTCGAGGGCAATTTCACCGACTACGAGACGTTCCGAAAGAAGGAACTCGGCGACGATTCCGGTCCGCATCGGGTGAA
>JAGRPC010000109.1:0-333 GCA_020439925.1 Verrucomicrobiia bacterium | reverse complement strand
CTCCGCCCCGACCACTCCGCCCCGATCTGACGAAATGTTCAGGTCGGGGCGTTCGCGATCCGATCACCTGTGCATGAGTTCTGAGACCATGCGCACCAACCCGCTCACCGTCGCAGCCCCCACGCCGACTGCCCGCAAGAAGGTGAAGGGGCCGAACAAGAGCCGTGCGGTGATCCGCGACGTCGAGGCCGGCAGCAGCGTCGACTGCATGCACTGCGGCGATCGTGTGAAGTTCCAGGCGAAGGTCCGCAACAAGCAGGTCATCTGCAACGTCTATGTGAAGAGCCGTTGGGTTCGAGTCGAGCACTTCCACCTCGACTGCTACAGCGCCGC
>JAGRPC010000599.1:2740-3115 GCA_020439925.1 Verrucomicrobiia bacterium | reverse complement strand
GAAGTCGGCGGGGCCATCATGGGGAGCGACCCGGCCAAGTCCGTGACGAATGGCTGGTGCCAGACCTGGGACGTACCAAACCTGATCGTCGCCGACGGCGCCACCTTCCCCAACACGGCGGACAAGAATCCGACCCTCACCATCCTCGCCCTCGCCTGGAGGACGGCGGATCACCTCGTGGAGCAACTGAAACGCGGAAACCTGTGACATGAATCCTCCCGAAGAATCTCTCCCTCCGCGCATCGACCGTCGTCTCGCGCTGAAATGGATCTCCGCCGCCGCCGCGACTCCGGCCCTCGGCGGCCTCGCCCTCCGGGCCGCGGACGCACCCCTTCCCTCCGCGACCGGCTACGGTCCCGATCCGGACATGACGAA
>JAGRPC010000599.1:0-2675 GCA_020439925.1 Verrucomicrobiia bacterium | reverse complement strand
TGCTTTGCGATCTCCTCCTTCCCACGGAGGGCTCCTCTCCCGGCGCCACCGCGGTCGGGGTGCCCGACTTTCTCGACGAATGGATCAGCTCTCCCTACCCGGACCAGAAACGCGATCGCCAGCTTCTTCTGGAAGGGTTCGAAGCCCTCGACGGACTCGCCGGAAAGCGGGGCGGGACGGCGTTCGTTTCCCTGCCTAAGGAAGACCAGCTCGCCATCTGCCGCGAACTGGCCAAGGCGGCGAAATCCACCCCGAAGGAGTTCCCGGCAAGCTTCTTCCTGAGGCTCCGCGACCTCGTCGCCGGGGGCTTTTACACGACGCCCGCGGGGATGCACGATCTCGGTTACCGCGGCAACATTCCTTCCATCGAGTGGACCGGGCCTCCGCCCGAGGTCCTCGAGGCACTCGGTCTCACGGCCCAGGCCTGACATTCCCTCCCCCGAAGACCACTTCACGACATGAAAACGCGCCGCGCCTCCATCCTCGTCTGCCTCTTCCTCGCCTCCGTAGCGCTCCTCCGTTCCGGAAAGGGTGAAGAAGGTTTCGTTTCCCTCTTTGACGGAATGACCCTCGAAGGGTGGGACGGAAAACCCGGCTCGTGGGAAGTGCGTGACGGAGCGATCTGGTGCACCGGCGAGGCAAAGGAAAAAAACTGGCTGGTCTGGCGCAAGGAACAGCCCGCCAACTTCATCCTCCGGCTCGAGTTTCGCTGGGAGAAGGGCAACTCCGGCGTCCAGGTCCGCAGTGACGATCTCGGCGACTGGCAGATCACCGGCTACCAGGTCGAAGTGGCCGAGAGCGACGCGATGGGGCTCTGGCACCACTCCCTCCTTGCAAAGGACCATCCGAAAAAGGAGGTCCGCCATCTCATGGCCACAGCCGGGCAGGCCGCTTTCATCAAGGAGGACGGTACCAAATCAGTCGAAAAGAAGGCCGATCCTGCGAAAGTGAAAGCCCACTACCGTGAGCACGAGTGGAACTCCCTTGAAGTCATCGCCGATGGAGACACCCTCATCCAGAAAATCAACGGCATCGAGTTTTCCCGCGTCACCGACCGGGATGGCGAAATGAGCCGGAAGAAGGGTTTCATCGCGCTGCAGGACCACGGCAAGGGCTGCTCGGTGGCCTTCCGAAACCTGAGATTGAAGACCCTGCCCTGACCGGGAACTTTTCACTCCAGGACCGCTCCCGCATAACCGACGACACGGTCCGGATCGCCCGTCACCCTCGCACTCGTCTCGTAGCCGGTGATCTCGACGGAAGGTTCCCGTTCCATCCCGAGGGCACGCAGGACAGCAACGGCGGGACGGAGTCCGCACATGCTGATGTGATGGCGGAGACAGGTATCGTAGAGTCCGCGGGCGTCGGCCTCCTCGAACCGCTCCAGGGCGAGACTGTCGAGTCGCCTATTCTCGGCGTCGTCCGCAAAATGATTCATGTCGCTCGAAATGACGAACAGGACACGTTCCCCCAGCTCCTCCCGCAGATCGGCGAGGGCCTTGGCCAGGGGTTCCAGTTCTTCGTAACTGGCGCGACCGATGGCAATCGGGACGATCCGGACGAAAGGATTGCGACGGTGGAGAAAGGGCAGGAGCACCTCGCACCCGTGCTCCTCGCGATGCGCCTCATGTTCCCTGACAAGGCGGGGACAACGCTCCACGAGGAATCTCGCCCATTCCCCGGCCACCTCGAGGTTGGCTCCCGGCCACTCCCAGCGACCCGCCGCACTCACCGACCACTCGGGTCCAAGTGAAGTGTGCTTCGGACCGATGATCACGGCGACCTCGGGCACATGAACGCGGGCCAATGCACCGGCGATGAGATCCCCGCAGAATCTCCATCCCGCATGCGGCAACATCACGGCCCGGGCCGGATCCTCACCAAGGCCGCGGGTCGTGGAAAAGCACCGATCCAGTTCCGTACGGATACCCGCCGCTGTGGCAGGATAGAACTGCCCGGCCCGCGCCGGCGGTCTCGTCACACCGGACACTCCCGTGGCGGCGGCGAGGGCGGCCTCGGCGGGCGACAGCTCCTCGCCGAAGGGATCCCCCTCGAAGGTGAGAACTTCTGCTTCGTCACGCGTCCACGCATCCGCGGGAAGCCCGGCCTTCTGGCAGGCCCTCGCGAGAAGGGTCGCGGCATCCCATCCGTTCTCCATCGCCACCTGGGGAAGAAGCAGCCCACGTTTCCCCTCGTCCCTGACAATGACCCCGTGCCTGCCGACGACGACGGAACGAAGGCGGTCCCGTCCGCGGCCGTCGATCGTTCGGAAGTCGTGCAGGGGCGTCAGTTCGATACGCAGGAGGGCGGCCTCCCCCGGTGCCACCGGCGGGAAGCGCGGGTCTTTCACCGTGGCGGCGGGAGCCGCCTGGTCGAGCAGGAGGCCGACCGGATTTGCCTGGTCGACCCGGTAGTGACCGATGCACCCACGCAGTTTCGTGCCACGCCGAAGGGTCACGAAAAGTCCGTGGCAGGGAATCTGCGCAATCTCCGGAGGAAGCCCCCCGGAGGACGGTGGAAGGCCACGTGCCGCGTTCTCGACGAGCTGCCTGGCCCGTGAAAGGAGTTCGCGCCGCACACTGGGATCCCGGAAGGCACTCATGGGTATTCTGTCAGGATCATTCGAATTCGCGCATGTCCACGGGGAGGCGGCGACGGCCCCAGTTCCCGCAGGC
>JAGRPC010000108.1 GCA_020439925.1 Verrucomicrobiia bacterium | reverse complement strand
GTCCGGGTGCCGATGCTCAGGTGGGCCGGCTGGCCTCCGGGCGGACGCACGCCACTGGCCTGGAGGCGAAGCTTGTAAAGTCCGCTGTGTTCCGGTCCCGTCCTTCCGAGGGTGCTGGATGTCAGCGCGCTCTGGACGGTGCCGGGGAACATCAGGTAACGCAGCGGTCGTTTGATGCCGAAGCGGTCCAGCGCCGCCTGCTGGTCCTTGCCGCCGCCGTAGCGCAGATCCGCCGCCGTCTGGCGAACCTTGCGCGTCTCTCCGGCCGCCGTGGCCGGGAAAGCGCGGTCCAGCACGATCTCGGCCGCGCGATAGTAACGGTCCACGTGCGAGGGCGAGAGCGACAACTCCGAACCGATGCGCTCGAAGCCATGCCAGAGCGTGTCCTCGTTCAACTCGCCGGGCTTCGCCGGATCGTAGCGCACTCCGAGAAGGTCGTAGACCGTGTTCTGGTATTCCTTCCGGCTCAGGCGATAGTGCGAGACCGGAGGCCGCGCCGCCATCCGTGCCGCCCGTCCTTCCTTGATCTTTCCGTCGAGTTTCGCGACAAAAGCCGTGATCTCGTCCTGTGTCGGCTGCGGTTCGTCTTCCGGCGGCATGTCCCCGGCGTTGATCTGCTCGAGGACCTCGGCCCAGAGATGGCCGTCGATTCCCAGCGCGAAATCGCGGGAGAGTTCGTCGATCCGCAAGTCGCCCTTCTCCTTGTCGGGACCGTGGCAGCTCACGCAGTGCGTCTTGAGGAAGGCCTCGAAAGCTTCGGGTTCGGCTCCGCGCAGCGTTCCGCAAAGACCCATTCCGGCCACGAAAATCCAGGAGACAGCGGGAAGCAATTGGAAGCAGAGACGGAAACACATGGTCGCAGGGATGAGAGGCGCCGGATAAATGCCTATCCTCCCCCATCCGGGGCCTGATCGCCACACTTTCCTCTCACGCTTTCGTGCATCTGGCAGGCAGGGTGACCGCAGTTCAAGAGGGTCCAATAGAGCCGGTTTCGAATGTCTTTGCCCAGATTCAGGATTCCGCGACCGACCGTCTCCTCCGGGATTGAAAATCCGAACACTTCACGCTTCCTTCGATCGTGGATTCGTCGTGCAAGCCGACTTCACCCGGTCAGTCGCTGCTTCGAAACGTGTGATCGAACGACAAAAGAAAGGAAACCCCGCGCCATGAGAAACGTGAATGACGATCCTTCCAAGTCCGATCCCTGGGCTCGGCGATTGGCCTTCCTCCATTTCCTGATCACCCTGCCCTTTCTGATCTTCCTCCTGCTGCAATTTCGGGTAGTGACGGAACCTCTGCCCTTCGAACCCACCAACGACCCTGACAAAGCCATCGCGGATGCGGAGGCGATGAAGACCCATCTGGACGCCCATCCGAAGCTCACCCTCTTCGACGACCGCTGGTACTTCGACTGGATGTACAACTCCATCGTGGACCCGGAGAAAAGGGCCGGAATGCCTCTCGAGGAACGAAGCCGCCTCCTCGTGGAGGGCTATCGGAGTGTCTTCGAGGATCACCGGCTTTTCCTCCACTACTTCACCCTCGCCGCGCTGGCCTCGATGTTCTTTGCGCTGCTCGTTCTCATTCGGTCCGGGGTTCTCTCCGCCCTGTTCCTCCTCTTCGCCTCGCTGGCGATGACCCCTCAGATGACACTTGCACTCATCGGCCGCAATCTCTCCCACCTCACCCTTTACTCGGTCCCCCATCTTCTTCTCGCCCTGACGATCCTCGTCCTCGTGATCGTCGGCACCGCCTCGCGCCGCCTCGAAGGAAAACGCAAGTTGCAGGAGGCGTGGACGGAAATCGGTCTAGGATCGGCCGGACTCGTCCTCGGCGCCGGAGCACTCGCCTGGATCTTTGCATCGGGGACCCGCTACAACCTGAAACCGGCAACCGGCGCCGGGCTTCTCATGGTCTATGGAGTCTATGCCATCTTCAAGGGGATCCGGGCTGCCATCCGGGCGAAGCGTGGAGAGACGAAGGCCGAATGAGGCGGCGGAGATAGAACGCACACCTTCTCTTACGGCCTCTCGGATTGGTCGCGGTCGAAACTTCGGCCGAGAAGCCAGCCGACGAAGATCAAGGGAAGAGAATAGATGGGGAAAAACATCACCGCGATCGCCGCCATGTTTGTCTCGAGATCGATTCCCGCATTTCCGAGAGCTGGCAGGAAAAAGCCGAAGATCGCGGGAAACCAGACCGAACTAGCGTGGCGGAAGCCGCTGGTGGCCTGCAGGATCCCACCCCAGCAGAGGACCATCGGGATCAGCGTGACTCCGACGATCAGGGGCGATTCGAAGTAGGAGGTCATCCATTCGCTACCTTTGAAAAACATCCCGGGGATGCGCGCCAGATAGGGAAGCAGGATTCCAATCACCACGACAAGCAAACGAGCGCGTTTCATCCCGTGATGATGGACTGCAGATTCGGTGTCTGTCGACATCGAAGGGTGGAACGGCGCGCACTTTCGCTGGATCACTTTCACCTGCTCCCTTGCCCTGGAAAGCAGGTTGTCGATCGCGGTTAGAGTCACCTTGGCAACGCGGCGTTTGATCTTGCTCGGGCTCACGATGAAGCCGTTCAGTTTGTCCATCCCCCTGCGGCTTCGATCGGGTTTGTCACAAGACCTTGCCTGACCCCAAGAGATGGAGACGAAATCCCTTGAAATCGCGGGGCGATCCAGATAGGACTGCGCGGGTCGACCGTCTGCCTCGCGATTGTCGCACTACCCTTCGCATGAGTTTTGATCGGCATTCGGATGACCTCGAAAGATTCCTGCGCAACGCGCTCGATATCCAGCTCGCCGAATCGGACGATCCGCTGACTGAGGAGAGTCTGAAGGAGATCGCTATCAAGGCCGGCCTGTCGGAGGACGACTGGTCGAGGCTCTGTCAAAAGCTGGAGGGACATCTCCGGAAGGGGCGAAATTTCCTGACCTTCGGCAACCACGACGAGGCCATCATCGAGTTGGAGCAGGCCGCGGCCCTCGCTCCCTATCGGGCGGACATTCTCGCGGATTGCGGCTGCGCTCATGCCGGTGTCTGGAGGGAGACCGGCCGTCGATCCTCCCGGGAACGGGCGGAAGCCTGGTTTCGAAAGTGCCTGCAGATCGAACCCGGAAACGAGAGGGCGGCAGAGCAGCTCAGCGCCCTGAAACAAGCCAGGCCCAAGGCCTCGGGCACGGTCCGGACGCCTCTCGTCGCGGCCCTCCTCGCCCTCGTCGGTGCCGCATCCGTATGGGTGTTGGCCCCCGGTCCTGGAGGACCTGAACAAAACCCGGTCGCCACTCTGTCCGACCCCCCTCCCCGGATCGAAGTCTCCCCCGAAATTGAGGTCCCGACTCCAATCGCCGACCCGACGAGCGACGGAGACCAAGCACCGTCCCCTACCAGGCCGCCGCTCGACGGGTTTCTTGATATCCCCTGGGGCACCGCCACTGCCGAAGCGGTGACGATGCTGACGGAGCGGACAGGGGCCCGGCACAACCCGGAAGAATCGACCCGGGACCGAGTCAGCTTCGACGGGGGAACCTTTGCGGGCTTCGGCGTCGATCGCTTCACGCTGAACTTTGAAAATGGCGGCTTCTACAGCGCGCAGGTTCAGCTCGAGAGAACATCGAAAGACCACCTGAACGAGTTTCTGACCTTCAAACAGGGGCTCACCGAAAAGTTCGGACCTCCCGAGCGCCATGAGGAAGACAGCGATCTCCTCGAGTCGACCTGGTATTTCCGGCTTCCCGGCCTCCCCGCCAATCTCATCAACCTCGTCGGAGACGAACGCCGATCCGGAGTGACGGTCCTCTATCACTCCGGGGGCACCAAGACGAGAATGAGCCAACAACCCGCGCCCGTTCCCGAGATTCCGAAAGGGGTGGCGAAAGACCTGTAGTCGCGAGGTCGGATTTCGACCGGCTCGAGAGGGAGGCAAAAGAGGTATCGCCCGGTGACGATCGCCTCAGCGGGGGGCAGGTTCGGCCGGTTTGCCAGAGCCGGAAGGCGAATTCGAAGGCCCGGGCTCGGCGGGGGAGCTGTCCGCCTCCGAGAGTTCGTCGAGAAACTGCTGGATCCGCTTTCCTCTTTCTTCCCGGTCGAGGTCGGGGAAGTTCTCCATGGTCTGGCGGATGAACTCCCGAAACCGCTCCTTCTTCTCCGGCGAAAGCGCTTGGTACTTTTCAATGACCTCCTTCGGTGGACCCTTCCGACTCTTCTCGTCGCGGATGGTTTGGTCCGCTGCTTCGACGGGACCGTCTCCCGGCAAACTGAGCTTCCACCCTTGCTTGCGCGAGGGGACGAAACGCGCGGCCAAGCCGTTTTCGCCGGATTCTTCCAACACGTAGCCATTGACGAGGAGAACGGACTCGATCAGCGAAATGGCCCCACGTCGATCGACCCCGGTCGGGTTGACCAGCGTGATCACCGGTCCCTCGGAAAGGGAATCGTCTCTCGCGACCGGCTTTTCGACGAGCTTCTCGTAGACATTGAGGAGCGAGGAGACCGGAGCGTTGAAAAAGCGGAGAAGGAGTTTCCCATCCTCGGAATCGGCCTGCGGTTTGTCGGCCTTTCCGGAATCCTTCCTTTCGCCAGCCGAGGCGCCGGTGTCGGCCGTGGCGGGAGCATCCTCGGCACGGGTCGCCTCGTCGGGGAGACTCGGGTGATTCGGTGGCATCATGATGGCATGAAAGTCCCGGACCACCCCATTGGCGAGCGTGACCTGTCCGTGAAGGTGTTTGCCTCCGTCCTGCCCTTCCCCCGACACGGCCACGACCGGGTTCGACGGATCGGCTCCGATGAGCCAGTCGGTTTCGGCGTGCCACGGTGCCAAGACGCTTCCCCAGCGAACGCCGACCTGGTAGCGATTCGACTCGGGGCCCCGCCTCCGTCCGTAGAACGCGATCTCTCCCTCCCGGAGATAGTAGATGTCGCCCTCGAGAGTCGATCCGCCGTCTTCGGAGACGAGCTCGAGTCTCCGAATCGCTTGATTGTGGCGCCCTCCGAGGGCCCACCTCTGGGCCGGAATGGGGCCGGAATCGGCACCACCCGACGTGAACTCCACGCGGTAGGTCTTACCGCCGAAGCGCGATTCCGCGTGTCTTTCGTCGATTGGAAAGACGGGAGCCTCGCCGGCGGAGGGAGAAACGGAGGCACTCGGGGCAGCCCTCTCGCGATAGTTCCGTGACGATGTGGCTACCCCCCCGACACCTCGAGCCGGTTCGCCGGCGATCCCCACAGTTGAAAGCGCAGTCAGGACAAGGAAAACCACGGGGAGACTCAACGAGAAGTAGCGAGCCGGCCCAGTTTCGACAAAGGCGAACAGGCGGGGCACCCCCGACGCGAGCAGGATCACGAAACGTCTCAGGGGAGAGAAGAAGGAGAGGCGCGTCGCGAGTTTCGCAGACCGGGGGGGCTGGGGAGATTGCCGAGCATTCATCGAGATGTCATGGGATGGTCAGTCTGGTCTCCTAACCCGAGACCCGGAGTAGACACAAATTGCTCCGGTGAGAAGGCAGTCCAGCGATTCAGAGAGGGTCCGCCCTGCACACCAATCTTCCAAATCGATAATCGTTGGCATCAGCATCGAATCGATCAATGACTTCCAGGAATTCCCCTTTACCCTTCCCTTTGGTCCCCCTCGGCACAGGCCCTATCTTGCGCCTTTCAAGCGCTTCAGCCCGACCCAGAAGACCGGCAGAGGGAACAGGGCAAACAGGTAGGCGCCACCGAAGCCTCGCCGGACCACCACATCCCCGGGGTTCTTTGGATCATACCAGCAGGAAATCCGGGCTCCCGGCACCCAGTTGCGGAGTTCCTCCTCCCGCCTGAGGCGCCCTCCGATCCTGAGGGAGGATCCCGTGTCGTAGCCAGTGGAGAATCGCTCCACCCCGTCGACAGGATAACGCAACGCCAGTTCCGGCGAATAGATCTCGGAGCTGGTGGTTACCGTGCCGCCTCCCGACGCCCTCGAACTGTTGCTGCTCACCGTCTCCGAGATCACGCGCCTTCCCACCACGGTGGCGGTCGTTTCCGTCCATTCATAGAGCGCCCGGTAGTCCCGCAGGGCCATCGCCAGAAACATCAGCCAGAAGCCCACCGGAATCATGAGAGCCAAGGCCGTGGCCCGCGGACCGAGAAAGCCGCGCCAGCCCGGCTCCCCACCCTTCCGGCCCCGAAACCGAAGCGCCACCAGCATCCAGACAACGACCAGGCAAATCAGCCAGATCAGAACCAGTATTCCCGCCGTAGAAATCCGGAGTCCTCCCATCCGAAGACCGCTTTCTGGAACTCTCGTGGCGATCGTGACGGCCTTGTGATCCCACAACTCCGCCCCACTTCCGTAATGTGCCAAATGCACCGAGACGCTCAGGGAATCTCCCCCCGAGTCCCGGGGAGCCAGCACATCCAACTCAACCCGGTGGCCCTCCCCCGGCCCGAGGTTCAGAGAGCCTTCGATGGAACGACTTTCGTGATCGATCCGGGGTTCGTTCAGCCCGCGCACCTCCACAAAATATCCCATGAGGGGCCATTCGATCGCGAGTTGAGCGCCTTCCGCCGGAACCTCTCCGCTGTTCTTCAATTCGAAGGCAAAGGTGACCACTTCCGACTCCAACGGGGCCTCGGGAGAAATCTGAATCGTTGACTCCGTGAATCGGGGAGCCGCCATTCCTGACCCGAAACAGGCCAGGAGGCACCCGCCTCCGATCAAGATACCTTTGCACCGCAATCGCCTTTTCATGTCATCCTTGCGTTTGGAGGGCGACCCAGGCCCTCATCTGGAAACTGCACTGGCTTTCCTCCGAGCCGTCAAGCACGGGAACCAATCCATTCGCCGGGATCAAACGATCCTGCAACCGGGACGAATGCCTCCCCGGTTGTCCGCGCCCTTGTTCCGGGCCGAAGCCCTCCACCACCACAGGCAACCCCACCGGCTGCGGCAACGAAAACGCAAGGATTGTGGCGGGAAGAGCGGAAAGGAAGCGACTCGAGAGGGTCGGGTCGCGGGGTGGAGACGGTTGGGCGAAATCGACCGTCGCGTTCGCAACGATGGGCATGGACAATCCCCGCCGTTTGTGAATCCTGTTTCCATGGTCCGTTGCGGATTGGTCGTGGCGCTGTTTTGCACACTCGCGGAAGCGGAGCCGTTCGACGATTCGATCCGGCGAGAGATCGAGCGTTTTCAATCCGAGTTCGGGGAACGGGAGAACGCGCACGGCGGAATGGTGATCGGTCTGATCGACTCGGAAGGGACCACGATTCTTTCCTGCGAATCCAAGTCGGTCGCGGGGACCCTCGGCGGGAGCACGGTTTTTGAATTGGGCTCGGTCACGAAGGTGTTCACGGCTCTGATGGCGCTCGAACTGGAGCGGGCCGGGAAGTGGAGTCTCGGCGATCCCGTAACCAGGTATCTGCCGGACAAGGTTCCGGTGCCGGCTTTCGGCGAGAACCAAATCCGTCTGGTGAATCTGGCACGCCAGGACAGCGGCCTGCCCTGGCATCCGGATGAGCCAAAGAGGCTGGCATCGGGAGCGGTGGATTTCAAGGAGATGAGACGAAAGGTGAATGCTTTCGACACGGAGGATCTCTACTCGTTTCTGCGAACCTTCCGGCTCGATCGAAAACCGGGCGAAGCCTTCGGCTACTCGAACGTGGGAATGGCCTTGTTGGCGCACGCCGCCGGAAACGCGACCGGGAAGGGATTCGATGCCCTGATCGAGCAGTATGTCTCCGGACCGCTCGGGATGAGCTCGACGAAGGTGAACCTGGATGCCGGCCTGAGGGAGCGCCTCGTTCCCGGGCACTGGCAGAATGGCGAAACGTCCGAGAATGCCGAATTCAAGGCGATGGCGGGCGCGGGAAAACTCTTCTCAACTGTCGACGACCTGCTGCGATTCGTCTCCGCCAACCTGGGACTGAGCGATTCGGAGCTAAGCCCTTCGCTGGTCGCCATGCAGGAGTTTCAGCACGAGGGATCACCGCAATTCGGAAAAACCGCGACGCCCTGGATGACGGAGCGGGTTTATCAGCCGGAGGGCTCGCGTTTGATCGGACATGGCGGCGGCGGTTTCGGATACCTCGCCTTCGTCGGTCTGGACACGGAGCAAAAGCGCGGGGTCGTGGTGCTGTCGAATCAGATGCTCGTCCACTCCAGCGGAGTCGGCTGGACGATTCTGCAGCAACTGCCGCTGACTCCTTACAACGTCGGCTTTTTTGTGAGGCGACATGTCGGCGTCGGTTTTTCCCTCGGGACGAAAGCCGGCTCGGACGAGATCCTCGTCGCGAACGTCTTTCTGGATTCTCCGGCGGAGAAAGTCGGATTGCCGGAAGCGAGCGTGATCCGGGAGATCAACGGAACCGCGACCGCCGGGAAGGGGATTTCCGAATGTCTGCGTTTGCTCGGCGGTGAGACCGGCGACGTCGTCGAGTTGAAAGTCTTGCCACGCGGGGTGGAACCGGAGACCACCTTCCGGATCACCTGCGGGCCGTTTCTGACGATGACGGGACATGAGACCGAAGGGGTTTCCCGGTAGATCGCGGAACTGCCGGAACTCACTTGTAGAAAGTCTACTCCTCCGGTTCGTCGCTTGGACGACCTGCTTGTGGGTGTCGCTAATCCCACGCACCAGGCGGAGCGAGTTGCCGTCGGCGAGGGAATGAGACGGAAAATCGTGGCCAGGCCGGAAAACGGGTTCTGAGAGATCGTAGTCGCTGGGGTGCGAAAAGACTTTGGCACAAGAAGGGTCGACCGGATCTGTTGAACCCTCTCAGGAGGTTTTTCCCCGCACGAATCATTCTTTTCGTGCGGAACACCGACCTCTGCGCTAGGGATCGAAACGACTCTATGAATTCCGACCTCCTCTTCATCCTCCTTCTCTTCGGCGGGATCACCACGCTCGGTTTGATCCTGCTCGCCTGCAGCGACAAACTGAAGCAGAAGCGGTGAACCGACTGACTGACGGCCAGGAATTTCCTTTTTCATTCCCTCGGCTCACTTCCCGCAGCACGCCCGGGGTCGGTGGGGGTTTGACGAATTCGCAGCCGGATGCTGTGTTCGTCCGTGATGTCGACAATCTGTATGGAAGGCAGGAAGGGAGTGTGAAGTAGGGAATCCCTCCTACCATCGATTGATCAACCTCGAAGCTTTCACGTGGGTGGAATTCTCCGCTGAACCGGAAGCAACCGTGCTGGCCGGTGCGCTGCCGGTCGGTTGACACGATCATCTACCTCCACTCCATTCCGCTGACGAGGAGAGTGATCTCTTTCGACCACGAGCACGCGACGCCCGGGTAGTTAGAGAGGAATTGGATAACGAGCGGTGGGATCACGATCTCGGCCCAGAGGGATCGGGATCATTCCGCGCCCGTCGCGCTCTGGAAACGCCGCAGAAGGTGGAAGCGAAAACTGGCCTCATCGACCTCGGGGATCTCCGGCTCGGTGTGGAGGGGAAACGAGAACTCGCGCGAGGCATCGATCCAAGGGGTCGGTTCGCCGAAGACCAGGTTGAAGTGGGAGGTGCCATCGCCGACAGCGAAGGCGCGGCCGGAGCGACCAGTCATTTCCAGCGCTTCATTGGCCGCTCGCAGGAGCCAGCCAAGATTCATGAAATCGCCGAGGAATTCGATCTGGAAGCAGAAGCGTCGATCGTCGAGATACCAGGAAACTTCTACCCGGCGATCATCATCTTCACCGTGGCTCCCCGGAACCGGGATCACACGCTGACGGACTCGTCCTGCGGGGAAACGGCCCCGGCTGATGGCCGCCAGGTCACGGAGTGCTTGATCGTAGCGCGGAGGATACTCGTCGCTGTCGCTGGAAAGCCAGAAGGTGTGAGGCAGTTCCTCGAAATGGAGCGCCCCGGCAAGGTTGGATGAATCCACCGAAAACTTGAGAGGAGCGGGATCCAGGAGTTCGCGTTGCTGCAATACCCGGAGAACTTCGGAGGTCCGTTCGGGAAATACCCTCCACGCGGCTTCCCCAAGAACCACCGTCGGGAGGCGCTCGGCATTCTGCCGAATAAAATCCAGGACAGTCCCATCCGCGTATCGCAGGAGGAACTGCAGTTGCCAGGTCTCACGCCGAGCGGCGATCGGTTTCTCTCCGGCGAGACGGGTGAGCAGATGATCGCGGATCTCTTCCCACATCCGGGGATCGTGCTCCACCAGAAAGTGGGCGCTGTGGGGAAAGGAATCCTTTTCGAAGAGTTCGAGATAGGATTGGAGCGCGTCCTTCTCACCGAGGCGGGCCAGGGCGGCTAGGGCTACCTCAATGACGTAGCCGCTGTTGAACCGGCGGGTGGAGGCAGGATCGAGTAGCGGAGTAGTTGCGATCTCGGTCAGAAGCCCAATGGCGTCGGGACCCTCGGCGCCCCGGGTGTATTCCTGCCACAATTGCCGAAGAGAATAGTTCGTTTCGTAAGCCGAAAACGGAACGCGGTGAAGTTCCCGGGTTAGGAAATCCGTCGCTTCGCGAACGAACACCTCGGCATCCGGCGGAAGCGAGGCATCGCTCTCACAGTCTCCCTGGTTGGCCCTTTTCAGGCGATAGGCGACCCACTCCAGCGACTTCGGGTCCGACAGGATTCTGGGAGTGAATTCGTTGTCGTCCACTTCACCGTACCGCAGGCGAAGAATCCGAAAAATGGCCAATCGTTGATCTGCCGGAACGTTCCTGGCGAGTTGTTCGGAGAGAAATTCCACGTCGGCTCCCTCGAGGTGGACACGGTCGGTTTCCCAATCGAACAGCTTGTGCCGGATCAACCAGCCGATCGCCGCCTGGCGTTCGGCACGATCGGGATGGGTGAGCCGGGCTCGTATCCACTCCACCAATCGCGCCGGAGGAGCGACCTGCGGCACATACTGGGACCAGATGACCGATTGCATCATCCGGCTCACCAAGGTCGACTGCTCTTCTTCTGGGGTGTGGTCAATAATGGTCTGAAATGCCCCAGACACTTCATCGGGAGCGAAGGAGGCAAGATGATCGAGCGATTTCAGGGTTGAATCGAGATCGCGCTCTCCCAGAGCATACTGGCCGATGTTACCGAGGAAGGCGTCGATGATCTCGCGGCTTTGTTGGGGGGAGTATTCCCGCAAAGGATGGATAAACAATGGGCCGGAGGAGGCGCGCAGCGATCTGAGGAGACGTCCCCACCGCATTCGATGCAGCCGTTCAAGAATCTCGGCGTCATCGCGATATCGCGACCGCCAATCGGGATCTGGAGGCGACACATCCAGAGAAAAGTTCAGTTCGTCGTCTTCGTCGTGTATCACGTCTTCTTTTCCTCCGTCTTCTCATCCCGGTCAACAGCCCGTGGATTCTTCCAGAAAGGCACCGCGACCGCACGGAAAAACGATCCCAAGCCCAGCCCCAAACTTCATCGGGTCATCTGGCATCACATCGCTGTCTTACTGAAGGCAGATAGACGTAGAAAGGAAAAGAAGTGAACACGGGGCACGTTGTATGCGTTTCCTCCGGGGAGGTTCAGCAAAATTCGTGATAGAAATGAGAAGAGGCGAGGATCAATGGCAATTACCTCAAGGCCGGATTGCGGCGAACGCTTTTGGAAATTCAATGGAACTCTGGCACCAACTACCAGGAATTTCCTTTCTCGTCCCCTCGTCTCCCTTCCCGCCGAAGGTCCGGGGTCGCAGGGGGTCGATGGCGCTGCTAGTTACTTGAACTTTGGTGCTGAGCGAGTTGACTTTGGTTGTCTGCCAACGGGAGCGACGCTCTTCGTCACACCAGGGCGGGTCGTTCCGGTGAAAAGGCCAGGTCGAATCGCCTCTCCCGCAACAAGTCAAGAAACGCCTGGGAAGGATGGGAATTCTTGAATTGGAATTCGGAATCCGTCAGGGGCACCACGGTCATCAGTCTGGTCTGAGTGGCGGCGAGAGTAGGCGACTCGTGGATGGCGGATTCCGCTTTCGAGACTCCGGGAAGAAACGTGAGGTTGGTGAAGCGGTCCGAGCCCAGCATACTGGCCGCGTGGTCGCCAAGGGGAATGGTGTCCAGGGACAGGATAGGATGCCCGGTCTGCCACGGATAGCGGGCGAATGATTGGAGAAATTTCAGGTAGTGTTCCCGATGCTCCTTGGTGTAGAGGACGAGCTCGACCCGTGAAAAATCGCCGCCTCCGGGCTGGAGGGCGTCGCTCATCCCGCCGGTTACATACCCGTGCTCGTCGCGAGGTGGTTCCCATCTGAAGTGGTAAACATCGATGTGATGGGGAGAGATGATCAGCTCATGATAGACGGACTCGATAGGGCCGAACACCGAGCGATAGGCCTCTTCCCGCTCGGTGCGGTCGCCGATCGTATCGGCGAGGAATCGGAGGGAATCTCCGATTGCCGACTGAGCCTCGGACGAAGTTTCCGGGAATCCGCACCGGTTCGCGAGCCACGCGGCCAGCCCGTCCGGCCAGATCTCGACGGGCACAACCTGGGCGATGCAGGAGACCGGGTCGACCAGCAGGGGAAGCAGGCGACTCAGGATTTTTCCATCCGGGAGGTGTGGGCGATGCAGGAGTAGCAGGCTTCCCTTGTAGTCGGTGCATTTCGTCATCCACGATTCCGGAAGTCTGAAGCCCCGGTGGCAGGCCATGTCGTTTTGCAGATCCTCCCACCATTCCAACTCCCGCTGCGTCCATCCGGGTGCAGGGGCGTCGTGGTTCATGAGGTCATGCAGGCACTTCACCAGCCGGGGAAGCTCGGCAATCGCCTCATCGTCAGTAGCGGTGGCGGAGAAGATGAAGGTGCCGGGGCAATCGTCTTTTCCGTCTTCGTACAGTTTACGATTGGCCCTCACGACATGACCCCACACGACGACGCCGTGTTTCCAGAGTGACTTCTGTCCACGGATAAATTCCTTCAAGGGCTCGTCGCTCGCGTTGGCCCGGACCATCCAGGCCGGCTCGGGAATCGCGAACGGCGACGGCTTGAACCAACCGAGGGAACGGGGCGGCGAACCCATGCTCCGGCGAATGTGATCGAGGAAATCGGATGACGACGGCATAGGTGGAGTCGGGCTGGGTAGGATGGTGGGTGGCTTTGTCCACAGGGTTGATGGCGAATGCCAGAGGTTTCCCATTCTGATCCCCTCGGCTCCCTTCCTTCCAAAGACCCCGGGGTCGGAGTCCTCACCATTGAGGTTCGCCTGATTCCGAGATCTGAGTCAATGGCCGAGTCAATCGTTTTCAGGGCAAGCCGAAATGCCTGTACCGTCCCGGGGCTGGACTTGAATCGGAATCTCCTCCGCCTCGTCGAGTTCCATACCCGCAAGCCCGAGGCCCTGAGCCTCTCTACCTGCTGCCCCATTTGCTTCAGCGAGGGACAAGCTTGAGTCTCATGGAACTAGAGTGACTTCAGCTTCTTGCTGAGCTTCTTGATCAGTGACTTGATCTTCTTTGTCTTGGCAGCCTGTCCTTTGCTTTTTGCCACCTTCAGACTCTTCTTCAGCTTTTTGAGTTTCCTGTTCAGAGCAGCTCTTGCGGCGGGCCCTCCCGAATTGACGGCCGGCGGGTCGAGGAGGAATTCACCGCCGACTTCGTAAGCCTCGTCGCCACGGTTCGTTACCGAGATAGCGACTTCGTTCAGGCTTTCGTAGTCTTCGTCGGCAGATGAAATCCCGAAGATCAAGGAGTAGGAATGATCACCGTCCGGAAAGTTGTCGTCGACTCCGGTTATGGTGAGTGTTTGTTGTCGGTTCCAATTCGCCGGCGTGAACGTGAAACTCTTTTGGGAGAGGGTTCCCTCTCCGGGATCATCACCGCTGATCGTGATCGCGACATCGGCGGAGGGTTCCCTCTCCAGGGAGATTTTCAACGCGGCGGACTCCCCTTGCTCCGAAGTGTAGAGGTGTTCCGCACCTTCGAACAGCAGTCCCGCCTCCATCCCTCCATCGTCGTCGGTGATGCTGATCGGAATCTCGATTTCGCCAGTGACGCCTTCCTCGTCTTCGAAGACGAGTTGCAGTTTCAGCATGCGTTCCCCGTCGAGGATGTCGTTGTCGACCGTCTCCAGGGAAACAGTCTTGGTACCTTCTTCGCCGTCGGCCCAATTCAAAAAACCACCGCAAGGCTGGTAGTCGGTGTGTGCGATTGCCGTGACCTGAACGCCGCTGTAGCGTATCTCGAGGGCTCCATCGACAGGAGGTCGCTCGATCGGGATCTGGCCGATCGTGCCCTCGCGGATTTCGACGTCCGGATTGTTGGCGAGGATCGGCGGATCGACGTCCGACGTCATGATCGTGAAATTCTGACCGCTGGCGATGATCCTCCCGTCTTCGCCCGGAATCAGATATTGGATGACCGAACTCTCGATGTTGGTGGCAAAGGGCCTTTCGCGCCATGTCGCGCCATCGTCGTCGCTGGTCAGGATCACTTGAACCGGTCGATATTGGGGGCCGGGAGTTTCGTAGGTGGCCGTCGCGATCCAACGACCATTCACTTGAGCGAGACCGCGCAGGTTCCAGCGTCGGAATGAACCCGTCCAGTTGAAGGAAGAGTCCACCCGCACGATCCAGGTCTCACCCTCATCGTCGCTGGTGAGGATTCTATCCGACAAAGTCTGGGCCACGAGACGTCCCGTCGGACTGACGAACAGCTTCTCGAACTCGACGTAGTTCCGTCCGTCGTTGGTCTCGAAGTCGTGGCTCTGCCAGGTCTCGCCATCGTCGTCGCTGGTGATGACCCGTGTATCAATCACGGGATAGGTTCTCTCGAGAACGATGATGATCCGCCCGGATTTGCCGACAACAGTCACTCGGGGAGATTCATTGTTCTGGATGGCGGTGCCTTTGTGCACCCACGTGTCGCCCCCGTCATCGCTGAAAAAAACCGGCGAACCGTCCGGGCCCCAGAGAAAGGCACTTCCGTTACACGGAGCAATCAATCGCCCCGTCGGAGACATCGTCATCGCGAACGTGTTCCCTCCCGTTCCCAGGTCCTTGGTGGTCCAGGTCTCCCCTCCGTCGCTGCTCACCCGGATATCGCCCTGGGCACGGCTGATCAGGTCCCCGTTCGGAAGTTGAAACGCGGGAACATCCACAGTCGGTCCCACTTGGAATAGCTGCCATGACTCACCGTTGTCCCGACTCACAAACAGGTCACGGTTCGTGGGAGAGGTGTTTTGCGTGCCATAGATCGTCCCGGAGAAACTCCCGGCGAGTGCCATGATGTTCGAGTAGTAATCCGAGGGTTCATCCCGGATCTTGGTCCAGTTCGCTCCGTTGTCCGTGCTTTCCCACACGACCTCGCTGGATTCGATCGCGAGATAATTGGTCCCACCCTTGTGGACCGCCAACCCATAGGGAACCCGAACGTGCGGAGTCGCGAGGGTAAAGGATTGCGCATCGTTTCCGGACAGGAAAATCCCCGAGGCCCCGACGCCGAGGAGTCCGGAACTCGTCTGGAAAAGTTCCCCATGAGTTCCCGTTTGCTCGTAGGCCTCCCAGGGAAAACCACCCCCGAAAGGAGCCGCCGAATTCAAATTGTACAAATTGTCCACCGTGCTGCTGTCGATGAAGGACGAACCCTTGTAGGGAACAAAAGTGGCCGCGGTGGCGATGTAGGTCCCGTTGTGGATCTCGACATCCCTGACTCGCAATCGCTTCAGATGGTCCAAGTCCAGAGGAGATGATCCGCTGGTCACACTGGCGTCGCGCAACCGATACCCGTTCCACCCCGCTCCGTCGGCACTGTCAAGCACTCCGTTGTGAGCCGCCGCGATCGCCCTACCGCCGCCGACGGCGATGTCGAAGACCGGACCGAACCCGTAGAATGCCTGCTCCCAGCCCGACGGTCCATCCCGGAAGATGACTCCTCCGATGTGGTAATAGCAGAAGAGATTGTTCGATCCGGTCATCGTCCCGTAGGCGAGGAGTTCCCCGCCGGGACCGTCGACCAACTCCGTGATATTCACCCCGTAGAGCTTCTTCGTTCCCCGTTGCACATACTCGATCGGGAAATCGGCAGCGCTCCAGGTTTCACCATCGTCGCTACTGGTGTAGAAAGTGGTTTGGACGACGTAGCGAAAGATACCCGGGGACTCCTTCAAGGTACGCGCGATGGCGATGAGCTTGCCATCGATGAACTGGATCGTTCCGAAACCATCTCCGGCACGGATACCGTTCACTTCGATCTGGCCGAATTCCCAGTTTGCGCCGTCGTCGTCGCTGATCATCAGCCCCCCGCCATCGGACACGGCGATAATCCGACCCGTGCTTGTCCGGGCGACGTCGACGTAGAGCAAATGGGGTGATGCGTCCCCGCGACGGGTGTCCCACTCATCCCCGATTTCGGCGACGAGTGGATGAATCGGGATCAGAAAAGACGAGAAGACAAGCAGGACTCGGCCATAGGAATTCATTTCGTCGTTAGAGGGAGGATGCGACCGCCCCAAAGTTGGAAGTGACCAATTGGCTTCATTAAAAGAAACCCTCGGATCGGTGTCAAACAACTTCGTCCCCGACGTCCTCGACAAGAGGCGGTCGGCTTTCTGGAATCCGTGCCGTGGGATCGTGCCGCCTTGCTAGGCAGGTGGGTTTTCCTCCGGATCCACTTTCGAGTCCGCCGAGAGGAGGATACTCGACTTGTCCCAGCCCTCCGCGAGGTTGTATTGAATCCACTCGGGACTGAGATGGATGTCCAGAGAATCCAGTTTTCCCGGCCCCAGGTTCTGGTAACCATGCGGAATGTTCGCCGGCCCCAGGACCACGTCTCCAGCCTCCGCATCGATCGCGATCCAACTCGATGACTTCGGAAGAAGACGGCCCATCCATCACCGTCTGAATTCAGAAATCTTGGACTGACCCCACGCATGCTGGATCGTCTCCGATTCCTCCTCCTCCGGGCCCGGACGGCGGCAGAAAAACCACTCACTGCTTACCGCTCCAAGACGCAACTACGTCGAGATCATGCATTTTCCAAGCTACCGCGCTGCGGCTCAAAAACACGCCATTCAGGACAACCGCCGAGTATTTTTGTGATGGCTAGGAGTATACGCTCCGGAGAAACTGCATTTCATCCTGGAATTCCGCTTCACTTGAGACCGTGGCGGAGACTTGTTCGGTAAGAATCGCGTGGAAGCGATGCCGGAGCCGGTGAATCCGAACTTTGAACGCGCCCTCTGTGACCGATATTCGAAGGGCTCCTTCGGGGAGAGTCCATTGGGGAGTGGCTGAAAGAAACTCGCGCATCACGGTCCAGTCATCCCCACGTCCTGCGACGATCTCCTCGGCCTTGAGCCGCGAACGGGCCGCTTTGAGGGTTGCGCGGGCCCATGCGAGATCGATTTCGTGAGCCGGAGAGTTTTCGTCGGCAATTTCCACGCCCGAAGTTCCACTTTCTGGATCGGGATGGATGGAGACATGGATCGCCTTTCCCCCACGACGTTCGGAACGAAGCTTGCGGCGCCGGTTCCGGGCGAAATTGTCGAGGCAGGTGAGCAAGAAGCTACGAAAGCGACCCTCACGGCTCTCCGCTTGCTGGAGCAATCCGGAGCCGAGAAACCAGACGATGAATTCGTGCGCCGAATCCTCGGCTTCCTCCAACGGGAAACCATGCTTGCTCCGAAAGGCAGTGACAATGGGGGCTCGGTAGATGGAGCAGAGGGTTTGTAGGGCTTCGGCCGAGACCTTGTCTTCCCTGCCTTGTATCTTTTGGACGCAGGTCCAAGAGGTTTGGGGAAACCAACCGCGATTTGGAGAATCAAATGAAGTATCCATTCCGATGTGGCTGCAACTCGGCGACGAAAGCTTTCACTACCACATTATTGTAGGATTCAGTTTGGATTTCGCCAGCGAGAATGCTCCGACACCCGATGCCAGACAAACAACAAGCGCCTTGTGTTGAGGAGGCGGGAGGTTAAGTTGCGAGGATTCGGATTCATGCTGTGCAATGGCGTTCAATTCTTTTGCGGATGACGACGAGTCAGAGGAATTCGATCTCCGGCCTCCCAGTCCTGAAATCTTTCAGGGACCGCTCCCGGACTACGAAATCCTCGGACTTCTCGGCAGTGGTGGCATGGGCAAGGTCTACAAAGCCCGCCAGCCAAATCTAGATCGGGTCGTCGCGCTGAAGATTCTCTCCGGTTCAGCAACGGACGACGATTTGTTCCGTTTCGGCGAACGCTTCCAGAGAGAGGCGACCGCGATGGCTCGGTTGCGCCACCCGAACATCGTCTCGCTCTATCACTTCGGCAAAACGGACGAGGGGCAGGTCTACTTCGTGATGGAATATGTCGAAGGCGCGGAGCTCTCTTCCTACATTCGGTCGGGAGATGCCGAGCCTCGTCACATTCTCTACTGGGCCATCCAGATCTGTTCCGCACTGCAGTTTGCCCACGAAAGCGGGATCGTGCATCGCGACATCAAACCGTCGAATCTCCTGATCGACGAAAGGGGTAATGTGAAGATCGCCGACTTCGGCCTCGCGAAGTTCAGTCGGCTCGAAGGGAACGAACCGGAGGCGCAGCTGACGCGCACCGACGTTGTCGTTGGAACACCCCACTTTATCGCCCCGGAGTTGCTTGAGGATCCCACCGCCGTGACCCCCGCCTGCGACCTCTACTCCTTGGGGGTGACACTCTACCAGGCTCTCACGGGCAAACTTCCGTGGGGAGTGCCCGCACCTCCCTCTCAAGTGGTGCCGGGTCTCGATCTGCGATGGGACGGGATCCTTTTCCGATGTCTATCAAGCTCGCCCGGTAAACGATTCCGAAGTGCCGCGGAATTGCAGGAGTGTTTCGAGGAGCTTCTCGAAGGCTCAGACTTGATTCCTGTTGAGTCTCTCCGCAACCCAATCCTGAATCGAGCGGCAGAAGTCCGTTCGCAAAAGTCTAAGCGAAGCAGGTTCCTCCTCGGCGGCGTGACTGCCGCTTGCCTCGCCACGGCTGTGGCCATCTTCGCGCTCTGGAACCACAATCGGTTCGAGGCCGATGGCGCGAGTCTCCCAGCGTTGGCGGAACGAGATAGCCTGTTACCTCATCCGAAATCACTGCGGTTGACGGTGCCTGGGCGACCGAAAGACGGGGGCAAGCTCGCAATGCTCGACTTTGGTGACACAGCAGGCGACTCCATTCATGCAGAGATCCTTGAGGCTTCGAACGATCTAGTCCGGATCTGGGAACGACCCGGATCATTGGGCGTTTCCGGACTCAGGGGTGATGGCACCATCTGGTCCAGCCCTGAAGAGAGTGCCAACGATTCACCTGAATTGACGGATCTAGTCTGGTTAGCCCCGACCGATCTTTTTACAGGTGCCCTGAGAGCCGATGGCCGTGCTTTCCGCTGGAAAAGGGGCGGAAACGTATCTCAGGTCGGGGACGTGGAATCGTTCGTGATGATCGTACCGCAATTGAAGGGCGAAGCGATCCTTTTGAACCGCAACGGAGAAGTCCACCGGTGGAGTCCGGGAGCTTCGACGGCGACCGAGAAGGTTACTTTCATTCCCGAGGAGTGTCTCGCCATCGGTGGCCGCGACAACCTTTTCGCAGCGATGAGCCGATCGGGCTTGCTGCGGGTGTGGCGCACGGCCTCAGGCTCGCAAAAGACTTCGGATCTTCTCTTCGAACGACAGATGGAGTGTGAAATCGAAAAAAGCGATCCAAATCCGTCTCCTTACCCAGACCGATGGATCCCGGTTGTGCCTTGGGCGGTCATGGGACCGCAAGGAGAGGTTTTCCCGCTTGAGAAGGATGCAGAGACGGCCGGGCTGCCATTACTCGAAGGCCTCCGACCCGGGTCGTTCTGGCTCGGAGACTCCGCCGAGGCCGGGCACGCCTGGAGAAGCGGAGCTGATTGGAGATTCTCGGGACCGTGGGGGCGGAACGGGACTGCAGCGCTTGAAGAATTCTCGGCGGGAGCCTTCCAACTCATCCGGACCGGGCCTTCAGCTTTTGCCCTTTTTCCTCCGACGGTCGACCTGGCAGCTCGAATGGAACCGCGAGAACCGATGACCACGGATTCAGCGGATTCACCCCCGCCACCGGCCACGAGTCCCGCCGAACGAAGCTGGACGGGTGAACGCGTCGAGATCCGGGTCGTTGGTGATGGGTGGACGGAAGCTACAGCACGGAGCCTGCTCGACTCGCTCGACTCGCACCTCGACCGTATTGATCCCATTCTCGTCCACTGGGGAGCAACGAAGTCACCGCAAAGGCTTGTCATCGAAGAGGGGAAACCCGATGACTCGTCAAATTGGGAGACCGGCTGGGTCTACCTCGCGGAGGGACGTCTCGACGCGCTGCGCAAGATCGTTGAAAAACGGGAACTAGCACCGTCCGACTTTGATTTCCTACCTCCGGCGGAAGCCTTTCGGCCCATCGCCCGTAAGCTGGCTCCACCCGATTCCTCGGTCGGCCACTTTGGAGAGACGGAATCGAATCTCGCCAGTTTCTTCCGGCTCTTTGGCGAGGAAATCTCCGATGGCGCCGCGCAGGGATCCAACTCGGATCACAGTAGCGCATGGGAGGAAGGCAAGACGCATCTTTCCTCCCTGATCCTCCGAGCTGACTATCAGCCGGAAAGTGCCATGAGCGATCCCGGGACCGGCCGAAAGTTCTTCTCCGGACTGTTCGCCCATCTCTACGATGATTGCGGGGGCCAACCATTTCTCGAGCGACTCTTTAATCGCGAACTCCCCTCACTCCCTGACGCCAACTCGGAGATCGAGGGAATGGACCATTTTGTCGTTGCCGCTTCCTTCGCCGCCGGGAGGAGCCTCCTTCCTTTCTTTCGGGAGGAACTCCGCTGGCCCGTGTCACCGACTGCCATCGATAGTGTCGCGCAACGATTTCACGATGAAGGAGGGGAGGAAGGCCCCTCCGAATTCCGGGCGGCTCCTGATGAACTCCTCTCAGCTTGGGGGAGGACCTATGAAGCCGAGATTCTGCCGCTCACCGTCGCTCACCGCACCCAGCTCGAAGAGCTTCGCAAACGCTATCGCGAGGCACTCAATCGCCAGGTCGAGCAATACGAGGAAGCTGGCAGGTCGGCCGCGGCCACCATCTTTCGCGAGGAACGGGACCGCGTCAGCCCCGGACATGTTGGGCCACCCTCCTTTCATCCCGTAGTATATCGGAACTTCGACCCCGCGGCTCAACAGGCAGTGCGCGATCTCGACAGCGGTCTCGGACGGATGTATCGAGAAAGGCTGCGAGCGATCGTAGCGGAAGCCTCCTCAGCAAGTGGCGGAAAAGTGAACCGGGCTCTCGATGAACTATACAGGCTCCAGCTCCTCTTTACACTCGATGGCAAGGATCCATCCGCTCAATGGGCCTTCGACCGAAGAGAGAACGAAGTGAAGTCCAACTCCCTTGAATCCGTCTATTCGCCACGGGTTCCCCTCGAGTTCACTTTGCGCTACGAAGAAATGATCCGCTGGGCGATCGAGGAAGGAGCGACCGTCGATCTGGTGCAACCGATCACTCCGACTCAGGTGCAGCGTTACACGGTTCGCACCATGGCCGAGGTCCAAGCAGGAAGATTCGTCTGGCAGCGTTTGAAGATCCTTGGCATCCGGAGAGGCGCCGAGACCAAGCCCTGGTCCGACATCCACCTCGAATTGGTCTCGCGATTTGAAGATCTTGAGGTTCTTGAATGTGGTTGCGGCGGCCTGAAAGCGTCCACCCTCGAGTTAATTTCTGGTCTGTCGGATCTCAGTATCCTCTCTCTTCGCGGGGCAAAGATCGAGGCAACCGAAAACGCGGGACTGGTCGCCATCGGGAGAATGAAGCTCGAAAAACTCAGTCTCGCGGGAGCCGAGTTTCCTCGCGAGGCGCTCTCGATTCTCGGCGCAGGCCCCATTTCCAAAACCTTGGAGGAGCTTGAACTCGCGAACACGAATACGGCGGATCTGCTCCCTCTCTCCGGCTTTCGAAACTTGAAACGGCTCGACATCTCCGGTTGCGCCGTTCCCCAGCAGAACATCGATGAGTTCAATCGAGCGAATCGCAATTGCTTAGTCGTGAAGTAGGGAGGAGACGGCAAACGAATCGCGTCTTTTTCCTCTCTCACCGACGTGTGATGCCTATAGTGCACCCAGCTGTTTTTTGAGGCGCTTGATTCCGGATCGGAGTTTCCGAACCGATTGACGATTCCCTTCCCGCATGGCTCGGCGAAGCCAAACCTCAAGTTTTCTGATCTGCTGTCGGATCGCGGACTTCTCCTTTCCGTGGGGATCGGAGCCTGATCCGACCGGATTTCCTCCCCCGGGATTGGCGCCGCCGCCCTGATTGGAAATATAGCGACGATCCGCTTCACTCAGCGTGGACACCGGAATCCGGAAGAGCTTCCCGTCGAGCACCCGCAGCGTGACGGCACTACCCCCGTCGTGAATCTCGACAAGATCCGCCTCGACCTGTCTTCCGTAGATATCGGTCCAGATTCGTGCCTCGGAGATTCCTGGGAATACGAGGAGATTGGCGAGAAGAATTCCGGCGAGCTTGAGCGCCCGCCGCCGGCTTGTGATTTCATTGGTGTCGTTCATGACAATACCAGCTGGTCAGTCGGTCGGTCGGGGTTACCAGAAACATGTATTTTTTTTGAGGTGCCCCCGAAAAGCTGGAGCGTTTCGAATAAGAGTTTCTCGGGTTGTTGTGCTACACCCCGAAGAACCCAGTGAAGCGAACGCGCCACACCAAAGAGCGGCTCATCAGAATCCTGAAGGATGCCGAGAGCGGCCTGGCACCCGCGGAACTCATCTGCAAACCCGGCATTTGCCTTGCTCCCCTCACCCTACGGGCTGCCTGCCGGCAGGCTATGTCGCTTCGCTCCATTGCGAACCGACTTTCTACCGCTGGAAGTCGAAATTTGGAGGCATGGAGCTCTCCGAGGCCCGACGTCTCCGGGAGCTCGAGGGGGAAACCCGGCGGTTCAAGCGGTTGGCTCGCTGACGTCCAACAGCTTCGGCCGCGTCTGTAGAGGCACTACCTGGCCGACTTCATCACCAATGAACACGAGGCTCTCGATGCGATGGTTGAGAGATCAATCCGCATCCTTCTGGAAAAGCCTGTTTCTTTTCGCCAGGTCTGCGAAACACACCCGGAACAAACGCTTTTCTTTTTTGGCCAACGGCCTAAAAGCCATGCTCGGCTAACATCGAGAGAGTGTTTTCTGCGAGGGAATCGCGAACCCCGTCTTTCCCAAGAAGTTCCTGGATCCGGATTTCGGAGAATCCGCGGGCTGTGTTCAAGTCAGCCTGCAGATCCTGCAACCGCGCAATCAAGAGAGCATTCTCACGATGGGCCATCATGAACTCGTTCAGGGCATCAATCCTGAATTTTGTCTTGATGAAATATTTGAGGTGGGAGACAAGAAGGCTCTCCATTGCCGCCGTTCTGGCTTTCAGGGAGCTTTGTTGGGAGACCACTAAAGTGAGAGTCTCGCTGCATACCAAAAACGAGGCATTTCGGTTGATGGCGTTGTAATCCTGACCCACATATCCAACAAGGATTGGGGCGTCACGCATTTCGGTACTCAAGACGTTTTCCTGCATTAGCTGGGCACTCTTCTGATTCATCTTTTTTCCAAATTCACTGATCAATCCCGAAATCTTGACGGCCTCGGCCGCTGCTTCGCTATTCTTCGCAAGAATGGAGGACAGGGCCTCGTTGACCGTTTTGACAGCCTTTTCCCCGGTCGGGTCATCTTTGCCAAGAAGATCGAGCAGTCTTGCTTGAAGAAACTGGTAGCATTTCTCATCGATCTTCATTTCTTCCTTTAGGAATTGAACCGTAAGCGAAGAATTGGCGAACGGCTGCATCCCCTCGTTTCCCTTGTAACGCACCTGGATAACTCCCGAAGTCGTATGATATTGCTGCGCCATCACTCCCTTTAGAACATCGAGAGTCTCCTTCGATAGCAACATCGAGATTTCGCTGAGGAGTTCTTCCATTCCAATCAGAAAGGAGAGGCCATTTGACATGGTGGCAGACGAGCGGGAACAGGTCCCGGAGAAAAAGGCATCTTCCATCGGAATCCGTGCTCCGGCCAATTGGGTTAGATTTCGATAGGCTTGCTGATGCCTTTCCAGGCCTTCGATTGAAAAAACGAAACCGTCCCCGCCTTCACGGCCTTTGGTTTCGAAGATTGTCAGGGAAGTCGCCACGAGGGCTACGATGAAGATGTTTGAAGATATAATTTTCATGTCACCTTCTGTTTGTGGGCCTTGTTGCCGGAGTTACCGAATTTTCGAATTTTCTTTCAGACAGGAATGGTATTGGCCTAAGCGGCCCTGCGACATCGTCATCGGTCGAGGATTCCGACGTGTTCCCTGCGGGAGGTCACTAGATAAGGTTTGGCCTTGGGCCGCGATCTAACGGTGCGCGGCCGCTTCGGCGATTCGACGGAGAGGACCGCCCCGAAGCGTGAACCGCAGTCGGAAAACGAGGCAGCCCGGACCTTGTCGCGCATCGCGCGAAGGGCTTCCGGTTGACTGCGGCATCTGCACCCATTGAGTTTCGTCAAAAGCCCCGTCAACAAGGTTGATCTTGTTTTCATACCCTGACATAACTACAAGATCGGATCTTTCGCGTTCTTTCCATCGAGGACAGGCCTTAAGTCAATGCCATTCCTCTCAGGCCACTTGACCCGACGAAGGGTGGGGGGCTTCGGTGCGTGGAGAGAGACCAAGAGAGAGGTCTCGGAGGACAGGTGACACCGGAATTGGAGGATTTCAGAAAAAGTTCGGAAACGTTGTAACTCCACCTGGCGGCTCAACAAACAGGGGTTGTCATGAAAACCAATTCTACTAACTGCCGCCTTCGCATCCTCTTGCCAGTTTTGACTTTGCTGTTTTGCAGCGGAGCCCTCACCGCCTTGTCAGAGGATGGAAACACCCGATCCACTGCAACCTGGATTCTCCCCGGGACCCGATCCGCTTCCCTGACATCGGGCGATATCGACTATTTCCGGTTTACGGTGACTCAGACAGGACAAATCGCCATCTTCTCGGAAGGTTTCGTCGACGTAAGGGCTACCTTGTATGATGAAGGGGGGAACCGAGTCGACTCCGACGATCAAGGCGGCGCGGAGAATAACTTCTTTCTCGACAGGCAGATCAACGCCGGCACCTATTTCATCGAAGTTCAATCCGGGTTCGCAATCAACGCCCTCAAGACGGGAAACTATTCGATGACCCTCCGGACTCAGGAATCGGCACCTTTCATCACAGGGTCATCGCTTCCCGGAGAACTCAGGCCCGGATCGGCGGACTTCTACCGGATCACGGTGGGCCAGGCGGGACTGTTCGAGACCTACACGACCGGAACAACCAACACCGGAGGATTTGTCTACAATGAAGTCGGCACCTTCGTGGGTTCCCATGATGTCCAGGGGCACGCGAATTTCCACTTCGTTCGGGAACGGTTTCAACCAGGAACTTATCTCCTCATCGTCAAGGGAGGTGGGCGCTACTCGTACTCTCCTCCAGCCTCAGGTCCCTACGAGGTATTCGTGCTTCGACCCGAACTGGCGGAAACACTTACGGAATCACCGATGGATCGGATTCTGGATCCGCTCGGCGATGTTGATCACTTTACATTCGTCGTGCCTGAATATGGAAGTGTCCGTTTTTGGAGCACGGGATTTACGGATACCCGCTGCCAGCTCTACGATTCCGTAGGAGGATATGTCAGCGGATCAGCGAATAGCGACAGTGGAGACGGCTACAACTTCTACAGGGCAATGAACCTGCAACCGGGGCGCTACTACCTTCGCGTCAGCGGCGAGTCTTCCGGCAATCCCCGTGGAGCCTATCAGATCCATCTCGATCTTCCAGGTCCCGAGGGCGAACTCAGAGCATCGATCATCGCTCAGATCAGCGCGACGAAACGGGCATTCAAGAACGCAAAGAAGAATGGAAAGAGCGCCAAAGCGAGAAACCTGAAAAAGAATCTCGGAAAGCTGACCCGCAGTCTGCGAAGCCTCTAGCACTCCATCACAGGAAATCCCTTTCACCCCCCTCGGCTCCCTCCCCGCCGCAGGCCTGGGGGCGGTGGGGGTTCGAGGCTTACCGGGCAGCGGTCGACGAAGAGGCCGAAATTCGCTGATCCAGGAAAAGAGGTTTTCGCAACGGATCCAACCCTGTTCGATCGTCGACCCTGCCCTGTTTGATCAGAAACGGATCAGGGATTGACGATCTTCAGATCGGAAACCATACCCTTGAATTGCCCCTCGACCGGTTCCGGCGTCACGGGCCGGGCGTTGTCGAAGCCGAGGCAAAAATCCTCCTGAGGCTGACGTCCGATCAGGCCCGTGGCTTTTCCGGTGACGGCAGGCTGCCCGTTGACGCTCAGGGTCATGGTCGCGTCCGCCGCGAGGTTGGCCTCGATTTTCCACGGCTTTCCTTCCGGAAAAGGCGTCTCAATCTCGACCGCCTCTCCGCTTCGGACGAGAAAGGCCAGCTTTCCGGACTTCAGGCGCAGGGCATAGCCCGCACTCACTCCGCCGTGGGCGAGGATGATGGCATCCTCGGCGGGCCCTTCCACCGTGCATGAAATGGAAAAGGCCCGGCGATCCACCGAGGGCGCAACGGCTGAGTCGATCGCGTCACCTGGCTTCAGGGCACTGAGATCGACCGGCTTGCCCGCTTTCCGGCCCGGCTTTTTGGGAGGATCGCTGGTCGGGTAAAGCGTGGTGGCGTTTTCGACCGATCCGGCGGGTCGCCGTGCCGCGGGGTCGCTGCCACCGATTTCGGCGCTCATTGTTTCGGCCAGGGACTTGAGCTTCGCGACAATCTCCGGATGCGCCGCCGCGACATTGGTCATTTCCCCGATTTCCTCGTCCAGTTGGTAAAGGCGAGGCTCCTTGCCGCTCGCGTCGGAGGCGACTCCCTTGCCCATGGTCTCCGGTTGCGGAGCGATGGCGAGTTTCCAAGGTCCCTGACGAACCGCCTGGAGGTTGTATCCGGCGAAATAATAGTGTGCCTCTCGCGGCGACTCGGTGGTCT
>JAGRPC010000107.1 GCA_020439925.1 Verrucomicrobiia bacterium | reverse complement strand
GGTAGGCACCGATGTGCTGGGTAATCCCCCCGGCCTCTCCCGCTACGACACGAGATCCGCGGAAAGCATCGAGTAGTGAGGTCTTTCCGTGGTCAACGTGCCCCATGAAGGTCACCACGGGTGGACGGAGACAAAGCTGATCTTCCTCCACCTCCTCAAGGGGCGGCGCCTCTGGCACCTCAATCACTTCCTCGACCTTGTGAACTCCGGCACCCTTTTCGCGGCGCTCCTTCTCGAAGACAAAACCGTGCTTTTCACAGATCTTAGCGGCAATTTCCGGTTCGATGGCCTGGGTGAGATTGGCGAAAATCTCAAGCTCCATGAGGTCCTGTATCAGGATCACGGGCTTCAACTCCATCATCGCCGCAAGTTCCTTGATGACGATAGGCGGCTTGAAATGGATGATCTTCTTGTCTCCGACGACCTCAACCGATTTAGATGGCTCCTCTTCCGCAATTTCTTCCGACCCGGCCTTCACCGCCGCCTTGGCCTCGGCAAGAGAAGCAAGCGTATCTTCCCGACCAAGGTGTCCGTAGAGGGACCCCTGTTCCACCGCCGGAGCGGTTCCGCGACCTTTCCGTGCCCCCTTCTTCTCGCCCTTTTCGAAGAGATTCAAGGCCTCGGCCTTTTGCTCATCGAGCGATTTCGATTCGGCGTCAGCCGGTTCGCGGACTTCTTTGGCAGGGCTGTTTTTGCGGGGAGGCATAAGGAAGATCTAGGGGGATGACAGAACTGATGGCCGTCGAAGGGGAAATTTTACTTTGGAGTTATGAAAAGGTTTGTCAAACAGGGAGCCCCCGAAGGGAAGCGCAGGGATCATCCCGCAGCGGCTTCTTCCGAGACCGGCTCGTCCCCGGCTCCCGCTTCCTCGCTCACGGGTTCGGCAGAATCACTTTCGGCTTCGACCTCGCTCTCGGCACTACCGGAGTCCGCGGTCTCCACGGGAGATTCGCCCGTGGCAACCATGGCCCGGTTCCGGATCTCGCGAGCTTCCTCCACTTCGATCCCAAGAATGTCGGCGATGTCGACTTCGTCGACGCCATGAACCAGCATTTCGAGGCTGTTGAGCCCTCCACGAACCAGGGTCTCCGCCATCGAAGTGTCGATCCCAAGGTTATCCGCGATACCTGCGGCAGCACTTGCCACCTGAGCTTCGAAGGCTTCATGCGCGGATTCGTCCTTCTGTACCTGTACATCCCAACCAGTGAGACGGGCCGTGAGGCGGGCATTCTGCCCGCGGCGTCCGATCGCTTTCGAAAGCTCGGATTCGTCCACCTTCACCAGAACGGAATGCCTCTCTTCATCCACCGTGATGGACTTGATCTCGGCCGGCTTGAGCGCCTCGGTGACCAGAGTCCGGATGTCGTCACTCCAACGGATGATATCGACCTTCTCGTTGTTCAACTCACGAACGATATTCTTCACGCGTGCGCCGCGCAGGCCGACGCAGGCACCCACGGGATCCACCTTTTCGTCGGCGCTGTAGACCGCCACCTTGGTCCGGTAACCCGCCTCACGGGCGAGCGAGCGGATCTCGACCGTGCGATCGGCGATTTCCGACACTTCGGATTCGAAAAGGCGACGGACGAAGTTCGGATGGCTGCGGGAAAGAAGAATCTCTGGGCCGCGAGAACCATTCTCCACGGCTACGACGTAGGCGCGGATACGATCCCCCACGTTGTACTCCTCGGTCGAAACGCGCTCGCGCTGATGCATGACTCCCTCGAACTTGCCGAGGTCGATGAAGACGTCTCCCCGCTCGAAGCGGCGAACGGTTCCGGAAACAATGTCCCCGGCGCGATCCTTGAACTCGTCGTAGATCATCTCCTTCTCCGCCTGGCGGAGACGCTGCATCATGGTCTGCTTGGCCGTCTGGGCCGCAATGCGTCCGAAGTTTGCAGGAGTGATGTCGACATCGAGTTCCTCTTCCACACCGATACCGGGACGTATGCGTCGGGCGGTGAAGATGTCGATTTCGTCGTAGGGGTTGGTGACGCGGTCACGCACGATGAGCGTGGCGAAAGCACGGATGTCCCCCTTTTCGGGATCGATCTTGATTCGCATTTCCCTCGCCGGGCCAATGCTCTTGCGCGAGGCGGAAAGCAGGGCCGTCTCGAGCGCTTCGATCATCGTCTCGCGCTTGATGCCCTTCTCCTTCTCGTAATACTCGAAAAGTGCCAGTAGTTCGTTCGTCATGTTCTCCAACGCTCAAGAAGTCCTTGGATCCTGAAACAAAAAAAAGCGGGACTAGCCCACTTCATCCAAACCCGGCGCGAACGCCCGGCGTCTCAAGATTGCAGGGTCGGAATGATATCCGCTTCCCGCTGCATAGGCAACACGTAATTCCCGGCATTTCAAGTCGTCTTTGCTCGAAAATCGCGTCTATTCCGGACTCTGCCCGACACACACCCGGAGTTCCCCCATGAGCCATCCTCCGATCGAAGTAGTGAGCTTTGACGCCGCCGGCACCCTCATCCATCTGGCCGAACCGGTGGGAGTCACTTATTCCAGGGTCGCCACGCAGCATGGAAACCCTGTCTCTCCTGAGTCGCTCGAGAAGACTTTCACCCTCGTCTGGAAACGCACACCACCACCTTTTTCCCGAAGTGGAGACGGGAATGAAGATCCTGACGAGCGCTCCTGGTGGAAACGACTGGTCGCCGATGTCTTCAAGGAATCGGGGCACCAGTTTCAGAAAGCCGCCGCCTTCGAGAGCTTCTTCGAAGATCTCTATGACACCTTCGAGAGACCGGGGAGCTGGATGGCGGATTCGGAAACATCGGACCTTCTTTTCCGCATTGGCCGACGCTATCGCCTCGTGATCGTCTCGAACTTCGATTCCCGCCTTCGCCGCATCCTTCGCGATCTCAACCTGCTGCATCATTTCGAGACCCTCTTCCTATCCTGCGAAGAGAAGCTCTCCAAGCCGGATCCGCTCCTCTTCAAGCGAGTAAGCGAGACGCTCGGCGTGATCCCCGGAGCGATCCTGCATGTCGGTGACGATCCCAAGTGCGACTGGGCCGGAGCCGAAGCGGCCGGCTTTCGCTACTTCCCGACCGGACCTCGCGGCCGCCCCTTGTCGGAACTTCCCGGGGAACTTTCGCTTGCATCCCCCTGATTCCGCATTATCCTTCGCGCTCTTTTCCGGCCGCACTTTCGCGTCCGGCTCTGCGACGGAAAGATAGCTCAGTCGGTAGAGCAGTTGGCTTTTAACCAATTGGTCCTGGGTTCGAGTCCCAGTCTTTCCATTCTCCGCCCCCGGGACGGGGAAGGAATAGCCGAAGGTCCTTCCGTCCTTCATGGGATTGTAGCAAAATCGGCCTTGCCCGGGTGAACTGCCTTCGTTACACATGAGGCACGAAACATGGACTCTTCCAGCCGCTCCGCCGCCTCCCCCCTTTCGGCTCTTGCCGCCCTCGTCCCGCTTTTCCTGTTCGCCTCCTGTGCCGCGACGGTGAAGGTGACGTCGCACTCCCCGGCCATGATGAAGGAGGCAATTCGACAAGCGGACCTCCTGCATGACACTGCGGCTTCCGCAGCAGTGTCCACCTTCGCAGAAGAGGCCGGCCAGCGCCTCGAAAAGGCGAAGCGGTGTGAACTCGCCAGACCCGCCGAGGCCGCGGGCAGTTATTTGAAAACGGCGGTGGAAGCCTATCGTCTTCTTTCGGAACAGAAGGCCCACAAGGGATCGGAAACCGAACGGGCGCTCGTCGAAATCCACAACCGAGCGCTTTCCCGCTTCGTCGAGCTGTGGATGAAGGACCCGAGGCAGGCCAAGGGGGAAACCGCAAGCTTTGCCTGCGAGGGCGAAATGTTCGAGGCGCGCCTCTCACCCGACTCCCCTTACGCTTCCGGGTATTTTGACCGTGCCGTGTCCTCCCTGTCTCTTCACGAGAAAAAGGGCATTCAACCCAAGGTCCGGGACGGCTACGGCGCTCCCCTGGTGGGTATCCGCGAACATCGTCCGGAACGGGAGGAGGAAATGCGCTTTTACCCGCTCAAGGGACTTCACGTGCCCGCCACGCTGACCATTGACGGGGTTTCCCGGACCGATCAGAGCGGCACAATTCGGGTCGCTCTCTCGCTGCGAGACCCACTCCAGGAGGAGGTTGTCAGCGTTGGCTCCCGCCGCTTCCCGCTGGCTGCCGACTATTCGGCACCCATCGCCGTGATCCTCAACCATCAGAGCGAGGCGGCCCTCGGATTGGAGGGTTTCTTCAAGGCCGAACAGCGGGCCCACACTTCCGGAATCTTCCTCACCGAACCCTACGACCCGGATCGCATCCCCGTCCTCCTCATCCACGGTCTCATCTCGGTGCCGATGATCTGGAGGGACATGATTCCCGAACTGATGTCGGAGCCGGATCTCTCGAAGCGGTACCAGTTCATGGTCTTCCGATACCCCAGCGGCTACCCCATCGCGGAGTCCGCCGAATTGCTGCGTGACAGCCTCGCCGAACTTCGCGCCCATTACGATCCGGAGGGCAACGATCCCCTTTCGAATAACCTCGTTGTGGCGGGGCACAGCATGGGCGGCATTCTCACCCACACACTGGTCGTGGAAATGGGAGATCATCTCTGGAAGCAGATCAATCCGACAACTCCACTCGAAGATCTGAATCTGCCACCGGCCCGCGAGGAGCAACTCCGCGATGCATTTTACTTCGATCCGGATCCCGCGGTATGGAGGGCGATCTACTTCTCGGCTCCCCACCGGGGTGCCAAAATGGCCGACAAGAGTATCGCGGGACTCGTCTCCCGGGCCGCAAAACTTCCCTCGAACGTGCTTTCGTTGACCCAGGAATTGATCGACCCGCGAGTCCTCACCAATCCTGAAGTGCGTGCCCTCAGCAAAGGCACTTTCACCAGTGCCCAGTCGCTCAGGCCCGGAGCTCCCATGGTGATGGCCCTGGATGAGGCACCCTATCGATCAGGGGTGAAATACCACAGCATCATGGGCGACCGTGGCAAGGGAGACACCCCCAACAGCTCCGACGGAGTCGTCGAATACTGGAGTTCTCACCAGGATGGCGCCGAATCGGAATTGATCGTTCCCACGGATCACGGCTCTTACAAGAGCCCGCTCGCGATCGCCGAGATGAAGCGGATCCTGCGACTTCACGCCGCGCTTCGTTGACCATCGAGAGCGCCACCCTCTCCCGAAAGCGGCATGTTCCCGGCTGGACCATTGGCCTCCGATTCACGGCTGAGGGAACAACTGGCCCGCGGTCTTGTTATCCCGGCGATGCCCCTCGTGCTGAACGCGAACCGGAAATGGTCTTTCCGCCACCAGCGCGCCCTCGTCCGGTATTATCTCGATGCAGGTGCGGGAGGACTCGCCGTTGGTGTCCACACGACGCAATTCGAAATCCGCGATCCGAAACACGGGCTCTATGAGCCGGTTCTCGCCGCGTGTGCCGAAACTGCGCGCGGGCAGGTCCCGAAGCAGCATCCCGTCGTGCTTGTGGCGGGTGTCTGCGGTACCACGGCCCAAGCGATCCGCGAGGCGGAAACGGCCAGACGACTCGGCTACGATGCGGTTCTCGTGACCCTTTCCGCGATGCGGGAGGCAGACGATCACACCCTCCTGAACCATTGCCGGGAGATTGGCAGGATCCTGCCGCTCTTCGGTTTTTACCTGCAGGCAGCCATCGGAGGGCGGACTTATGGACGAGATTTCTGGCGAGGCTTCGCCGAACTGGAAGCAGCCGTCGCGATCAAAATCGCCCCTTTCGACCGCTATGCCACCCTCGAGGTCCTCCGAGCCGTCGTCGAGAGTGGACGAACGGATCTCGCCCTTTACACCGGCAATGACGACGCCATTCTCCAGGACCTCCTCACGCCCTTCCCCTGGGGAGAGCCTCCGTGTCGCATCGTCGGCGGGCTTCTCGGGCAATGGGCCGTTGGCACCCGTGCCGCCGTCGCCCTCCTCGATGACATCAAACGGGGAGAAAAGACTGCAATTGAATGGGCTCGGCTCCAGGCCCGGCTGACGGATTTCAACGCCGCTCTCTTCGACCCGGCACATCGCTTCGCCGGTTGCATTGCGGGAATCCAGGAATGGCTGAGACGCCAGGGACTGATTCCCTCCCGGGCCTGCCTCAATCCGAAGGAAGATCTTTCTCCCGGACAGGCGAAGGAAATCGACCGCGTGATGAAGGACTATCCGGAATGGCAGGACACGGCTTTCATTGCAGAGAACCGCGATGCCTGGCTTTCCGATTGAAACGGTCAACCGATTCGCACTCCCCGTTTTACCGACCGCTCTCATGCTAGATCAACTCGCACCTCTCTATTCCGCTGTCGTTGCCGACGTTCTCGACGCTCACGGATATCCGAACCAGTGCCTTGGACCCTCGGTGCGTCCCCTGACACCGGCGCAAAGGGTAGCCGGCCGTGTCTTCACCCTGAAAGCGGAAGTCGTCCACGCCGTCCCCGAACATCCCTACGCTCTCGAGATGGCCGCGATCGATGCAGCGCAAACCGGCGACGTCCTTGTCGTCGATGCCGGGCACGACCTGAGCTGTGCCTTCTGGGGAGAGCTCCTCAGCACCGCCTGCGTGGCCAAGGGGGTGCAGGGCGTAGTCATGACCGGATGCTCGCGGGACCTCTGGGCGCTCAACCGGCTCGGTTTTCCCGTCTTCGGCATCGGTTGCTCGCCCGCCGACAGCAAGGGTCGGCTCGATGTCACGGCGATCAGGGAACCCATCGTCATCGACGGCGTCGCCACCAAACAGGGCGATTACATTCTCGGGGACTGTGACGGCGTCGTGATCATTCCCGAGGAAGTCGCCTCCGAGGTCATTCGCGCCGCTCTCGAAAAGATTTCCGGAGAGAACACCGTGCGCGAGGAACTGGCTGCCGGGGCCCCTGTCGCCGAGGTCTTCCAGAAGCACGGTATTCTGTGAAACGTCCGTGTGATTCAGGGCCAGATGGCTCGAAAGGCAGGGCGAGCTTCGACTTGCAAGGCCATTTAAGATCGGGTACTAAACCACAGCATGTTCAGGTCCCTCGCAAGCTCCCTCATCACCCTCATCGCGATCCTGTTGTTCGCCTTTGTCACGCTCTTTCTGTGGAGCGGAAGCGAAGGCATCCAGTTCGCCCGCAACAGCTTCGAGGGAGACAAATCGACCGTCCAAGTTCTCGAGGACTTCCGTCGCGCCAACATGGCGGCGACCGAGGTGCCGGTCAAAGGCGACGATGAGGAGAAGGAGATGACCAAGGAGCCGGCCGCGCAGAATTCCGGCGACGGGCCCGCCGTGGTCGTGTGGATCAACATCCCCGGATTCCGCGGAGACTACCTCGAGAAGGCCGAGGCTCCCTTCCTCAAAAAACTCGCGACCGACGGTGCGGCGACAAACAAGCTGCGCCCCAGCTTTCCCTGTCTCACCTACCCTTCCCATACAACCATGGCCACCGGGGTGACCCCGGACAAGCACGGGATCATCGCCGATCGCATCCGCACCCCCTCGGGTGAAATCGTCGACAAACCGATGGATCCCGCCCTCCTTCTCGCCGAGCCGATCTGGGTGACCGCGACCCGGCAGGGAGTCAAGACCCTCGTGCATGACTGGCCGCTCTCGCAGAACCAGACCGGGGACATCAAGGCCGCCCATTTCCTCGACGCCTACGATCCCGATTCCACGGACGAAGCCAGATTGAACAAGGCACTCGAGCAATGGCGCACGAGTTCCGCCGGGGATGACAAACTCCGACTTGTCATGCTCCGTCTCAACGGGGTCCTGCGGGAAGGCCTGCTCCACGGTCCACGTGCCGACGAAACCTACGCCGCCGTCGGCGCCGCCGACAAGGCCATGCAGGCCTTTTTCGACACGGTCCAGGCCGAATGGGCCACGCTCGCCCCGCCGAATGCCAATCTCGTCATTTTCGTCACCACCGACCACGGACTGGCTGAACTCGACAAGAACGTGAACATCGGGCACCTCCTCGGAGACGAGATGATGGCCAACTGCGACATCGTCGCCCATGACGCCGTCGCGAACCTCTACTTCAAGAACCTCCCCGAGAACGAGGGAGAGAAAAAGATCTTCATCGACAAGTTCGACAACGAATTGAGCAAGCGCATCTACTTCCGCACCCTCAAGAAGGATGCCCTTCCCTCGGAATGGTTCTACTTGAATCCCGAGCGTACCGGAGACCGGGTTCTCGTGCTGAAAACCGGCTACGCTTTCGCAGACACCAAGGCGTCGGAGCCCGTTTTCGATCCGACCGAAGGTCCAGGGTTTTTCGGCTCGTTCGGCTATCCGGTTGAGGAATCCATCCGCATGTCCGGCCAGATGTTCATCGCAGGTTATCCGAACTCCCCGCTCAGCGGCACCCTCGACGAAGTCGGTCAGCTCACCTTCCATGCCACGGTCTGCAAGATTCTCGGAATCGAGCCGGCACCCGGAGCAGTCACCGAGACGCTTCCCCTCCGCTGATCCTCCGTTCCGGGATTTCCCGTCGGGTGATTCCGGCCCCATCCCCGATCCCTCCTCTCATGCCGCCGACCGGATACCAGTCCCCTTTTGAAAACACCCCCGGACTGCGAAACACGGAGCCTTCGTTCGAAACGATCAGCATCGTCGTTCCTTTCTACAATGAGGAGGAGTGCGCCGAATCCGTCCTTCGCGAGATCGTCGCATGCCAGCCCGGTTCCGAAGTCGTCGCTGTCGATGACGGGAGCACGGACCGCACGTGGGAGATCCTCTGTTCCGTGCCCGGAGTCACGCCGCTTCGCCTCAGCCAGAACCGCGGACAAAGCGGGGCGATGTTCGCCGGACTTCGCTACGCCTCGGGCGATCTGCTCGTGATGCTCGACGGGGACGGACAAAACGATCCCGCCGACATCGCGAAGCTCGTCGAACTCGTCCGCAACGGCGAATGCGACGTCGCGGTAGGCCGCCGCGCCAAGCGCCGCGACACCTGGAGCCGCCGGGCCGCCTCGCGTATCGCCAACCGGATCCGCCGATGGTTTCTCCACGATGGGGTCAGCGACACCGGCTGTTCCCTGAAAATCATTCACCGGGACCACCTCGACCTGCTCGTCCCCTTCAACGGGCTCCACCGTTACCTTCCCGCGATCTTCACTCATGCCGGCCTGAAGATTGCCGAGATCGACGTGAATCACCGCGAACGACAGGCGGGCATTTCGAAATACACCAATTTCGACCGCGCCCTCCGGGGCATCTACGATCTCATCGGGGTGAGTTGGCTGCTGAAACGCAAGGTCATCCTGCCGAAACTGGAGACGAGGGACTAAGGACGGAGTTTGCCGTCCCCATCGACGTCGATCCAAACCGGATTGGTCGAGCCAACGACACGTGGCACAAACACCTTGCTCGTTGGCTGGTAAGGACGCGGAGTCGGCCAGAAGGCCTCGGTTGGTCCGGGGCCGCTCGCGACCACGACCAGAAAGGTGTTTTTGTCAGGGCGCGGAATCTCCCATCTGACACGCGCTTTTTCCCCGGCCCTGCCGCGGTCGACGATCGTTTCCTCGCGGAGCACTTCGCCATTCGCATAAAGTGCGACGTGATCCGCCCTGGACCACGACGGTCCGCTGACGACCGCCTCGACCTTGACCGTCTCGCCCGGATTCGAGACGACTTCACCGATCCCGTATTCACCATCCACCCGCAGGTCGGCCAGCAGTCCGAGACTGACACGCACCCGACCCTCCTGATAGCTCGACCAGACCCTGTCCAGATCGACCCGCGAAGGATCATCGTCGGGAGCCGCGACGTAGGTTCGCCCCTGCCCGAGCAGGAAACGCGTGACGTCGTGACTGTCGCTGGAGCCCACCGCGGAGATCCGGTGACCGGCACGAAGCAATGCGAACCAGTCCCGGTAGAGCAACGAAATGTCGGACTGCATGGCCGCGGAGGTGATGACTTCGATCGCGTCGACCTGAAAATCGGCGGCCCGACGATGAATGCCGGTGGATGCGTCGAACTCGGCTTCTCCGAAGGGAACAAAACCCGAATGAAGATCGCGAGGATGATTCAGGGTGATGACCCTTACGCCGGGCGTCGCCCGTATCGCCGGAAGGAGTTTTCCCCAATCGGTCTCGAGATGATTCACGACGGGAGCCCCAGGTTCAATCGGGAAGGCGTTGAAATGTCCCTGCTTGGTGGTCACCTCGTTTCCGACGACGGTCGCATATTCGCCGCCCAGTCCAGCCGCCTCGACGGCCGGTCCGTAGTCGGCGTGATGATTGTGCTCGGTCGACACGGCCAGTTCGATCCCCTCCCCCGCGATCGTGAGGACACGCTCCCGCAAGGTCGCGTCTCCGTGACCACTGTGGGTCAGGGTGTGAATGTGACTGTCGACCGCGATCCAGCCGCTTGTGTCGACTTCGCGAAGCAGGGAGAGGACGACTTCCTTTCTTGACCCGGGATCGACCCGAACCTTCGCTCTTGCCAAACCCCACTCGAAACCCCGACCTGCACAGATTTCGTAGTTCCCGGCGGGAAGGGAGAGGGTTGCCTTCCCCTGGCGGGTGTAGACCACCCCGGAGCGGACGGCGACTTCGTTCTCCGGCGAGGCGGAAAGGGCGGCGAGAGTGCCATCCGGACGGGTGATCGTGAGCCGACAGGGCAGAGGTCTCCCGCTCTCGACGTCATTCACGGAAACGGAAACCGTCCCCCCGGCCAACCAGTCATCCTTTGCCGCGGCGACCAGCGCGATCGGACCGATCAGGATGTCGTCGACGTCCTTCGGCGGCTCGACGCGGAGGACATTCTCCCCCTCGCGAAGCAGACCCGACGGAACTTCGAGGAGATGCTCGAGGGCGGTCTCGTCAGGGACGAGTGTCCCGATCTTCTTCTCGTTGAGAAAGACCCCCCAGTTGCGTTTCACCCCTTCCTGGCGGATCGAGAGGAGGCGGTTTCCGCTGCCCGATGGAGCGATGAAGGTCTTTTCATAGATCGGCCCCTCGATTGGCCGGGGATCTTCATCCGCCCACTCGCGCGACGTCTCCGGGCCGATTCGGACCGTGCCTTCCTCAATGAGCGTCCAGCGCGGGTCCAACGGCAGATGCCGGGGACGGAGGATCCATCCGGCAAGAAGAAGGAGGACGACGAAAGAAATGTGAAGGGCGAAACGGTTCCTCATGGACCCGCGAGTGTAAGGGACGCCCCCTCTCAGGGAAAAGCCGGAAGCGCCACCAACTGCCCCGCGGCATCGCGTAATTCGAAGCGCTCGATCACGATTTCACCGGGAGCGCCGGCGGGATCGAGACGGATGGCACTCAATGCCGGAAACGGCAGCGGCACCGTGAAATCCTGCGGCTGATTGTCGTGTTTCAGAGCGACCGGGACCGTCCGCGACTTGTCAAATCCAGGTGCCTCGGGGGTGGCATAATAGACGAGGGCGGCACCTTTCGCCGTGCTGCGAAGACGGAGTGACAAGGCAAATGGTCCCTTGGCCTTTTCGGGCACTATGGCGCTGATCCAGGGGTCTCCTCCGCTTGAAACGATAACGGGAGATCCTTCGCGCCGTTTCAATGCCGCCTGTCTGCTGGATGTCCAGCCGCTCTTTCCGGCGGTTTCCTTGGCTTTGCCCTTGGGCAGTTGTTTGCCCTCGAGTTCGGGACGATAGGCTGCGGGGTCGAAGGCGGGATTCGGAACCGGCACGACCGCCTTCGTATCGGCAAGGAAACCCTCGATGAGTTGGTCGAGTTCGGCGACCAGTTCCGGCCGATCCGCCGCCAGATTGGTGGTTTCGCCAGGGTCTCCGGCAAGGTCGAACAGGAAATAACGGTGGGCTCCCCCCTCCCCTCCGTGGAAGAGCCGGATCAGTTTCCAATCACCCCGGTTCACCGAGACACTGGGCGGCAGCCAGTCGGGCACGCCGGGATCGTGAGGGAAATAGCGAAAGAGCGGGCGCTCTGCCATCTGCTCTCCCTTCAAGGCGGGAAGGATGCTGATCCCGTCGCGATCCGCCTCCTTTTCATTCGTCAATTGAAGACCTTCGAGAAGTGTCGGCAGGAAATCCTCGCTCTGGATCGGCGTGTCGCTGCGCGATCCGGGTTGGGCGAGTCCGGGCCAGACGACCACACCCGGTACCCGCACTCCTCCCTCGAACATCGTGGCTTTGCCTCCCCGAAGCGGGCGGTTGCTTGTGGGAGTGGTGCCGTCGATCTCGTTGTACATGTTTCCCCCGTTGTCGGAGGTGAAAATCACGACGGTCTTTTCCGCGATCCCGAGCCGGTCGATCGCGTCGAGCAGGGTCCCGACGGCGTCGTCCATCGATTCCACCATCGCCGCATAGGTGGGACTGCGCTGAGCGTCCCGGGAATCGACACGGGGCCGATGTTTCTCAATGAACGCCTTCTTCGCATCGAAGGGCGCATGCACGCTGAACATCCAGTAGTTGAGAAAAAACGGCTCTTCGCGGTGCTGCTCCATCCAGGCAACGGCCTCGGAAGCCATGCGGTCCTCGAGATGTTCTCCGGGAGTGTTTTCCCTGAATGACGCGAATTTCCACGGTGCAACGAAACTCCCCGCCGGTCCCGGGCCGGGGTGATGAGGTATGTCCACCTCGAAACCCTGTTCGAGCGGGGAAAATGGTTCTGGACCGAGGTGCCACTTCCCGAAGTGCCCCGTCGCGTAACCCGCCTCGCCGAGGATCTCCGCGAGGGTCCGGTATTCCCGCTTCAATCGGGTCGGGGGAGCCGGAGCAATGGCTTTCTTCGATGGAGGTGCGGATTTGCCGGGCGTCGCCTCGAGGATCTCCGCGGGAAGATGGCAGTTCGGCGTGGTGATCCCGGTGCGGGCCGGACTCAGGCCCGTGAGGATCGCCGATCGGGTCGGAGAACAGAGCGGGCTCGCCGAATAGGCCCGGGTGAAGGTCATGCCCCGCGCGGCCAGCCGCTCGATATTGGGTGTTTGATAGAGCGTCGTCGTCCCGTAGAGAGTCGTGTCGCTCCATCCCAGATCGTCGGCGAGGATAAACACGAGGTTGGGGCGATCCACCGCCCCGGCAGAGTGCACGGCTAAACCGAGGAGCAGAAGAATTGAGGGAACGATTTTCTTCATGGCCAGGACAGGAGTGTCTCCCCTGCCGCATCCCGCAGGGTAAGGTCTTCGATCTTCGAAACACCAGGACCGGAACTCACATCCAGTCGGAGCCCGCGGATCTGTTCTGAAGTCTCGAGGGAGAGCCGAATCTCCTGCCATTTTCCGTCATGGACGACGGGAAACTCGAGATGAATCCCATCTGGCAGCTTGGTCGACGCATCGGTGGTAAAAAACACTTCCCCTTCGCCGGAAGCTTCACTCGCCAGTCGAAAGGTGAGCAGGTAGGGCCCCGGCCTCACTTCCGGCAGGGTGTCGAAGGCCAGCCCCGGATCATCCCCGCTTGCACTCAGGACGAGCGAACCATCCTGTGTCACAAGCTTGGTACCGACTCGCGCCCTGATCTTCGCCACATCCGTTGTGCCCTTTTCCTTGCCTCCTTTTCCTTTCCCTTTTCCCTTCCCCTTGCCACTCCCATCGCGCGAACTCGTCACGGCCCCGCGATTTCCCGAATAATCCGACCATTCCCGATGGACTTTGCCGGTCGCCGAGGCGGCGACGGGAGCGGTTTCCTTGGCGGGGGCATGAAGAACCTCCGAGGCCATCTCGTGCCACTTCTGTGAAAGGCTGGAGACAATCTCCGGATGGGCTCCGGCAAGATCGCGCAGTTCGGTGCGGTCTTCGTCGATTCGATAAAGCTCCCACGGCTCGCTCTGAAAGGAGACGAGCTTCCAATCGCCGTCCCGCAAAGCGCGATCGGAGGAAAAAAGGAAATGGATCGGAGGTCGCTTACCGAGTTTTCCTCCGTCAAGCAGGGGCTTCAGGGAAATGCCCGCGAGGGGCGATGGATCACGGCCGGGATACTCCTTGGGAATCTCGGCCCCGGCGATCTCGGCGAGGGTGGGAAGGATGTCGACGAGGTGCGCGGGCTCGTGGAGGAGGGATCCGGGCGCGGTCTTGATGCCCGCAGGCCAGTGCATGATGGCGGGAGTGGCGATACCGCCCTCGAACTGGTTCTGCTTGTAATAGCGGAATGGCGCGTTCCTTGCCCAAGCCCAGCCGGTGCTGTCGCTCCAGGCGGTGGTGCCGTCGCAGGGATCGCCGTCCTGGTTCACACTCACGCGATCGTAGGGACAGGCTCCGTTGTCCGAGAAAAAGAGAATCAGGGTGTTCTCCAGTTCGCCCTTTTCCTCGAGATCGACGACAAGCCGCCCCACTTCCCGGTCGACCCGGTGGATCAGGGCCGCATAGGCGCTCATGCGGCGCGATTCCCACTCGCGGACCTCCGGGGAAAGCTCGGTCCAGGCGGGAATATTGTCGGGGCGCGGAGACGCTTCGACATCCCGGCCGAAAAGCCCCAGTTCGCGTTGCTTCGACAACCTTCCCTCCCGCACTTCGTCCCATCCCTTCTCGTATCGCCCGAGGAATTTCTCGTAGTCCTCTCGAAGCGGTTGCAGGGGCGCATGCGGAGCATTGAACGCAAGGTAGAGAAACCATGGCTTCTCCTCCGCCCGGGCTTCCCCGAGGAAGCGGAGGGCGTGATCGACGTTGGTGACAGTCGTGTAGAATCCGGACGCCGGCACTTCCCAGGCTTCGCCATTGAGACGAAAGGTCTTGTCTCC
>JAGRPC010000604.1 GCA_020439925.1 Verrucomicrobiia bacterium | reverse complement strand
CTTTGGAAGAGTGACGGCACCGAAGTTGGCACCGTTCGCGTCAAGGATTTTGTCGCCGGTAGTTTCCTACAATCCCTGACCGCCGTGGGGAACTTGCTTTACTTTCGTGGTTATAATGGGTCCAACGGATTTGAGCTTTGGAAGAGCGACGGTAGTGGAGCGGGAACAGTGATCGTCAAAGACATCCAACCTGGCGGTGCAAGTTCGCTTCCCGATTATCTTACGGCAGTGGGGAACACGCTTTACTTCCGGGTCTATGACGGGAACAGCAGTCGGGACCTATGGAGGAGCGACGGTAGCGAGGTGGGCACTGTGCGGGTAATGTCAATCGGCACTTCCATCGGCCATACCATTTCGCTCGGCATAATAAAGGCAGGGGATCGCGTCTTTTTTCCTGCGTTCAACGATGAAACGGGCGTCGAGCTATGGGCAGTGGAGAGCTTGTTACCGTCCCTTTCAGGAGTGATCGCCGTTCCGGGTTCCGAGAACTCCAACCTCGTAGTCAGTGGGTTCGTAGACCCTTACCCAAGCGCGACAGTAACCGTCGATTTTGGAAGCTCCCCGACCCTCGGGAGCACACACAATGTCGGTGAATTCATCGGTGGCCACACGCAATCGTTCCAAGCTACCCTGTATCCGACCGGAATCGCTCCCGACACGATCTACTACTATCGCGTCAATGCAACAAACGAATTTGGAACCTCTAGTTCCGGTATTTTTTCGCAACGATCCCTCAGCGCGAACGCTGACCTTTCCGGTCTTTCCATCAGCCACGGCACGAGATCGCCCGTTTTCACTAGCGGAACAACAGCCTACTTCGCGACGGTCCCTTTCTCGATCTCGTCTATTACCACCACTCCGACCAGGACCCAAGCCAACGCCACGATCGAAGTCAGCCTTAACGGAGGAGCCTTCAGCAGAATGACCTCGGGCACCCCGAGTTCGCCACTCGCTCTCAATATCGGGGACAATTCCGTCGAGATCCGCGTCACTGCGGAGGCGGGCAACACAAAATCCTACCTCACCACTTTCACCCGGCTAGCTCCGCCTACGGTTACCGATCCCACCATCACCGACATTTCCGGCTACGGGTCCGTTCTCGGAGGCAACGTCTCCTCCGACGGTTCCGCCGCTATCACAGAGCGCGGAATTGTTTACTCGCCTATCGAAACCAACGCCGATCCCTTTATCGGCGAGTCGAGCGTAGTCAAGGTAATCTCTAGCGGCACGACGGGAAATTTCACGGTGGCAGTCAGCAATCTTATCCAGGGAACCGGCTACTCCTTCAAAGCCTATGCCACCAATAGCCAGGGTACAAGTTACAGTGATGTCGTGGTCTTCTTCACCGACACACCGGTAAACCCGAACAACGAAGTGGCCAACTTCGCCCGCCACCTCTCTTCCGGCGGGCGGCACCGTTTTGAATTCACTCTCGAAGGACCTCGCCTTCTCATTCTCTCCAGTTCCGGCGGAACCCCCTTGCGCTTCGTCGTGCGCGATTTCTCCGGCAGCATAGTCTCCGAGCTCAACGGAGACCCAGATTTTGAATGGGAAAATGGGCTCTATGCGGGCAGTTATGTGCTGGAGGTCTACGGTATTGACGGCTCAATTTCGGGTGACTATACGCTCACCATCGACGCCAGCACAATCGCGGAGAGTAGGCCTGATGTCAGCGTCGGGACCACCAGCACAGCACCAGTTGGAGCGGAGAGCTATTCTCCGGCTAGACAATCGATGAACCTCACATCAAGAGTGGGTAAGCCCGTTACAGGATATGCGACAATTTCCAACCGCGGCACCTTACCCGATGCCCAGAACGTTCGAACTTCCGGAGGCAACTCGTTTTTTCAAGTCGCCTACTATGGGATTGAAGGGAATATCACTTCGGATTTGTTGAGTGGTGCCTATCGCACGCCTGAGTTGCGAAGCCGAGACACTCCTGTCTCGATCAGGGTTTCCATTACACCGAACAAGAAGAAGCTGAAAAAGACGAGGAGCCGGAAGAGTATGATACTGAGAAAGTCGCTGAGCTTGACCATCACTGCCACCTCAACCTTTGATCCCACAATTCAGGATATGGCGTCGATTCTTGTGCGGACATACTAGTGGAGCATCCCCCCTCAGACTCCGGATCCCCTCTTCAGTGGCGTTGCGTTTCCTTTCATTTTCTGGGTCCTTTCAACCAAACCCCAGACGATTGTCTCAAACCGGACGAGTTTCCCTCGGGTCAACAGCAGTCGAACGACATTGACGCTCCGGGACGAACGTGAAACACTCCCTCCAT
>JAGRPC010000598.1 GCA_020439925.1 Verrucomicrobiia bacterium | reverse complement strand
CATGCTGCTTCGGGTTCGGCAGGTAGCCGTGTCGGCCGTTGGCGAGTCCGATGACCATGGTCTCGCCGAAGGGGCTCTTCTCCCGGAGCTCCAGCCCGATCTCGACGAGCACCTCGAAGGGCAACCCGCAGATGGCGAGATCGCCGACGCGGATCGCCTGCACCGGAACGGTGAGCTTTTCCTCGGATCGCTCGGCGGCGGCGAGGACGCGGGCGGCGTAATGCTGGGCGAGCCGGGGCAGGGCCTCGACTTCCTCCTTCACCTTCGTATCGAGCACCTTGCGGGCGGCGGCGATGTCCTCTTCGGAGGGCCGGCGGTAGCGCAGTTCGACCTGGCGCTCGATCAGGCCGAGTTTCGGCGCCCTGTCGTGGGTCTCGATTTTTCGATGCGCGAACCAGGCGGCGTCGGCGGCTTTCTGCGCGACGATGCGGACCTGCTCGAAGGTCTCGCGCGGCGGGCGTGTGACGGTGAAGGGAATGTTGTTGATATCCCCCGAGGCTCCGTTCGCCAGCATCGAGACCATGGTGCCGTCGCCACGGAGCCGGCTCGGCAGGAGCCTGGCAAATTCGCCGAAATAGTCGGCCGAGATCTCCCCGCGCGGCGTCGCTCCCACGTAGTGCAGGGCGTAACTCGCGTAGAGGGCGATCTGCTGGCGCTTTTCGTTCTGGATCGAGAGGACGAGAAAATCAGGATCGGTGGGACCGGCGGGACGGTCGATCACTTCGGGGTTGGTGCCGGGGTTCATGCGAACCTCGTCCATTTTCCCGAAGGGATTCGGGGTCATCTTCCCGGGCTTGAGATACCACCGCCGGTTGAAGACTTCCTCCGGGAGCGGGTGACTCGCCGCTCCCGCCGCCGCGGGACGAAGGGTCTCGTGGGCCTTCACGATGGAAGCGACGATCCCGTCGAGCAGTCGCTGGCGGTAGGCCGCCTCGGGGCTGCCTTCCTTCCCCCCGTGCGAAGGGGGGCCACTGTGAGTATGGGTCGAGGAAACGAGCATCTTTCCGACGGGGATTCCGGTCTTTTGCGAGGCGAGTTGCTTGGCCTCGACGATGAGTTCGGGCGAGACACCGAGATTATCGACCACGACCATGGCGAGCGTGGTGGTGCCGTCCTCGAGGACGAGGGCGCGGGCATGGAGAGGATCGTGAGCGCTCTCGGCGAGGTTCGCGCTGAATCCTCCAGGCATGTTCAGCGGAAACTGCTGCGGGGTGACGTCGACAGCGGCGGCTCCGGCGCGGAAGACGGGATTCTGGGCCAACAGCGACTGGCAATACAATACAACGACGACGGGAAGAAAAAGGAGAACCCTCATGAGTGCCCTCTATCGAAACGGTTTGTCCGTTCAAGCACAAGCTCCCGTGGCTGCGCAATGGCGCAGGGGAAACCCAAGAAGGTTCCATCGGCCGTCTTACCCTGTATCGTCTCACTTCGGACAGATTATCACCAGCGAGACGACCCGGTCGACCTGTGAATCGGCGGTCGAACTTCTTCAGACCTCCCGACTGGCCGCGCGAGCCACACGGCCCTACCTTTTCGGCCACCA
>JAGRPC010000106.1:21948-22227 GCA_020439925.1 Verrucomicrobiia bacterium | reverse complement strand
AATACCAGCCCGCGATCGACTACTTCCGCAAGCTGGCGGTGAAAGAGTGGCCCGGACTGCCGCGCCTATCCCAGGCCCACGTCGCCCTGGGACTTCAGAGATTCGGCGACAAAGAGGTCCCCGCCGCCATCCTCGCCTCGCTCCTGGAGCGATCCGTCAACGACGAGGAACTGGGGCGCTACTGGCGCGACACCGAGCAGCACTGGTGGTGGTATCGCGCCCCCATCGAGACGCAGGCCATGATGATCGAGGCCTTCCGCGAGATCGCCAAGGACGCAA
>JAGRPC010000106.1:0-21757 GCA_020439925.1 Verrucomicrobiia bacterium | reverse complement strand
ACCGGCTTCTATGAAAAGCGCTTCGTCGCCGCCGAGGTCCGACCTGTAATGGGAACGGTTACGCTAACCAAACCCGACAAGGGAGTCTCCTGGGGCAGCCTGCACTGGCAATACCTGGAGGACATCGCCAAAGTCACGCCGCACGAAGACAATCCCCTGACCTTGAAGAAGAGCCTCTTCGTCAAATCCAACGGCAAGTCCGGCCCCGAGATGAAACCCCTCGCCGCCGGGGACAAACTCAAACCCGGTGACGAACTCGTCACTCGCGTCGAACTGCGCACCGACCGCGACCTCGAATACGTTCATCTCAAGGACCAGCGGGGCAGTGGCACCGAGCCCGTCAACGTGCTCAGCGGCTACCGCTTTCAGGACGGTCTCGCCTATTACGAGTCGACCCGCGACACCGCGAGCCACTTCTTCATCGAGTATCTGCCCAAGGGAACCTATATATTCGAAACCAGCGCCCGGGTGCAACTGCGCGGTGAATACCAGAGTGGCGTCGCCGAGATCCAGTGCCTCTACGCCCCCGAATTCAACAGCCACAGCGGCAGTGAGGAACTGCGGGTGGAGTGAGTCCGACAATCCCGACGGGTTATCCAGGATCCTCTGATCGGCCGAAGGTTCGACTCAGGGAGTTGCTCCAGGCTTCCACGACAGGTAGCCGCGATGGAGATGCTGGATGTTCTTGAATCCGAGCCCTTTCAATACCTCCATCGCCTTGCGGCTTCGGAATCCGCCGGCGCAGTAGACAAGCACGGGGCGCTCCCTGTCGAGCTTGCCGACTTTCGATTCGAAGGCCTCGTCTCCGAGGGAGATGTTCACCGCCGCAGGCAAAGCTCCTCCGGCGAACTCCGATTCCGATCGCACATCGAGGACCTGGGTTTCGGGATGCTCGCGCAACCAGGCGGCCGCCTGGGCAGCATCGAGATTGGCAAAGACTTTCCCGGGCTCGGCCGAAAACAAGCGCCGATCCCAGCTGCCCTCAAAGGCATACCAAGAGACGACCACAACGAGGATCGCTGCCGCGAAGACGATATAGGGAGTCCAGTTCATGCCTCGGATTCGGGATGGGCCTTTGCGTTGACCATGAAATAGATCACTGGCACGGCGATCCGGCTGACCAGGAGCGAGGCGATCTCGCCGGCCATCAAGGCGATGGCGAGTCCCTGGAAAATCGGGTCCATAAGAATGACTCCGGCTCCCACCACGACGGCGAGAGCGGTCAGGAGCATGGGCCGGAAGCGCACCGCCCCCGCGTCGATCACTGCCTCGCGCAAGGGCATGCCCTGGCGCAGGCGGAGCTGGATGAAATCGACGAGAATGATCGAGTTCCGCACCACGATACCGCCGCCCGCCATGAAACCGATCATCGACGTCGCCGAGAAGAAAGCGCCCATCAGGCCGTGCGCCGGCAAGACCCCGATGAGCGAGAACGGGATCGCGATCATCACGATGAGCGGGGTGACGAAGGACTTGAACCAGCCCACCATGAGGATGTAGATGAGCACGAGGACCACACCGAAGGCGATGCCGAGGTCCCGGAAGACCTCGATGGTGATGTGCCACTCTCCGTCCCATTTCATGGAAGGCTCGGCATCGAGAAAGGGCTGGCTTGCATTGAGAATCTTCAGCTTCGGATCGCTCGCACCGAACTTCGTGGCGTCGAGAGCGGCCAGCTTCCGGTTCATCTCGAGAATGGCATATACCGGACTCTCCTTCACCCCCGCGACGTCACCGGTGACGTAGGTCACGGGCTGCAGGTTCTTGTGGAAAATACTCTTGTCGATCACATCCTCCTCGATGGTGACGAGCTCGCCCAGCGGGACCAGGGCTGGGGCAACGGCAACGGCACCGGGCTCGGGAAGGGCATTGGCATCGCCCGAGCGAACCCGCAATCCGAGAAGCTGCCGGGGATCGGCGCGAAGTTCCCGAGGCAGGCGCACGCGCACCGTGACGGGTTCGCGCTCGCGAGGGAAGTGGGCCAGGTCGACATCGATGCCCTCGACGCCCATCTTCAGCGTCTGCGAAACGGTCTCGGCGGTGATGCCGTTGAGCGCGGCTTTTTCCTTGTCGATGTGGAAAAGGAAACGCGGCTGGTCGTCCTCGCCGTACCAATCGACGTCGACAACCCCCTCGGTTTCCTCGAAAATGCGCTTCACCTCGCGAGCGAGAGCTTCCCGCGAGGCACGGTTCTGCCCGTAGACTTCGGCGACGAGCGTCTGAAGCACCGGCGGGCCCGGCGGCACCTCGGCAACCGCGATCGCCGCACCGTATCGCCGGGCGATCGGAACGATTTCTTCCCGGACGCGCTTGGCAATGGTGTGGCTGTCTGCCTTCCGCTCATGTTTGGGAAGCAGGTTCACCTGGATATCGGCCACATTGGCCCCGCGACGGTTGAAATAATGGCGAACGAGACCGTTGAAGTTGTAGGGCGACGCGGTGCCCGCGTAGACCTGGTAGTCGGTCACTTCGGGTTCGCGGGCGATGGCCGCGGCCATCTCGCGGGTGGCGCGCAGAGTCTGTTCCAGCGTCGCCCCCTCGGGAAGGTCCACGATCACCTGGAACTCGCTCTTGTTGTCGAAGGGCAGCATTTTCACCTTCACGAAGCCAATCCCGACCAGGGCCATGCTCCCGACCAGCAACACCGCGATCACCACGAGGAATCCCCACCGGTGCAGACGATCATGGAGGAGATAGGCCATGTAGCGCCGGTAGACGCGTGTCACCCATCCTTCGGGCCCGTGGCCGTGGCCCCCACCGGTGGATTCCTCCGGATCTCCTTCCGCATCGCCCTCCCCATCGTCCCCCTGCCGCTTCAGGATGCGCACGGCCGCCCAGGGCGTAACGATGAAGGCGATGAGGAGCGAAAAGATCATCGCCGCGCCGGCTCCAATGGGGATCGGCCGCATGTAGGGTCCCATGAGGCCGCCCACGAAGGCGAGCGGCAGGATCGCGGCGATCACCGCCCAGGTCGCGAGCACGGTCGGATTTCCCACCTCGCTCACCGCTTCCACGGCGACGGAGTGGGCCGGCTTGCCCCGGTTTTCCGGGAGCCGGTAATGTCGCACGATGTTCTCCACGACCACAATGGCATCATCGACGAGGATTCCGATGGAGAAGATCAGGGCAAAGAGGGTGATCCGGTTCAGGGTGAACCCGTAGAGGTAGAACACGAGCAGGGTGAGGGCGAGGGTCGCGGGGATGGCCACGGCGACCACGATCGATTCCCGCCACCCCAGCATGAAAAGAATCAGGAGCGAGACGCTGACCACCGCGATGCCCATGTGATAGAGCAGCTCGTTCGATTTCTCCGCGGCCGTCTCGCCGTAGTGGCGGGTTACGGAAACACCGATGTCCGAAGGAATGACGCGTCCCTTGAGAGCCTCCACCTTGGCCAGAACCTCGTCGGCAAGGGAGATGGCATTCGTTCCCGGACGCTTCGCGACCGTGAGAGTGACGGCGTTTTCCTCTTCCCCGATATGGCCCGAGGCGGCGCCGTGACCGTGCAGGACGTAACTGGTGGGATCGTCCGCTCCGTCGCGAATCTCGGCGACGTCGCGAAGGTAGACGGGGCGTCCTCCGTAGGCACCGAGAACCACTTCACCGGCCTCTTCCGCAGAATGGAGAAAAGCCCCGCTCTCGATCAAAACACGCGAGTTGCCCGACCCCACCTCGCCCGCGCGATGCTGGCGATTCGCCTGCTGGAGCACCGGAACGATGCCACCCAGACTGAGATTTCTCGCGGCCAGTCGCGCCGGGTCGATCTCGGCGAGAATGACACGGTGTTGTCCACCGATCAAGGTGGTCTCGGCGACCTTGGGAACCTGTTTCACCGCGTCTTCGAGTTCGGCGGCAAGGCGACGCAGCGTCACCGGATCGTGATGGTCGCTGTGCAGGGTAAGCGCGAGAATGGGAACATCGTCTATCGACTTCGCCCTGATGAGCGGTGCCGTCACACCTGCGGGAATCCGATCAAAATTCGACTGCAACTTGTGATTCAGGCGCACGAGGGCCTCCTCCACGTCCGACCCGACATCGAAGCGCACGATGACGAGACTCTCCCCGGGCCGGGAGATCGAATAGACATACTCAACGCCCGAGATCTCCCAGAGCAGCTTTTCCATCGGTGCCGTGACCCGTTCCTCCACCTCCTTGGCCGACGCGCCGGGCATGGCGACCATCACGTCGATCATCGGGACCTGGATCTGGGGTTCCTCCTCGCGGGGAAGCAGGAGCAACGCGAAAAGCCCGAGGAGCACCGACGCCACGATCACCAGCGGCGTCAGCTTCGAATCAATGAAGGCGCCGGCCATGCGTCCGGCGATGCCGTGCGCTTCCGGTTGACCGCCTTGGGTGAGTTGACTCATGACAGGAACAGGGATGGGTAAAGAGTGTCAGGTCGGGCATGAAACCCGGTTGCGTCAGGGGGCAGCGAGCCGCTGCCCGTCACGAAGAGTGGCGGGAGGCGCGGAGACGACAGATTCGCCACCGTCGAGACCGGCAAGGATTTCGGTCTGCCCCTCGCGATTCGTTCCCGTGCTGACGATGCGGAGACGGGCGGTGTTGTCCGCGGCCACGAACAGGTAGTCCATCTGACCGCGTGTGATCACGGCGGTGGAAGGCACAAGCAGGGCGGTGCGGCTTCCCCTCGGGAGAAAGGCCCGCCCGAACTGGCCGGCCCGAAGGGACTCATGCGACGGAAGGTCGAGCTTCACGAGAAAGGTCCGGCTGCCGACATCAGCCGAAGGCGAAAGTTCGCTAACCACCCCTTCGAACTCCGCGCCTGCGCCTCCCACCTCGACGCGGAATTTCGATCCGATCGAGAGGGTTCCCGCCATGGCCTCGGCGACATGGATTTCGAGCTGGAGGAGGGAGGAATCCTCCATCGCGAAGATGGGCCGCTCGGGGGAAGCGAGATCGCCGGGTTCGAGATATTTGCGAGTCACGGTGCCGTCGAAAGGCGCGGTGACACTCGCGTTCTGCACCATCGTTCTCGTTTCCGAGACCGTGGCAGCGGCCATGCGCTCGCGCGACTCGGCCTGCTCGAGATCGGCGACGGCGACGGCTCCGGATTCGCGCAGGGAACGGAAGCGATTCACATCCCGCGTCGCCTGCTCCAACGCGGCTTCGGCACGCACGAGAGCCGCGTCAAGTTCTCCGACATCGAGCTTCGCAAGAAGATCCCCAGCTTTCACCTTCATCCCGGGGATGGCCTTCATTTCGAGAAGGCGACCCGTGACCTTGGCGGTGACCTGGGCTTCTTTGCGGGGACGCACGGTCCCCACGACCTCCTCGAACACCGGTATCTCATGAGCTTCAATACGAACCACATCCACCGACATCGGCTCCGAATGTGATCCGGCGGATTCGGCTTTCTCCTCTTTGCGACAGCCCGATGCGACCGAAAGCAGAAGGAGTCCGGCAACAACAGAGAGCGAGGCGCCTGTAGATTTCTCTATATCCATACGGTTATATAAAGGGAACCACTGACGTTGTCCAACAGGAATCTCTTACATTTTTCCTCAAGGCTTTTTGGGCACCTTGATTTGCTGGCCGATCTTCAGCTTGGTGAAATCCACCCCTTCATTCAGGCTCACCACCTTCTGGTGCTCCACCTTGAGCGCCTTGGCAATCTTCCATGGATTGTCGCCCTTCTTGATCGTGTAGTATTCCCAGTCGGCGTTGGCCGGTGCCGCAACCGTTGTTTCGACCGGCTTGGCCGCAATCGGCTTCACCGTCGCTGGAGCGGTCGATTTGGCAGACGCGGGAAGCTTGAGGACATCGCCGATCTTCAGATTCTTTGGATCCTTGATCTCATTGATCTTGAGCAGTTCCTCGTGCGAGATTCCAAGGTTCTTGGCGATGGTCCAGGGATTGTCGCCCGCCTTCACCGTGTAGGTCACCGGAGCCGCAGGCTGGACAGGCTGGACAGGAGCTTCCGGGGCTTTGGGGGCGACAGGTTCTCCTTGCGCAAAAGCTCCCGTGGAGGTGAAAAGGGAAAAGGCAACCAGGAGTAACAGGGAAGCTCTCATAACCACTCGGCCGAAATACATGTCTGAAGAGTACTCGAAAGGCGATGCATTTGAAAAGGCTTTTCAGGCCAGCCACCAGAGCAAAGTGGGCCAGAATGGGCGTCCTTTTCCATCTCGCAGGAGCATCCGTCCGGAATCCGACCTTGAATTCGTGGAAATGAAATATCGCTTTTTCCCGAAAAGGCGCGTTTTTACCGAGTTCGGTTCACGTCTTGGCAAATCCAGGTCTGAAGTGTTGCCAGGTGAGTCTTCGATTCGGTGGTGATCTGAAACCCGCAATTGGGAGCAGTCTATAGAGGCGGCGCCTTGCTGGACCCATCCATAAAAAATGAAAATGTACGTTGGAAATCTCTCGTTCTCGACCACCAAAGAAACCCTCGAAAGTCTCTTCGGGGCTCACGGGGTCGTGACCGACATTCACCTCCCCACCGATCGCGAGACAGGCCGCCCCCGCGGTTTTGCATTCGTGACCATGGATTCGCGAGAGGCCATGGAATCGGCCATCAAGGAACTCGATGGAAGCAACGTGGACGGACGCCCCATCAAGGTGAACGAAGCCCAGCCCCAGTCCGAGCGTGGCGGTGGCTACGGAGGCGGACGCGGAAACGATCGCGGTGGACGCGGTGGCTACGGCGGTGGCGGACGCGGAAACGATCGCGGTGGACGCGACCGGCGTTACTGAGATTCGGTCCCCCACCGCTCAAGGTGACTGGAAATAACGTCCCGCCAGGACGTCGAAGAGTTCTCCGGTTTCTTCGCCGGATAGCACTCGATCGTGCACGATAAGCTCGAAGTAGACATTCCCGGTGTCGTCGTCGTAGGAGTCTCCGAATCCCCGCTTTCCAAAGAGGAGGAGACCAAGCGGACTGCCATCGAAATCAATCGCGCCCGAGATCTCGGCGGGTTTGCCTCCGGCACCCTCGCCGGTCGCGGGAAGCGCGAGGAGTCGTTGAGTCTTGCCTCCAGGATCCCAAAGGTAGGCGAAGATTCCCAATTCACCGCTGCGCCACGGCAGGGAGACCCGCTGATCGGGGCCTTCGGGTTTTCCGCGATTGGCGACACTGACTTTTCCGTCATAGCCGACCGACATCTGGACATATCTGCCATCCCAGGTGGAGGGCTGCAGGCGGTAGGGACGATCGTCTCCCGCCTCGAGCCTCGCGACAAGAAAAACGGTCGCTCCGGCGGGAAGGGAAATCGCATGTTTCATCATCGCAAGGGCACTGCGATTCGTCGTCGCGAGGCCTCGATGCACCCCGCGCAGCCCCGGGATCTCGCGTGCGCTCCTTTCGACGAGACGGGGAAGATGACTCCCGTTGGGATCTCCGGAATCACGCAAGAGCGACATCTCCCTGGCACTGCTGGCCAGGTTTACCCAGGCCGCAACCTCTTCGCCTGGAGCGGATGCTTTCCGGTAATCCCGGCCGAGTGCCCCCTTCCCTGCCGAAAACCAGGCGTAGAGCCCATCACGGAGGAGAAGAGGCGGCGGCGAAGGTCTGCCATCATCGCTCGAGAGTTCCTTGGGATAAGGTAGAGGGGCGAGCACGGCATTGGACCGGGACTCTCCCGATTCGACGGAGGGCCCTGCTTTCGGGATTGTGCCCGAAACGGCTCCCTTCTCCCCTCCTCCGCGGAACAGCCATCCCCCTGCGACGACAACGAGAAGAATGCCCCCGCTTACGACGGCTTTTCCCGCGAGAGTGAGGGATCTCCACCATTCCCAGAATCCGCGAGGGGGCTTTGCCGGTCCGCGCGAAGGTCGAGAGGATGTTCCTCTGTTCGAGGCGGTCGCCATCATAGGCCGCGAGGGAGAAGTGGCCCCCGTGGCGGCCCTCACCGCGCCGGTCGACGAAGCCGGCAAGGGACTCTGACGACCTGTGAGAATGGATGGGCGCTGCGACCCGGTGACAGGTCCGGTCCGTGGTGTGGCGGGCACAGGACCACTGGCAGTGCGAAGAATCCGACCGGTGACCGGTTCGCTCGGTGGAGCCACCGGCGCGCTCGGCAACGGAGAGCTAGGCGGAGAAACGGGCGCACTGCGAGGAGGACCCACCGGTCCGGTCGAGGGAGTTTCCGCCACCTTGGCAACAGGGACATCATCCGCGAGACGGGCGAGCGGAACATGGGGGATGCCATTGAGCGCCTCGTGGAATTGCTCCATCGCGTCGCGGGCGTCGGCGGGTCGATCCTCAGGATAGCGGGAGATCAGGCGCATGATCCAATCGGCCACCAATGGCGGAATGTCAGGGCGTCTTTCACCGATGGGTTTGCATCGGTGTTTGATGTGATTCATCGAGGTCTCCGCCGGGTTTCCTCCGGTGAACGGGGATTCCTGCACGAGCATGTAATAGAAAACACAACCCAGCGAATAAAGGTCGGTCCGCTGGTCGAGAGGGCGGAGTTCGAGCTGCTCCGGAGCGATGAAATCGATCGAACCGAGAAAGGAGCCCCTTTGATCCAGCGTCTGCAGCGAAGGCTGCTGGCTGAACTTGGCGAGGCCGAAATCGAGCAGCTTCACAAGGAAACGTCCGGACGGCATTACCGTGAGCATGATATTGCCCGGCTTGATATCCCGGTGCAGCAGGTTCAATTCCGCCGCCATCACGAGCGGATCGAGGCATTGACTGGCTACGTCGCGGAAATCTTCCCACGAAAGGGCTCCGGTTTTCATCACCGTGTGGAGATCCTCGCCTTCCACCAGTTCCATCACCACGAAAGGTCCCTCCGCATCCTCCTCGAAGGCAAAAACCGTCACCACATTCGGATGCTGAAAGCGGGCGAGCGCCGACGCCTCGCGGGCCAGGGATTCTCCGGCCGCCTCGTTGAGGTTGGTCTCCTCGACGGGAAGAAGCCGTTTCAGAGCGACGTCGCGCCCCATGACCGTATCGAAAGCGCGGTAGATCGCGCTCATGCCTCCCCTGCCGACCCTCCCTTTGATCTGGTAGCGCTCTGACATGTATCCCTCGTCCGAAAGCGCCCCTCGCATCCGCTGCGGGGCGCACTCTCGCTGGATTGTGCTACATTTAGCGGCTGTCGCCAAGGAAATCAGCACCCGATCCATCCATGCCAGAGCCCTCCTCCCTCCAAGACACCAGGAATCAAACTGAAGCGCCACTTCTCGGAGCGATCGAGGCAGGCGGCACCAAGTATGTCTGTGCGGTGGCGAGGGATCCGAAAGAGCCGCTCCTCGAAGCACGCTTTCCCACCGGCGAACCTCACGAGACCGTCTCGCAAGCCCTGGAGTTTTTCCGCAAAGCCGCCGCCGCCCACGGGACCATTCGCTCTCTCGGGATCGGCACTTTCGGTCCCGCCCGCATCGACCCGGTCGCAGCGGATTTCGGAACCATCCTCACCACCCCGAAGCCGGGATGGTCAGGTTTCCCACTCGTAGCGGCACTGCGGCAGGAACTCGGCACGGATCTCCCCGTAACTTTCGAAACCGACGTGAACGCCGCTGCCCTGGGCGAATCCCTTCACGGAGCCGCCAAGGGCATTCGCAGGGTCGCCTATGTCACGATCGGCACGGGCATCGGCGGCGGGTTTCTTGAGGATGGGCGCCTCCTTCATGGGCGCCTTCATCCGGAGATCGGCCATTTCGCCGTTCCCGATCTCGACGCGGCTTTCGGCAAAGCCACCCAGGTCTGCCCTTTCCATGACTCCTGTCTTGAAGGAAGGGCGAGCGGACCGGCCATCGCCGCGCGCTGGGGGAAACCCGGACACGAGCTCCCGGACGACCACCCCGCGTGGGAACTCGAGGCCGATTACCTCGCGATCGCTTGCCAGCAGCTCACCGCGGCCTGGTCTCCCGATCTCGTTCTTCTCGGCGGCGGCGTCTCCCAAAAATCCGGACTGGTCGAACGCGTTCGCGAAGCCTTCCTTCGCCGGGCTGGAGGTTACTGGGACCTGCCACCGGTCCACGACTACATTCGCCTCCCTGCGCTCGATCAGCAGGCCGGTATCGTCGGTTCCCTGATCCTGGCGGCCCGGGCCCTCTGAAGTTCAGAGATCAGGGAAATCGTGTTCCTCGTCCTTCAGGCCTGGCAGAACTCGTCGATCTTCGCCAGGTTCCCGAAGACAACGAGGCGGTCGCCTTCCCTGAAGACAAACTCCGGACCGGGGGTCCCGGTAATGGAGAGCGCGGAATCCTCGTCCGTCCCCGTCTCCGGCCGGCGAACCGTGATGAGGTTCAACCCGTATTCGTTGCGCAGACCCGATTCCGAAAGTGTCTTTCCCGCCAGATCAACCGGCAGATCGAGTTCGACGATTCCGTGGTCGGCATCGATTCCAAAGTAGCGGTGCACGGCCTCGTTGGCGATCTGGCGACTGAAATAGGCGGCCGCGAGGCTCTCGACACGCACCTTCCCGGTGACGCCCAGCAGTTCCAGCAGATGCTCGTGCACCTCGTTGATGACACGGGTATAGACACGAGGGACCCCCAGCTTCTGGAGGTGGGCGGTGATCATCAGGCTCGCCTCGAATCCCTCGCCGACCGCCACCACCGCCGTGTCCATCTTTCCCACTCCGAGTTGCTCGAGGGCGATGAGATCGGTTCCGTCGGCAATCGCAGCCATCGTCGCCACGTCTCTCAGATCGCGAAGATGAGCCTCATCCGAATCGATGGCCAGCACCTCGTGACCGCAGTCGATGAGTTCCCGCACGAGGGCGGAGCCGAAATATCCAAGTCCGACGACGACAAATTTCATGATGGTGGAAGAAAAGGATGATTCAGTTCAAAGGCAACCTTGCTTCGGGCAATTCGTAGCGCCGCGGCTCTCCCCTTCCCGAGAGGGTCAGGATGAGGGTGAGGAGACCGACCCGTCCGGCGAACATGCTCGCGATGATGACGAGCTTGGAAAACCCGCTCAAGTCTCCCGTGAAGCCACGAGAAAGCCCGACGGTGCCGAAGGCGCTGAAGCATTCGAAAATCACGTCCGCCGGATCGGCGCCTGGATTGCCCCAGCTCACCAGGACGATGGAAATGCCGACGAAAACCACGGAAAAGACGATCGTCGCCGTGGATCGCTCCACCACTTCAGCGCTGATGCGGCGACCTCCGAGGTGCAGGGTTCGGTGCCCCCTGACAAGTCGCCAAAGCTCGCCCATGGCCACGGCGAAGGTCGTCGTCTTTATCCCCCCCGCGGTGCCTCCCGGACTGCCCCCGATGAACATCAGCACGCAGAGCCAGATCACCGTGGGAAAGGCGTATCCCGAGAAATCCGTGATATTGAAGCCCGCCGTCCGCGCCGTCACGGAGTTGAAGACCGCTTCCCACGCCCGGTCCGGAGACCAGCCCCAGCGTTCCGTCACGAAAAAGCCGACAGCCCCTGCAAGGAGAAGGAACCCGCTGACCACGAGAACCAGCCTGATATGGAGGCGAATTCGATACTGGTTGCGCCAGCGCAGGAACCGCCGCGATTTCGGAAAAAACATCGCAAGAGGCCCGGCAAGAAACCGCAGGAAAATCCTGGGCAGATCGTTGATCACCGCGAAACCGATCCCGCCGAAAAGGATCAGGCTCATGATGGTCACCTGCACCCCCCGGTTATTGACCGAGGCCTCATCGGCGAGCCCGGATGAAAAGGTGGAAAATCCCGCGTTGCAGAATGCCGAAACGGAGTGGAAGAGCGCGTCCCAGTGTAGCCTTCCCTCGCGCGGAGGCATCTCCGCCCAGCACAGGAAGAGAACGATGGCTCCGGCCGCCTCGATCGAGAGGGTCACGAGGACGATCTTTCCGACGAGATGCCCCATCGTTCCGAGATTGTCCTCGCTCAGCATCTCGGAGAGCCTCGCCCGGTCGCGGAGGGAGATTCCCTGGCCGAGAATCAGCGCGGTGAAGTAGGTCAGGGTCATGAAACCGAGACCACCGACCTGAATCAGCCCGAGGATCACCATTTGTCCCTGCATCGTGAACGCGGTCTCCGTGTCTGCCACCGCCAGCCCCGTGACGCAGACCGCACTCGTGCTCGTGAAAAAGGCATCCAGCCAGGTGATCCCGCCGGAGGTGGCATTCGGGGTCTTCAGCATGAGAGTACCCGCGAGAATCATGCCGGCAAAGGAAACCACGAAGAAGGTTCCCGGCCTCACATGCTGGAGCGACCTCGCCCTGGTCAGGCGAAGAATTCTCAGACCGATGGGAACGATCAGGGTCACTTGCACGGCAACGAGGGCCACGAGCGCGGCGGTGCGTGGCTGCACTAGGTCGCCAAGCCAGCCCCGAAGCGGCCGATCCAATCCAAAGCGCCCCGCCGCCAGCAGAAGGAGGACGAGGAGGACGATGGCCTTTTTCCAGCGGGCACGCCGTCGGTCGCTCCACGCGAGCCCCGCCTCGGAAACCAGGGCCGTCACCACCAGCCCCCAGGTCGCCCATTCGAAAACCGCCGCCTGCCCCATCGTCACCGGCCATCCGACCTCCCAGACAAGAAGCAGGAGTGCTCCCAAACCCGTCAAAACCTGCAGGACGAGCAAGCTCGTCACGGAGACGGGCTTGCCGACCAGCCTGGGGTTGGGGACCTCCGACATCACTAGCTGCGATCCGGCTCCATCCATAGTGCCGGGAGGAAGCACGCGCAAGGAAGGCTTTGTCGGTCTTTTTCACCCCTGCCACCGTTCCATTTTCCCCACATTCCCCTTGTCGCGTTCTCGTCACCTTGCTAGCCTCGGCCCATGTCCAAGGCCATCGTCGATCCCAATGAACTGCGCCGCTTCGCAGAGGAGTTGAAGCGCTTCAATGGGGATCTCCAGAACTCCCTCTCCTCCCTGCAGGCCCGCTTTGCTGCCCTCGGCGACACCTGGCAGGATCAGGAACACGTGAAGTTTGCCCAGGAGTTCCAGGAGACCATGAAAATGCTTCGCCGTTTCATGGAAAGTTCCAGCCACCAGGGACCCTTCCTCCTCCGCAAAGCCCAGCGTATCGAGGAGTATCTCAACCAGCGCTGATCCCCCTCCTCCCGTGTCTGGCGCCCACGTCACCAATCTCGAGGCCCTGGAGCGATTCCGCGCCAGCCTCATTCTCTTCATCGAGCGGGCCAATCATGTCCTCGACGAAGTCAGCGAAGAGGTCAAACGCACGCGAATCTGGCTCCAGACCGACCAACGGCTTCGCCTCGGCCAGGAAATGAAGCGCCGCCAGCGGGAGCTCGAGATGCTCGAACAGGAGCTGTTCACCGCGCGCCTCTCCGACCTCGCCCAGAAGAAAACTGGGGTCCAGATGCAGGTGAATCAGAAGCGCCGCGAGATGCGAGAGATCGAGGATACCCTGCGCAAGATCGCGGCCTGGCTGCGCAATTTCGATTCCACCGTGGAAACCGAGGCGAGAAAGGTCGAGAAACTCCGCCATCACCTCGACTCGGACATGACCCGTGCCGTCTCCTTTCTCAACGAGTCCATCCGCCAGCTGGGTGCCTATGCTTCCGGCGGCGAACTCTGAACCCTCTCAAGCCATGAGCCTCAACCACAGCAAAGGACGCCTCATCGGCCTTTCCCGTGAGCTCCTCCGCACCTGGCAGGATACCCAGGAAACATGGCGCGACGTGAAATCCCGCGAATTTGACAGCACCTACATGCAACCCATGTTCGATGCGGTCGACCACGCCGCCGCGGCGATCGAGGACCTCGACAAACTGCTGCACCGCCTCCGAGAAGATTGTGAACGCTGAACCTCCCTCCGCCCCCGAAATCCTCTCCTTCCTCGAGCGTTTCCAAAAGCAATCGAGGTCCTTCGCCGAACGCGAAAAAGGACTCGAGCGCGCCCGGCAGCTGCGGGAGTCGGGCCGCCGCGCCAATCTCGAAGAACAACGCGCCGGCATCGAGCGCGAACACCGGGCCGCCGTCGAATCCCTGCGCGACGAAGCAGCCGCCGACGTCGCCGCCCTGGAGGAACTCTCCACCCGTCGGCGCGCCCGCATCGATCGTGGCCAGATCGCCGTTCGCAACGCGGTCATCACGGCAATTCAGTCGACCGTGGGCCAGCAGCGAGCCGCCCTCCAGCGTGACTACATGGAAGCCGGTCGCCGCCGCGAGCAGTCCATCGCCGCTGCAAATGCCTCGTTTGAAGCGCAGAACACCACCGCGAAGAACCTGCACTCCCGTTTCGCGAAACTGGAAAAGGCGGCCCTTGTCGGGCTGCGCGGCTATGGCAGCCTGCAGCGCCGCCTCCTGCTTTCGCTCAAGGATACCGAGACTCCGTTTCCCGGAGGCCGAAATGCCTCTCAGCTGGAGGCGGAACTCTCCTCCCGCTTCGACGTCCTCCAGGCTTCCGTCAAACGGCTCCGCAAGTCTCCGCTCACGGCGTGGTTTTCGGGCTTCCCGCTCGTCCTCCAGATTTTCATCCTCCTCGCGCTGGGTGGAGTTGCTCCGCTTGTCGCTCCTTACTTCGGACTCTCTTCTCCCTCGTGGGTGCTTACTCTCGGCATCGCGGGAGGAGTCTCCGTTCTGATCCTCCTGCTCTGGATGGCCGGACGCGGTCCCGCCCATCGCTTTGCCGAGGAAGAAATCCAGCAGTTTGCCGAGGCCAAGGCCCTCCGTCTCCGACACCGCGAGGAACTCGACGAGACCTATCACGAAGCCGTGAAGACCGCCGAAGCGGAATACGAGAGGGTCAAGTCTGCCTTCGAACAGGGTCTGAAGCAAAAGACGGAGACCTCTGCCGGAGGCCGTTATGCCGGTCCGGAAGCCGTCGAAAAGCGCGCCGCCGATCTCAGGGCACGACTCGATCGGCACCGCGAATGGCAGATCGATTCCCTTCACCAGCGTCTCGCCGAGGATACCGCCCGAATCGAACAACAGCGTGACGCCGCGCTCGCCGCCGCTTCCCGGGGAGGAGGAGAAGAAGAGGACCCTGCCCTCCCCCACCAACGCCTCGTCGCCGAGTGGAAAGCGGACTTCGCCCCGCTCGCTGCACGACTCCACGCGGAAGACCTCACCGCCTCAAGCGGCTCGCCTTTTGCCTGGCTGGCCGCCGGACCCGAAGCATGGAGCCCGCCCCGCGAACTGCTGTCGTCCCTCGCGTTTGGCGAACTCGCTTATTCCGGCGAACGCAGCGAACTCCTGCAACCCGTCTCGCCGGAGATGAAATTGTCTTTTCCCGCCGATTTCCGCCTGCCACTGAGATTGGGAATTCCGGGAAACGCCTCCCTCCTGCTCGAGACAAAACAGCAGGGGCGCGACGAAGCGATCGCGCTCCTCAACTACCTCGTTCTCGGTTGGCTCGCCCAGGCACCGGCCGGACGTCTTTCCTTTTCCCTTTTTGATCCCGTGGGCCTTGGCGAAAGCTTCGCAGGACTCATGCATCTCGCGGACTACGAGGAAATCCTCATCAACACCCGGATCCGCACCCAACCCGACCAGATCGAGCGTCGCATCGGGGAACTCTGCGATCACATGGAGAAGGTGATCCAGATGTACCTGCGCAACGACTACGCCACGATCACGGAATACAACGAGGCGGCCGGCACGATTGCGGAACGCTACCACTTCCTCGTTGTCGCCGACTTTCCCCACGGCTTCAGCGACCTCGCGGTGAAACGGCTGCTTTCCATCGCAGCCTCCGGTGCAAGGTGTGGTGTCTTTCTTCTCATTCACGGCGACCAGCGCGCCGCGACGCCTGCCGGAATGCGCATGGACGATCTCCGCAAGGCCTGTCTCTGCCTCCAGTCCGGCCTCGACGGGTTTTTCATTCCGGATGCACCGGTAAAGGGCCTCTCCCTGAGCCTGACAAAACCACCGGCAACCGACCTGTTCGCCAGGTGGATCCATCGCATCGGCGAGGCGAACCGCGACTCGAACCGAATCGAGGTGCCCTTTTCCTTCATCGCCCCGGCAGCGGAAGAGTGCTGGTCCCGGTCCACCTCATCGGAACTGCGGGTGCCGATCGGAAGAAGCGGCGCGACCAAGCTGCAGGAACTCGCCCTCGGCAAAGGCACCTGCCAGCACGCCCTCATTGCCGGCAAGACCGGATCGGGCAAGTCGACCCTTTTCCACATCATCGTCAGCAACCTCGCCCTCTGGCACTCCCCGGACGAGGTCGAATTCTACCTGATCGACTTCAAGAAGGGGGTCGAATTCAAGTGCTACGCGGATCATGCTCTTCCGCACGCGCGAGTCATCGCCATCGAAAGCGATCGCGAGTTCGGCCTCAGCGTTCTCCAGCGCCTCGACGAGGAACTGCGCCGCCGCGGTGAACTCTTCCGTGCTACCGGAGTCCAGGATCTGGCGTCCTACCGGTCCCGTCCCGGCTCCGAGACAATGCCGCGAAGCCTCCTCCTCATCGACGAGTTCCAGGAGTTCTTCACCGAGGATGACGCGATCTCACAGCAGGCCGCCGTGCTCCTTGACCGTATCGTCCGCCAGGGTCGTGCCTTCGGCATCCATGTGATCCTCGGCTCCCAGACCCTCGGAGGCGCATTCACTCTCGCCCGAGCCACCCTGGGACAAATGACTGTCCGGATCGCCCTCGCCTGCAACGAGGCCGACGCCTACCTCATCATGGACGATTCCAATCCCGCTCCGCGCCTTCTCACGCGGCCGGGTGAAGGGATCTACAACGACCGCGCCGGCGCAGCCGAGGCCAATTCCCCCTTTCAGGTCGTCTGGCTGGGAGAAGCGGAACGCGATCAACTCCTCGATCATGTCGCCGCACTCGACGAGGGACGGGGCGCCAAGGCCCGCCCCCGGGTCGTTTTCGAAGGCAATGCCCCCGCCGAAGTCGAGAAAGATGCCGAACTCTCCCTCGCCCTTCGGCGCAGCCCGACTGGAGGCAAACTTCGCTTTTTCCTCGGTGCCCCCAATTCAATCAAGGGGCCCACGGAAGTTTCCTTCTCCCGTCAGAGCGGCAGCCACCTTCTCCTCGTCGGCCAACGTGAAGATGCCGTCGATGCCCTCGTGCTGGTCGCCCTGAAAATGCTGCGTACCCAGTTTGAGAATGAGATCCGACTCGTCCTGATCGACAGTCGCTTCGCCGCCCCGGACGCTTCACCTTTCCGTCGCGCCGTGGAGAACATCGGAGGGATCGAGTGTCCCGATGCTCATGGGATGGGCACCCTTCTCAATGAACTTGCGGCCAGCCTGAAGGCCGTCGCCGACGGCAGTGCCACCGACTCCGGAAAGCCCGTGGTCCTCTTTATCCCGAATCTGCACCGACACCGCAAACTCCGCCACGAAGAGGACTTTTCCTTCTCGCTGGATGCTGACGCAGAGGCCAAACCGTCCGATTCCCTCCAGGAGATTATTCTCGAAGGTCCTCCCTGGGGTTACCACCTCGTGACCTCGGTCGATTCCTACAACAACGTGACCCGGACCCTTGGACGCAAAGCCGCTGGTGAATTCGAAAAGAAGGTGCTCTTCCAGATGAGTGCCGCCGATTCGGCCAGTCTCATCGATTCCGGCAAGGCCTCCGAACTGGGCCTGAACCGTGCCCTGCTCTATGACGAGGCGGCAGGCACCCTCGAGATTTTCCGACCCTACGCCATGCCCGGAATGGGATGGTTCGGTTAAGATCCGGCCGAGTCAGAGGCAGAGGCGCCTCCTTCCATCCCGAGCGTGGGGAGCCCAAAAAGCTGCCGGGCCTCCGGCTTGACGAGAGTCAGGATCGTGAAAATGCCAAGCACCGTTCCAAAAGGCATGAAGAGACACTCGATGCCCGCCACAACCAGGCAGAAGGTGTGGGAACGATGGGCCGCCAGACGACGTCCCGCGGTGACGATCACGCTTGAAAGTGTCACTCCCCCGAGAATGATCATCGAGGCGACTCCGACGAAGATGCCTCCGAACAGCTTCGAGGGAAAGGGAGTCACCGGCTGGACCTGCTCAACCTCCACCGTTTGACCATTGGACACTTCTATCTTTGGCGGGGAAAACTTTTCCGGCGGGGCTACCAGGAAAAAGATCCCGAGGGCGAGATGTATGCAAGGAATCATGGAAACGACGTATCCGATGCCTCCGACCACGTAGTGAAAAATCGAAAGAAGCCGAAGATGCTCGCGGACTTGCTCACTCATGTCTCGATCCTACCCAAATCTGGAAAACGAGGCTAGGAAATTTCCGGCCTCAGTCTTCCGACCCACCGCTTCGCCAAGCCCGGAAACAGGTGATGAATCCCGTCGCGAAATCCCGGGGGCGCCTCGCGATCCACTCCTCGATGAAATCCGGAGAAAACCAGCGCCCGCTGTCGACTTCCTTGCCGTGGATGCGGATGCGCCCCTTCGCCTCGGCGAGAAAGACCTCGATGAACTCGAGATCTGTCGCCTCGCTCGCCGGGATTCGCGCAATCCTGACAATCTCCCCTTTCGGCTCGACCCAGATCTCCTCCCACATCTCGCGGATGGCGCAGTCGTGGTAGCTCTCGCCGGGATCGACGTGGCCGGAGGCGCTGCTGTCCCACTTGAGTCCATGGGTATCCTTGAGATGGGACCGGAACTGCAGGTAGATCTCCCCGTTCTTGTTCCTGACAAACACATGCACCGCCCGATGAAGATGCCTGCCGGCATGAATCTCGCGGCGCGGGAGGGTGTTGATGACGACGTCGTTCACATCGACGGCATCGAGTGACTCGGTCGAGGCGGGCGGCAGAAGGCTGCAGGGATGCGGATCTAGCCGGTTGGAAAGTTCGATCCATTGCTCGAGCGAAAGTTCCTCGGCACGCGCACTGGGATTGAGTCCCATCGCTGTGAAAACCTCTTCGGTCTTCTCCTTCTCTAACTGGAGATTGTTGTGAAGCTGCTTGCGGCGCTGGGAAAAGCCGCGTTTAACGACTTCGCGATAGACCTCGGGAGAATGCGGTGCAAGCTCCCCGGGAGGACGGGGATCGAAACGCACGATCGTCGAATCGACCGCGGGACGCGGATGAAAGAGCTCCGGTCCCACGGTGCGCAAGGAGGAGATTCGCCAGCGCTCCTGCAGCATCAGGGTGAGGACCCCGTAGTCCTTGCTGCGCGGCGTCGCGACAAATCGATCGGCGACCTCCTTCTGCACCATGATGACCGCCTCGGTCACCGGACTTGGGGCATCGAGGAAACGCTCGAGAATGGTGTTGCCCACCGAATAGGGAAGATTCCCGATGAACTTCACCGATCCTTCGAGAAAGAGCGGCCTCACATCGTACTCCGTCGCATCGGCATGGACGACCTCGACTCCGAGGGGACCGAACTTCTCCTCGAGATAAGCGGCCAGCCTTCCGTCCGCCTCCACGAGAATGAGACGTCGGCATTTCCCGGCGAGGTATTCGGTGAGGGCGCCGAACCCGGGTCCCACCTCGACCACACAATCGTCAGGCTCGACCCGGAGCTGCCCCGCGATCCACGAGGAGATCGCGGTATCGACAAGAAAGCTCTGGCCCAGCTTGCGGCTGGGGGTCAGGTCGAAACGCTTGAGGAGGCCCTGGAGTTCGGAAAGGTTCACCCGGCCAAGATGCGTGCTTCGGGCGGTAAATCAATGCGGCTCGGCCTGTTCGGCGCCATGTCCCGTGTGGGCGCGCACCTTCATTTCGGCAAAGCGCGCTTCGGCACTGTGTTCGCGGGTCATGAGCGAGGCCACCCAGGCAGCGAGGAGACCCATCGGGATGCTGGCAATACCGGGATTCTGAAGCGGAAAAATCGCTTTTTCTCCCATGCCGGTGGGCCCGATGAGGATCAGAACAATGCTCGAGACAAGGCCGATTCCCAGCCCCCAGACCGCTCCCTGGGTCGTGAAGCGCTTCCAGAAAACGGACATGAGGATCACCGGCAGGTTCGCCGAGGCGGCCACTGCGAAGGCCAGGCCCACGAGGAAGGCGACGTTGATGTTGGGACCGAGAAGGATGGCGATGGTGATGGAGGCGGCACCAACGACGAAGGCGGTGATACGGGCGACTTTCACTTCCTCTCCCGGCCGGTGTTCCTTGCCATGGTGGATGACGTTGGTGAAGAAATCATGCGCGAACGAGGTCGAGGCGCTGATGGTGAGGCCCGCGACCACCGCGAGGATCGTGGCGAAAGCCACCGCCGAAATGAAGGCGAAGAAGAGGTCTCCCGCCAGGGCCTTCGCAAGAAGCGGAGCGCTCATATTGGGATTGGAACGCACCAGATCTCCGTCGAGGAGGGCCGCGGCGCCGAACCCGAAGAAGGTCGTCATGATGTAAAAGAGACCGATGATGATCATGGCCCAGATCACGGACACGCGGGCAGTCTTGGCATCGGGCACGGTGTAGAAACGAATGAGAATGTGAGGGAGGCCGGCGGTGCCGAGGACGAGGGCAAGCCCAAGGGAAATCTGATCAAGCGGGTCCTTGAACTTCATCCCCGGCGTGAGGAAGTCGACGGTGCTCTCGACCCCGTCCTTGTTCACCGTGATGGCCGAGATCGACTCGAAGAAATTGCTGAAGCTGAAGCCGAACTCCTTCATCACGAGGACACTGAGGAAGAGACTGCCGCTCATCAGCAACACGGCCTTGATGATCTGAACCCAGGTCGTCGCGAGCATGCCGCCGAAGACGACGTAGACAATCATGAGGGCGCCAACTCCGACAACGGCGGTATTAAAGCCCACACCGGGAAGCAGTTCCTTCACGAGAACGCCTGCACCAACCATCTGGGCGATCATGTAGAATACCGAGACAAGGAGGGTACTGAGAGAGGCCATCGCACGCACGGGACGTTCCTTGAGGCGGTAGGCGAGCACGTCGGCCATCGTGTATTTGCCGAGATTGCGCAGAGGCTCGGCAACCACGAGGAGCACGGTAAGGTAGGCGACGAGGAACCCCACCGAATACATGAAGCCGTCGTATCCGCTCGTGGCGATCATTCCGGCAATCCCGAGGAAAGAGGCGGCGCTCATGTAGTCGCCAGCGACGGCGAGACCATTCTGCCAACCGGTGATGCGGCGCCCAGCGGCAAAGTAGGCGCTGGCTCCGCTGGATTTGCGAGCCGACCACCAGGTGATCACAAGCGTGGCTCCCACGAAGAGAAGGAACATGAAAAGGGCGGCATGCCCTTTCTCGGGCGCAGCCTCGGCAAGGAACGGAAAGAAAAACGTCATTACTTCTCGGGGGTTTCGGAGGGTTGGGCGTGCTCACCGAGCAACTCATCGGAGAGCCGGTCGAAGCGACCGGCGGCGCGGACGTAGATCCAGGCCACGATCCACGCCATGAAGAATTGCGAAAAGGCAAACCAGTAGGCCAGGTTGGCGGGCCCGATACGCTTCTTCGAAAGTTCTGGAAACCAGCCGACGAGCACGACCAGAGCAAAATAATAGACAAGGAAAAACACGCAGGCGGGAACGATGAATCGGGCCTTCGCCGTGAGAAGCTTTTCGAACTCGGGCCGGTGCGCGATCTTCTCCCAGACTTCCGCCTGCCGGTCCAGTTCCGCGTCGCTGATACTTTCGCTGTCCTTGTCGCTCATGGGACCGCGACACTAGGGACCGGGACAGAGGATGGCAAGCCCGAAATTGCGCGTTTAGAGGGACTCAACAGGTCCTCGGGTCTGTGCCCACAGAATCTACGGTCAGCTCTCGTTCAACTCCCGCAGCACCTCGGGATCTCGCACATCCGCCCATTCCCCCGAAAGCTCGACCGCCTCGATGCGGAGGCCATCGCGAACTTCCGCGGCAATCGCATCGGTGAGTTCGTATTCCCCGCGGGGGGAGAGTTCCAGCTTCGCGGTGTATTCGAAGATCCGGGGACTGAAGGTGTAGATGCCGGCATTGTAGTAGGGGCTGGTGGGTTGCCCCTCTCCCGGCTTTTCGATGAGCCCGGT
>JAGRPC010000105.1 GCA_020439925.1 Verrucomicrobiia bacterium | reverse complement strand
TCTCCATCCGCCTTTGCTCCACCGACTCCCATCACTCCGATGACAAAAGGCATCTCCGGTGCGTTGAGGTCTTTGCGGACATCGCGGATGAAGTGGGCGAGCAGGTCGCTGTAAACCGCGAAACGCTCCGGCTTGCCGCGATCCGGATAGGTATGGCCGTCCACCATGTCGTTGAAGCCCTGGAACCACACGAAGCCCGCAATCTCGTAGCCGTCGTTCGCATCGTAGGCGGGGCAGACCCGTTTGGGATCCGAAAGCACGTGTTTGACATGCTCGACCATGTAGCGATAGAAGCGCCCGGTTTCCTGTTTCTTCTCCGCGAGCCACTGATCCATGTCTTTCGGCACGCCATGGCCCGGAGGTCCGTAGTAGAGCTTCTTCTGGTAATCGTTGAGTTCATACGGTCCCGCGCTGGGGGGGCGGAATTCCGTGTTCAGGCTTCTCCCGCCCCAGGCCGTTTTGATGATGAGAACCGGCTCGTCGAGTGCCGCGTCGAGCGTGAGCCCGAAGGTGAACTCGGGGCCGATCTTGCCGCCATCTTCCGTCGGACGATCTCCGCGGGCTCCGTAGTCGGCGGAGAGTTTGCCGAAACCCTCGCCGTTCGCGCTGCCGTCGAATTTCCCCGTGAGGTAGGAAATCCAGACGTTCTCGCAGACCGCCGGTTGGCCGTCGGGTCCGCGCATCTGCTTGAGGAGCGGCGCGGTCGCAGGATCGTCGCCGATGTAGTCGAAGGTTTCGCTCTTCGCGTGGCCCTCCATGTTCGATTGGCCGACGAGGATGTAGACCTTGAGGGGCGCGGCGGAGATTTGGCCGCCCGCGAGCACGGAGGCGGCGAGGAGGAGATGGAAGAGGCATTTCATGGCCGGTGGAAGGTGGATTGGTGATTCATCCTCCGCGGCGTCGTTGAGACGGGGGGAATCGAGTTCATAGGGTGACAAAGTCGTTCTGGATCTTTCCGGTGACGCGAGCGTCGTGTTCCTCGACGAAGAGGTTGATCTCCGTGCGCACGCCGAAATCGGGAAGGTAGAGCGCGGGCTCGATGGAAAAGCAGGTCCACGGGATGATGCGTCGTTCGTCGTGGGTCTCGAAATTGTCGATGTTCGCGCCGACGCCGTGGACTTCGCGGCCGATGCTGTGACCGGCGCGGTGGCGGATGTAGGCGCCCATGCCGCGCGATTCGATGCAAGCGCGCACCGCGTCGTCCACCTCGAAACCGCGCAAGGGTTCGTCCGCCGCCATGGCTTCCCGGACGAGGCGGATGCCGGTGTCCCGCGCCGCGACCACGGTGGCGAAGGCTTCACGCATGGGGCCCGGAACCTCGCCGCCGCAAAAGGCCATCCAGGTGATGTCGTAATAAACGCCGTCCGGCACGTCGATCTTGGCCCAGAGGTCAAGGAGGACGAGGTCTCCGCGCCGAACGGGGGCACTACCGGTCTCCGGAGGACAATAGTGCGAGTCGGCCGCATTGACATTCACCCCGACGATCGGCGGATGATTGGTGACCATTTCCGACTCCGCGAAGCGCCGCATCACGAATTGCTGCACAGCGTATTCGTCGATGGCGTTTCCGTTGCGGGTGGCGGTCCCGATGAAGTCGAACGCCTCCTCGCGGATCCGGTCCACTCGCCGTCCCGCCTCGAGATGCAGTTCGAGCTGGGCGGGAGTCCATTTCGCCTCAAAGGTCTGGATCAATTCCGCCGAGCTGACCACCTCCGTGCCGAGGCTGCGGATGAGTTCCACCGTGCCGGCATCGACATTGGCGACATAAGGAACGGCGCAATGCGGAGAGTATTGCATGGCCACCGTTTGCGCCCCGTCGAGCAACTGCCGCAGCGCCGGTTCCTGCTCCTGCCAACGTGCATAGAGGAGTTTTTTCCCGGGCAGGGAATCGAGCTGATGCGGCTCGACCCGGTGCACGAGGCCGCGCGGCTCGCCGTGGGCGGGAATGAAATAATACCAGCGGCGCGAAACATGGCCGGCGACAGGCAGTCCGAGGACGCGGTAGGCGAGCGGGTCGCGGAGGTGATGGTCGAAGAACAGCCAGCCATCGAGTCCGATGCGTTGCAGTTCCGTTTGAATGCCTTCCAGGTTCATGGGGCTGCGAATGCGGGCGCTGAATCGACCGGCAAATGGCGGTGCAGGTAGTGGGTGAGGGTGGTGTGAAAGTGCCGCACGGTGTTGGTTCCTTCGGAAATGGCGTGGCTGCGGTTGGGATAGGGGACCGCAGTGAAAACCTTGTTGTGGGCGATGAGTTCGTCGATCAGAAGCTCCGTGCCCTGGTAATGCCCGTTGTCATCTCCGGTTCCATGGACGAGGAGCAGATCGCCCCGGAGCCCGTTGGCGTGGGTGATGGGGGAGCCTAGCCCGTAGTTCTCGGCGTTGTCCTCCGGCAGACCCATGTAGCGCTCCTGGTAAATGGTGTCGTAGAGGAGCTGGCTCGGGTTGGGGGCCACTGCCATCGCCATCGCGTAGAGGTCGGGAAAGCGGAAGATGGCCTGGAGGCTCATGCTGCCACCGCCACTCCATCCCCAGACTCCGACGCGAGCGGGATCGGCATGGGGCCATTGCTTGAGGAGGGCTCGGACTCCCGCCGCCTGGTCATCCGCCGCGAGGAGACCGATCTGCCGGAAGGCCATCTTGCGCCAGGCCCGTCCGCGAGGGACGGGTGTCCCGCGATTCTCGATGCTGGCGACGAGGTATCCCTGCTGTGCCAGCATCCAATGCCACATTCCTCTTTCGCCCTGCCATTTGTCCCGCACCGTCTGGCTGGCAGGTTCGCCGTAAACATGAATCAGCAGGGGATATCGCCGTGCCGGATCCAAAGCTGGAGGGTGGATGAAGCTGACATCGAGGAGCACCCCGTCGCCGATCTCCACCCGGGTGAATCCGGTTCCGGGAGCGTGCAGCGCGGCCAGCTTGTCGCGGAGCATCCCGTTGTCTTCGAGCACCCGGAGAACCCGATGGTCGGGAAAGCGTACGAGATCGACCACCGGAGGCTGGCTGAAGGTGGAATAGGTATGCATGGCCCAGCGGCCGTCCGGGGAAAACTCGTAGTCGTGCCAACCCCGCTGTGTTTCCGGGGAAAGGCGTTCCGGCGTGCCGCCGCCGAGGCGTTGACGGTAGAGATCGTGCCGGGTCGGATTGTCGGGGGAGGCTGAAAAGTAGAGCCAGCCGTCCGCCTCATCGACCGCCACGACCTGGATCAAATCGAAATCGCCCCCCGTGATACGGTCGAACCGCGTTCCATCGGTGGAGGCGAGATAGGCATGACGCCATCCGTCCCGCTCGCTCAGCCAGAGAAAGGCCGCTCCGCCCTCGAGCCAGCGGATCGGATTGTCGTTCTCGAGCCAGGCCTCGTCGCTCTCGTTGAGGACGTCGCGGGTCGTGCCGGTCCGGGCATCGGCCAGCATGACCCGGTTGCGGTTCTGGAGACGATTGAGTTGTTGCACGAGAATGTGCTTCCCGTCGGGAGACCATTCCGCACGTGGAAGGTAGTGTTCCCGCGGATCGCCCGGCAGATCGAGCCAGAGCACTTCGCCGCCTCCGGCACCGACCACCCCGAGCCGGGTCGCGGAATTGGTTTCGCCGACCTTGGGGTAGGGAAAGGACGTGATCTGCGGGTAGCTCCCGTCGGTGTTGTTGATGAGATGAAATTGCCCTACGCCGCTGGTGTCGAACTGCCAGAACAGGATCGACGAGCCATCGGGGCTCCACCGGAAGGCGTCGCGGATGTGGAGTTCCTCCTCGTTGACCCAGTCGGAGGTGCCGTTGATGAGGTTTGCCGAGCGATCGTTGGTCACGGCGGTGATCTTCATCCCGTCGAGTTCCTGCACATGAAGGTTGTTTTCACGGACGTAGGCCACCCGCGTGCCATCGGGGGAGAACTTCGCGAACATCAGCGTGGCGGGCTCCGCATCTCCGCCCAATTGCCGCAGGGATCCGGGTCTGCCGACCTCGAGCACCCAATAGTCGCCCCGCGTCTTCTGCCGCCAGACCCGTTGGCTGTTCGTGTAGATCAGAACGCGCGATTCGTCTTCGGAGAATTTGAAGGAATCGATCTTCAAGGCTTCGCTTGCACCCGATGGAACGAAGGCGGCGGCAGGCACGACGACTTCTGTTGCGCCGGTGGCGGCGTCGACCCGGACGAGATTCTCTCCCTTGTGATCGCCCCGCGCCTCCTCGAGGGTGAAGTAAGACGGCGAGTGTCGGCTCCATCGGAGGAAGCCGAGGCGGCGCTCCTTGAACTCGCCCGCGGAAAAGATGCGGTCGAGATCGAGTGTGGCAGGATCGTTCCGGCTCACTTCCTCATCGGCGGTCATGGGAGCGGCGGCGAGAGAAAGCATGTGAGCGGGAGTGAATCAGAGGCGAACCGTTTCATGGACGGCTGCGACCGGAAGTCTTGGATTGTTCGAGGAGGTCGCGGAGTTCCTTCACGAGTTCAGGCATCTCGAAAAATCGGTTCGTGGTTTCGCCAGGATCGTTCGCGAGATCGTAGAGTTGACCGGGAGCCTCGGGATGGGTTTCCGACAGGGCAAATGGCCTCAACCCGTCGGAATCGTAGCGGTTCCCGCCCGATCCTTGGTGATCGAGATACTTCCAGTCGCCTTTCCGGATCGAGAGCGTTTTCGCTCCCGCAAACGCCTGGGTCAGCAGGTAGGGGCGGACCGGTGCCGTGGTTTTGCCCTCCAGAACCGGAAGCAGGTTGAAACTGTCCTCCGCCGCATCGCGGGGCAACGCGAAACCATTGATCGCGGCGAGGGTGGCCATCACATCGGTAAGACAGACGGTTTGGTCCGAGATTGAGCCGGGTTCGACCCGTCCCGGCCAACGCACAATCAGGGGCACGCGGTGGCCGCC
>JAGRPC010000104.1 GCA_020439925.1 Verrucomicrobiia bacterium | reverse complement strand
GGGCCCGTTCGGCTTCCCTGGCGCGCTCGAGTTGTTGAGCGCGTTCGGCTTGCTGCGCTTCCATTCCAGTTCCTTGAACGGGTTCTTCCATCCTGACAGGTTGCCTGGGGACCTCGCTGCCATTTCCCATAGCCGGTGGAGTTCTGATGGGTGAGATGGGATAGGTGTTGAAGTTCTCCCCACATGCGAAGCCGAATATATCCTTCAGCGAAACGACTTTGGAAGGGAAGGCCCCGGGAAAGGATTCGTTCTCCGTCTGGGCAACAAACTCAATGTGTTCTTCGACCGTGATCAGCAGATTCCCGAGCTTCAAATGATCGCCGGGCTTTACTTTTTCCGGGGAGGTCACCCGATTCCCGTTGAGAAAAGTGCCGTTGGTCGATTTGAGATCGTTGATTGTGTAACCTCCGTCGGGAGTCCGCTTGAGTTCGGCGTGGTATCCCGAGACACAATCATTCTGGATGCTCAAATCGTTGTCGTGCAGGCGCCCGATGCCATAGGAGCTTTCGCTGAGAAGCAGTTCTTCGGGTCCACAATCTTCCTCCGATTTGACGACGAGTTTCAAGGTCATTGCTGTTTCGAGTAGGTGTTTCCGTGTTGAGGTTCCACCTTTATCATTTTATGGAAATTATAGAAAGAAATAAATTTACAAACCGGAAATCTCGGATTTTCTCCGAAAAAATGACCAACTGAACACTTCTGGAATGTTTTCTTCCCCGGTGTCCTCCAACCTCTTGATCCGCCAACGAAACGCCTTCGGACCCCGAGACCTTCGGAGGGAGCGCTCGTCTCAGTCTCGAGTCTCGAGTCTCGAGTTGCCCTGATTGCCGAGAAGGTGTGGCAATCCGGGAGGGAAAGATTTTTTGGGAGAAAGGGGCGGGTAGGAGTGCGAAGGTCTGACGAACTTCGTAACGGAAGGAGACTAATGCGGGATCTTACCCGAACCGCAGCCTTGCCGCGGCCCCTCCACCTTCGCGGTTTTCCAGGGTCGCCGAGCCGCCGTGCAGGTCCATCGTGGCCTTCACGAAGCTGAGGCCGAGACCCGAGCCCTTGCGTCCGGTGACCTCGTTTTTCAGGGAATAGAAGCGGTCGAAGACGCGGTCCTTCGCGTAGTCCGGCAGTCCGGGGCCTTCGTCGAGGACGCTCAATTCCGCGACGCCGGGTGCCGGGCTTGCGAGCTCCACCTCGACGCGACCGTCGGCCGGGGAGAAATCGATCGCGTTGTTGAGGACGTTGCGCACCGCGATGCGTGTCATGAGGGGGTCGCCGGTGAGGTTGAGGGGTTCGGCTCCGCCCGACACGACGACCTTCACGCCCTTGGTTTCGGCGGCCGGGGAAAGGGCGGCGGTTTCCTCTTCCACGAGACGGGCGAGGTCGAAGGTCTCGCGTGCGGACAATCCCGTGAGGCTCTCGATCGCCGCAAGCTGGACAAGGCGTCGCACGGTATCCTCGCTGCGTGTCGTTTCCGCGAGGATGAGGTCGAGGAAGCGTCGGCGTTTCTCCTCGGGCATGTGCTCGTCGATGAGCTCGGCGGCCCCCCGGATGGCGGCGAGGGGACTTTTCAATTCGTGGGTGAGGGCACGCACGTAGTTCTCGACATAGTGCCGGCCTTCGAGCTCGGCGCGCATCTTCTCGAGGGCGCGGCTCAATGCCCGCAGTTCGGCGATACCGGTTTCCGGAACCGTTGTCTGTCGTCCTCCCGCGATGGCGAGGGCGTGACGAGTGAGGCTGCGGATGGGATGGAGGACAAGGTAGGCCCAGAGCGCCGCAAACAGAAACACGAGCACCCCCGTGCGGATGCTCGAGCGGATCACCAGCTCCTTCGATTCCTCGGCGAAGGGGGCCATCGCTTTCTCCGGGCGTGAAACCGTGAGCGTCCCGATCATCTTTCCTTCGTGCATCACCGGAGCGGCGATGTAGAAAACGGTCGAACGGGAGTCATCGGGATCCTCGCGCGAGGCGCGGACACCGTATTCGCCCTTTCGCGCGAGAAAGACGTCGTTGTATCTAGAGTAATCCTGGCCCTCGCGTCGACCGCCGTCGGAATCGAAAATGACGGTGCCGTTTTCGTCGGCAATGTAGACCTGCGTGTGGATCTTCGACTTTTCGAGTTGATAGATCCTTGCGAGGAACTCGCGCCGGTAGGCGGCGTCGAAGCTTTCGCGGAAGCGGGCAATGTCGATCTTCCCGTCTCGCACGTCGCGTTCGAGGAGGCTGGCAAAGAGATGGGCAAAGTCCACGAGTGGTTCCTCGGAGGCCTGCGAATACTGACGTCCGATATCCTCGCTGATCGTGCGCATGAGGATATAGAAGCCCGCTCCCGCGATCACGAGAAAGCCGGCGACCATGAGCAGGGTAATCCTCATCGTCGTTCAGAGCTCCGGGTCGAAGCTGTAGCCGATCCCCCGGTGCGTCTTTACCGGATCGAAAGCGGAGTCGACGGCATGCATCTTTTTCCGCAGAGTCTTGATGTGGGCGTCGACGGTGCGGTCGAGCGCCGCCTCGGGTTCGTCCCAGACCTGGTCCATGAGCTGGTCGCGGGTATAAACACGGCCCGGATGATTCATGAAGACTTTCAGCATTCCAAACTCGTACCTGGAGAGGCCAAGGTCGATCCCGTCGATCCTTGCCTGGTAGCGTTCGGGGAGCAGTTCGAGGCGTCCGCGCGTGACGACTTTCTCGGATTCCGGAGAGTTGCCCGTCAGGGAGGATTCCGTGCGCCTGCTCCGCCGGAGGATGGCCCCGATCCGGGCGGTGAGTTCACGCGGGCTGAAGGGTTTGACAACATAATCGTCTGCTCCGAGTTCGAGCCCCACGACCCGGTCGATCTCCCCGTCGCGGGCGGTGAGAAACAGCACCGGCACCTCCGAGTCGCGGCGCATCTCGCGGCAGACCTCGAATCCGGTGAGGTCGGGCAGTCCCACGTCGAGGATCACGAATCCGGGGGCGCGCGAGCGGAACAGATCCAGACCCTCTCGGCCGGTGCCGGCATGAATCGCGTCGAAACCCGCTGATTCCAGCGCATAGACCACCGTTTCGGCGATGGCCGGTTCGTCTTCGATCAGAAGGACAAGGGTGCGGTTCACGGAGTGCGTCTGGCGGGACTCAAGAGGGTCACCTCGGTGAATCCACCCGGTCCGGTCGGACCCCTTCCATCAAGTGCCTGCCGGGAAGGGCGGGTGAATCTCGGGAAGGTGGCGAGGATTGTATTTCTCGCCGGGATGGAACAGGAAGCCGGGATTCTGGCTGATGAGTTCGTACTTGGAGAGTCGGAATTCGGGAATGACGAAATTTGAGTTCGGGTCGTAGATCTTGCGCCCTGTGTAGCTGCCCCAGATGCGGTACTCGTAGTTGTGGTCGAAACCGTGCACCTGGGCGGTACCTTCTTCGGGAACTCGGTCGGGCTGCTTCATGATGCTCTCGTTCATGATGACGAGCTTGGCGGTCGACCAGGGTTTACCCGGTTCGCGGAGGTATCCCCAGAAGCGTGTCCCGTCGGTCCACCAGCGCCGTCCGATGTAGTAGTTGCCGGGAGGCTCCGCCGCGATCTGGGCATCGCGAGCCTTCACCATGGGGTGATTGATCTGCGAGGGAGTGAGACTGCCTGCGACGGAGCCGCTCCCGTCGATGCCGCCGGATCCGGTCGTTCCCGTGGTGGTGCAGGAGGAAAGCAGAAGGGTGGTGCCTGTGACGAAGAGGAGAGGGAGAAGGCGGGATGCCTGTCGGGCCAGCGAAGAAAAGAAGATCCCGCTGCGGTTCGGTCGTTGCTTCATAGATAGCTTTGCAAATGGGGGCCTGGCAGGCTCGTCTGAAACGATACGGGGACGTCTGCCATTAGTAAAACGGGGATTTTTTTAGAAAAACTTACTATCAACCCCGTTTCTTCTCCTGCTTTTTAAAAAGAGGGAGCAATTCCGCCTCGATCCAGGCGAAGGCGGCCTGCATGCCTTCTTCTCGGTAAAGCCGACCGATCTTTGCCTCGACCGAGGTTGGATTGCCCAGGCAGGCGAGGAACTGGTTGGAGGTCATGCGGCGCTGGGTCTCGCCGCAAACGGCGCCTTTCTCCTGCAGGATCCAGGTTCGGGCGAAGAGGTCGAGGATGGTGTCTCCGATCCAGGCAAGCTCCTGTTCCCGCCGATAAGCTTCGTCTTTTTTCGCCGATTTCATCTGGTCTGGTCCCTGCGGTAGGCTTCAAGTGCTTCGGCGGTGATCGCGTAGCGCGCCCCGCATCGCGGACAGCCCGCCGAGATCACTTCGGCGCCATCGAAGACCGACGCGATGGCTTCTTCGGTCATGCCCGCGATGATGGGATAGATTCTTTCGGGGCCGCAACCGCAGTCGAAGCGGTAGTGTCTCGTCTCCAGCAAGCTGAGGGTCTCCTGCTGGTCGAGGTTCCGGATCGCTTCCTCGTCGAGCGACAGGAGCCATTCGAGATCGCAATCCGGTTGCGCGGTGATGAGGACAAACTCGTCGTCGCCTTGATGGAAATAGCGGCCGGAACGTTGCTCGCTTTGCCGGTAATAAGACTCGGCGAGGGGAAAGAAGGAGAGGGTTTCCGCCTCGATGATGCTCTGGCGCGGTTCCTGTCCGGAGATACTGACCTGGGAGATGAAAAGATTGCGGTCGCGCTCGCGGACATCCTCGGTGAACAGGCGTCCCACGATGTTGCCGGCCCGGTTGCTTCCGGTGATGAAGACATTCTGCTGCGGATCCTGCCAGCTTAGGGTCCAGGCGATCGCCTCGTTCCAGGGGCGTGAAGCGAGATGAAGGGTGAGGGCGGCGAGACCATCCTTCAGGAGGGTGTCCTGTTCCCTGGAGTAGCGGATTCCGTGCTCCATGAGGTGAAGGTAAAAGTCGGTGAAGAGCGGGGCGAAATCGCCGCGGACGAGCAAGGCGTTCCTCTCCCGCACGAAATAGCAGCGGATTTCGATGGCTTCGTTCTCCGTGGAGGGAGGAGGTTCGGGGGACATGGCGTGGCCGGAGCTTGGTGCGGTCGGAAGGATACGCCGGGTTTCCGTCGCGCGCGAACAGGGACCTTGGAAAAATGCGGATTGAATCCCCTCTTGGGAAGGTGTTAGAAGGATCCCGCACATGAACGAAACCGAACTGACTACCGTTCTCAGGGAGAGTCCCGATTTCGCCAGGGTTGGCGACGAAGCACTGGCGGAACTCGTTCGATCCGGAGTGGTTCGCGAGACCGCCGTCGGCACGGAGATCATCCGACAGGGGGAGACGAGTCCCCAGATCTGGATTCTGGTCGACGGTGAATTCGAAATTCTCATCGATGCCGAGCTGGCCAACCGAGTCTCGCGTCCCGGGGAGGTGGTCGGGCAGATCAGCGCGGTTTCACTGGTGCCCGCGACCGCCACCGTGAAAACCGCAGCGCCTTCGCGCTGCCTCTCCGTCTCCCATCAGTCTCTCCACCAGCTCTTCGGGAGGTATCCCGACCTCGCCGAGGCGATGCTTCGGTCGATGGCGAAGTATCTGTGATTGGGGTGGGCCTGCCGTTCCAGATGGGTTCCTCGTGCTGCCGGCAATGGTGGCGAAGGATTGGCGCTGTGTTCCACGGGTAGTGCCCCGTGCGGCCCGCGCGGCTTGGGAGACAGACTCCCGACCGGGTCGTTCGGGGATACCCGGAAACTTGGGTGCGTAATCGAGGGCCGGTTCGTTTGGAGCGGTGCCGGTCTCACCAGCCTCCACCCCGCCGACCGACGTCACTCGGCCTGGTGATGGGCCTGGTAGTGCTCGCGGAGCAGGTCCCGGCCAAAATCACCGTCGTAGTCGCGCCAGACGGCGTGGACGTGGTTCGCCCCGTTCTGGGTGTTTGCATACTCGAGGAGAAAGGTCGGCCCCTGAACCCGGTAGTAGTGTGGCTGGCCCTTTTCGATCCCGCCGAGCCAGGCGAAGACGATTTTCTCGAGACCTGCCTTCTCGATCGTTGCCAGTTCATCGTCGGCGACATCGGGTTTGACCCGCCGCAGGTAGACCTCCATGAGTTCCCTGAGGTTTTTCTGTTGGTCTGGATTCAGGGAGGAAAAGGCGATTCCCTCGCCGCCGATCGGGCCAACCTTTTTCTCGGCGGCAGTGAGGATATCTTTGGGTGCTTCACTGGCCGTGACGGCTTTGGACTTCTGCCCCTCGTCGAGCGATTGCACGAGGCGGCGGGCGACATCTTCTTCCCTCGCGAGAACCCGCAGTCCGGCGCGGGAACCTTCGCGCACTTCACCCGGATTCGAGGCGAAGAAATTCGGAGTCACGCCGGCGACCTTGCCGTCAGCGATGGTGAAATTCTGTGAAAGGTGGTGCCCCTCCCAACGCCATCCCCAGGCTTTCGAGCCGGGTTCGCCGAAAATGGAGAGATAATACATGAGCGTGTCCCGCTTGGGTGACTGGTTTTCCAGTTCCCAGAGCACCTGCTCGAGGCTCATGATCTCGAGGGCGGTAGTGAATCCGCGATGGCTCAGGGCGGTGCTGAGAAGGGCGTAGGCGAGGTGGCGCTGGTCGGGGCGCATGTCCTTCAGGGTGAGGCCGCCGCGCATGCCCTCGCCTTCGAAGGGCTTCGGGATGAAATGCCAGTTTTCCCGCTCTTCGTCGGTGAGCTGGTAGAGCATCTTCGCCTTCTGATCGTCCGTTAGGCTCGCGAGGAGGACCTTCGCGGCTTCGGCCATCTCCGCGGCGGACTCGTGGGCGCGTAGCTTCGCGGAGGGAAGCGCCGCAACGATAGCCGCGGCGAAAGAGAGAATCGGGGAGAATCGCTTCATGATGGCCGCTAGTTAGCCAAGGAAAGCGCCAAAGGGCAAGGGCGCAATCGATGCCGATCGAGTCTGGGGAGGGATGCTCCGGTTCACCGGCTGCGACGCCTCATCGCGGAAAGAGAAGGGTCACTGCGGCCCGGATACCCCATTCGGGTCCACCCGCCGGACCCTCGACGTAGTATCGCGCACCGAGGGAGAACTGGACCGGCTGACCTCCGAAGGTGACGAGTTGGGAGACCATGGCGTTCACGGGGACGAGCCATTGATCACGTTCCCAGTCGTAGGTGGATTCGGAGTTCAGGGTGTAGGTCGTCTTTGCCGGGGTAATGAAGCTGACGAAGGGCTGCACGAAGGTGGCGTTCACGGCGGTTCTTGTTTCGTCGCCGGCGAACGAGGCGAGGTGGTTGAAGAGGGCGCCGTAGGTCCATGGGCCCTCCTGTTTCAGGGCGACGGCGGTCGGACCCGCGCCCCATTGGCCGGAGCCGAGGAGGTCTTCGCTCGCGGAGGAGTAGAGGAAGGCGGGGCCGGCTCCGACGATCCAGCCGTTCACCGGATCGACCGGCGAAAAGAAAAAGCTCTGCACGATGTCGCCGAGACCCGAGGCGTCGGGAATCCCCGGGGCCGGAGATTCGGCGTCGATCAGGGGCACGATGGTGCGCACGATCAGGTTCCACTCCTCGTCGAGCGACATCGGCACGACGGGCTGGATGTTGAGGGTGTATTTCGAGGCGTCGAACGACCCGATCCCGAAGTCCCAATTCGACTGGAAGGGGACGCTGATCAGGCTGGAGACGGGATTTGCGAGTTGCTTGGCCAGATCGTCATCGGCAACTGCGGGGTTCGTGGTCAGGAGGGGAGCGGGTCGGCGGCGGTCGCGGGCAACTGGAAGGCGGTTGCGAGCAGAACGAACGAGGAGGCGGATTTCATGGGGATGGATTCGGGAAGGCGAAGAGAGGGGCGCGTCGGTCACGCGCCCCTCTCCAGATGGGGTGATCAGTTACCGCCGGTGGTCATGGCCTTGATCTGCGCTTCAAGGGAGTGAAGGCTCCAGTCGCCGGGGGTCTGGCTGGGAGGGAAATCCTTGAGCGTCATGAGGAACTTGCTCGCGACGACCTGCATGGGCCCGAGCAGGTAGGCGCGGTCGATGTACCAGTCCTCGTAAGTGTTTGCTCCGATCTTTGCCTTCTCGAAGGGATCGCGGCGGAGGTTGTAGAGGTCGGGCGCACGCAGTTGCACGAAAGGTTCCTTCCAGATCTGGAGGCGGTCGGCCCGGTTCTCGGCGTAGACCGCCTTCCAGTCTCCGACACGGATGCAAACCACGTTGCCGCCGTCGTCGGTGTAGACAAATTCTTTGCGAGGGGATTCCGTCGCCTTTCCGGAGAGGTAGTCGAGTTGGTTGTAGCCGTCGATGTAGTTCTTGTAGCTGCGGCCGTTCAGTTCGACTCCGGCCTTGAGCTTGTCCTTGATGTCGGGGGCGCCGGCGGCGGCGGCGAAGGTGGGCAGCCAGTCCTCGTGGGAGACGATGCCGTTCAGCGTGGTGCCGGCGGGGAAGTGGCCGGGCCAGCGGGCGAAGGCGGGCACGCGGAAGGCGCCTTCCCAGTTCGAATTCTTCTCGCCGTGGAAGGGAGTCGTGCCGGCGTCGGGCCAGGTGTTGTAATGAGGACCGTTGTCGGTGGAGTAGAGGACGATTGTGTTGTCGGCGATGCCGAGTTCGTCGAGTTGCTTGAGCAGTTCACCGACCATGTTGTCGTGCTCGACCATGCCATCGTGGTATTCGTCCCCGCTGGGGCCGCTGATGCCCTTGTTCGCTTCCTTCACATGGGTGCGGAAGTGCATGCGGGTGGCGTTCCACCAGCAGAAGAAGGGTTCGCCCGACTTGTGCCGGCGCTCGATGAACTCCTTGGCGGCGGCGACGGTTTCCTCGTCGATCGTTTCCATGCGTTTCTTGGTGAGCGGACCGGTGTCTTCGATGGTCTGGCCCCCCTTGCCATCGGCCTTGCACTTGAGCACGCCGCGGGGACCGAAGGTCTCGCGGAAGGTCTTGCCGTTGGCGAGCACCATGTCGCCGGGGTAATCGCGGTTCTCGGGTTCTTCCTCGGCGTTGAGGTGGTAGAGGTTTCCGAGGAATTCATCGAAGCCGTGCATCGTTGGAAGATGCTCGTCGCGGTCGCCTTGGTGGTTCTTGCCGAACTGGCCGGTGGTGTATCCTTGGCTCTTCAGGACGGTGGCCATGGTGACGTCGCTCTTTTGCCAGCCTTCCTTGGCGGCGGGCATCCCGACTTTGGTCATGCCGGAGCGGACCGGCACGCTTCCGTTGATGAAGGCGGCACGGCCAGCGGTGCAACTCTGCTGGCCGTAGTAATCGGTGAAGGAAACGCCCTCGGCGGCGATCCGGTCGATGTTTGGCGTCCGGTAACCCATCATGCCGCGGTTGTTGTGGCTGATGTTCCAGGTACCGATGTCGTCTCCCCAGATGACGAGGATGTTGGGTTTTTTCTCCTGCCCGAAGGCAGCGCCGACAAACAACGCAAACCCGAGGGCAAGCGTCGTCAGTTTCTTGATTTGGTATGGTTTCATAACGAGCGATCAGAGTTTTTCTCACATCGAAGGATCCGCAGTTTCCCGATAAACGGGCGCGCGAATCCAGATTCTCAGTTTCAGAAATTCGCTGCGTGGAGTCTAACCAAAAATTGGAAATTCTTTGTTTGATAGACCGTGACTCGTGCTTGGCCTGCTCGGCTGCTGGTGCAAGCGTCGTTGGTCTGTCGCTCTCGTTGGCAGGTCCTGTCCGGGAGGCGGATCAGACAGAGCGGTCAAGATCCTCTTGGAATTAATCTCGACCCAAAGATTCAATCGGCCTCGGATCGGAGACCGGTCTTCCCTTCAACGTTTTCCTTTCATCCCCATCGCGAGCAGGGTCTGGAAAAAGGGCGGCTCGGATTCGCGATCGACCACGGAAACCTCGATGTCCGCAAAACCCGCGCCTTTCAGGAAGCGGGACAGGTCGAGTTCGGAGAAGCCCAGCCACAGGTCGGCATAAAGTTCGCGGGCGTCCTCGAACTGGTGCTTCAGCAGGTCGAGGACGATGAGGCGCCCTCCAGGCTTCAAGATCCGGTAAGCCGCCGCGATCGCCGTCTCCGGGCGCACCGCGTGGTGGAGCGACTGGCTCAGGAACGCGAGATCGACCGAGGCCTCGGCTATCGGTGGATCCTCGATGCCGCCGAGCCGGTATTCGAGATTCTGGTAACCGTTCTCGCGGGCGACCCTGGTGCCGAACTCGACCATTTTCTCCGAGTTGTCGACGGCGATGACCTTCTCCGCGCGCTGGGCAAGCAACTGGGACAGGGTGCCCTCACCCGCGCCGAGATCCGCGATCACCAGCGGCGGCATCAGTTTCAGGAGCGACTCGCCAAGCGCCTTCCAGGATCGTCCGGGACAGTAGGTGCGGCCGAATTTTCCCGCGAGGGCGTCGAAATAGGCGCGGGCTTTGTCGCGGCGCTTGGAGAGCATCAGCTCCAACGCTGCGGCATCGTCGGTCGCCTCGGGCACCTCGGCGGCGGCGAGATCGAGGGTCGCAACGAGGCGCTCGTCGAGGGGCGCCTCGTCGTTGCCGAAGGCGTAGATGATGTTTTTCCCGGAGCGTCGGTCGGTCACCAGCTTGGCCTGACGCAACTGCGACAGCTGTGAGGAAATGCGCGACTGGCCCATGCCGAGCACCTCCTGGAGCTCCACTACCGACAAATCTTCGCGCCGCAGCAGGCCGAGGATCCGCAAGCGGGTTGGATCTGCGATGAGGCGCAGCGATTTCAGGATTGACGACATGGCCGGTGTGCCTATGGTATCAAGCAATCAAGATTTGTAAATACATCATGGCCAACTCCTACATTTTCTCGTCCGAGTCCGTCACCGAAGGTCACCCCGACAAGGTGTGCGACACCATCTCCGACTCCATCGTCGACGCCTGCTTCGGGCAGGATGTGAAGTCCCGCGTCGCCTGCGAGACCATGGTGAAGGACAACCTCGTCGTCCTCGGCGGCGAAATCACCACCGCCGCGAAGTTCGACTACCGTGAGGTCGTCAAGGCGGCCATCGAGGAGATCGGCTACACCAATGACGACTGCAAGTTCAATGCCGCGAACTTCTTTTTCATCAACGCCCTCGGCCAGCAGTCGCCCGACATCGCCCAGGGCGTCGATGCCGC
>JAGRPC010000103.1 GCA_020439925.1 Verrucomicrobiia bacterium | reverse complement strand
ATCAGAAAGACCAGCAGGATCAGAACAAGCAGGATCAAAAGGACCAGCAGGATCAGAACCAGGACAAAAACCCGTCATCAAAGGATCCCTCTGAAGGAAATCAGGACCCGCAGAAGGAACCCGGAAAAGACGGCAAGGATCCGCAATCCGACGACCAGAATCCGAACCCGGAAAACAACCCGTCGGATCAGCCTCAGGAATCGAAGGATTCCGGCAAGGACCAGAAAAAGGAGAATTCCTCCGGCCAGCAGCCGCAGCCCGATCCGTCGGAGATGCCCCAGGAATCCCAGGAGAAACCTTCCGACGGAAAGCTCGAGGCCAACCCCAACCAGGCCCAACCCCAAGGCTCCCCCAACCAGGGCAATCCTGCCAGGTCGGCCGAACTGCAGAAGAACCCGGAAACCGGTTACGCTCCCACCGAGGCCCGACAGCTTCTCGATGCCCTCGCCGACGAGACCGAAGTTCGTCCCTTGCTGGCTCCCTCGCGGGGAGAGAAATTCAAAAACTGGTAATCTGTCCCTTTTCAATGCGGTTTTTCTCCGTCATTTTCCTTTTCCTCATCGCCCAGTGTGCGCCCCTGGCTTCCGCCCAGACCGTTGACCCGCAAGTTCCCACCGACGACTCCGTCACCGTCAACGTCCTCCGCGACCGCATCGCGGTCGGGGAGATCGGACAGCTTTTCATCAAGGTACGCAACGCAGAGGCGAGCATGCCCGAACGGATCGAGACACAGGGACTCGACGTCACGTTCTCGGGGCAGCAGTCCTCGATCAACATCGTCAACGGCCGCCAGTCGGTCGAGACGACCTACTTTTACCGATTCCGCGGTGACGACCCCGGCACCTTCACCATCCCCGAATTCGAGATCCGCCTCTCGCAACGGGGCGGGGAAAGTGTCGCCAAGACGCGTCCGATCGTCATCACCCTGGTCGAGAACAGCGATCCGGAATCCGCTCTCGATGCCACCAAACCCTTTTTCGGAAAGTTAGAGCTCACCCGCGACACGTTTTACGTCAACGAACTCGTTCCATTCACCCTCACCGCCTATGTGCGCGGCCGAAACTCGATCCACGATGTCGTCACCGCCAAGCTCGAGAACGAGAGCTTCATTTTCCGGGGTTTCCGAGACGTGCGGACGGATGGAGCGGAAGTCGGCCACACCTACTATTCGTCGGCGGTCATCCCCTCCCATCTCTTTGCGCTGAAGGCGGGTTCACACCGCCTCGGCCCGGCACAGATCGTGGTGAGGTCGGTCGATTCGGATCCCGGCGGCTTCGGGCTGTCCTCCTTCTTCCAGCGCACCGCCACCAGGGAAATGGCGACCAACACGCTGAATCTCACCGTCAAACCCCTGCCCGACGGAGCCCCAGCCAGCTTCACCGGCGGAGTCGGGGACTTCCAGCTCAGCGGAACCCCCTCCTTGACGACACTGGGCATCGGCGACCCCGTCTCCATGGAGTTCGAAGTCACCGGTATCGGCAATCTCCGGACCATGGGGGCACCGGTTTTCGCCATTCCCCAGACCGGCATCTGGAGGACCTACGAGCCTAACAAGAAACTCAATGACGACGAGGATTCCGACGGTTTCCGCACCGGCACGATCCGCTTTTCCCAAGTCCTCATCCCCGAAGCCCGCACGGACAAGATCCCGGAATTCCAGTTGAGCTACTTCGACCCGGCCAAAGAGAGCTACGTCACCCTCAAGGCGGGCCCCTTCCCGATCAGCATGACCGGCAGCGCCTCACCGTCAGCAGAGCCGACGGCTCCGTTTCCCGCCGACGGCTCGTCGGCGCTTTCGTCTCCCGCCGCTCCCGCCAAACGCCCCGAGCCTAGATTCGAAGACATTCTCCACATCCGCACCGGTCCGGCGCGCTGGCTCGCTGCCGCGCCAAGCGGGAAACCCGGCGCTCTCTTCTGGGGCGTTCAGATCGTCTTTTCGATCGCGTTCTCCACACTCGCCGCCTTCGGGGTGATACGATGGTTGGCATGGCGCCGCCTCCATGAAAGCCTGCAGCCGGTCGAGGAACTTCCCTTTGCGAGGCAGGTGAAACAACTTCCCCGTCCCGGCTCACCGCGACGCGAGTTTCTCCGCAGCATCAACGCTGCCCTGGCGGCATGGACACGGGAGCATCCCGATGCCCCAAGCCCCGTTCTCGAAGCGGTCACGAGAATCTCCGAGCGCTGTGACGCCGCCCTCTACAGTGGCCAATCCCAACCCGATGTCCCGATCTCCGCCTCCGAGGCGGAGGAATTCCTCTCCCTGATCCGCCGTCTCCCGGTCCGCTGAGACCGGAGCCAGTCCTCACATGTCGCGAATCTTTCCAGTTTTTGTCAGTCTTTGCCTTCTCGCCGGCCCCCTTCTCGCCGACGACGAGTCGAACTTTTCCTCGGCCAATCAACTCTTCGAAAACGGCGATTTCACAGGAGCGGCGAAGGCCTACCGGCAACTCGCGGAATCAGGGAAGCTCTCCCCGGAACTCTTCTACAATCTCGGGGCGGCTCAACATCGACTTGGGAATGAAGGTGAAGCGGTTCTCTGGATGCGTCGTGCCCTCTATCTCGATCCCGGCATGCCGGAGCCTACCCAGAGTCTTTCCTTTCTCCGTACCCACCTCGCCTTTTTCGAGTTCGCCGGGAACGGCCTCGAACGGTTTCTCTCGAGCATCAATGCGAGCGCCTTCCTCTGGATCCGCTCCCTTGCTCTCTGGATTGCCGCGCTGGCGACCGTGGCGGCCTTTTCCATTCCCCGCCTGAAACCCAACCGCTCCGCTCTCGTCACCCTCTCGATCGTGATGCTCATGCTGGCGGTCGTGGCCTGGAGGGCAGACCGCTATCGCGAGAACCGATTGACGGTGGACAACCTTGCGACGGTGATCTCGGATTCCGCCAGTGCCCTCACGGCGCCATCGCCAGATGCGAAGGAAGTCGTGACCCTGCCTCCCGGATCGGAGATCCGGCTGCTCCAGCAGGCCGGGGCATGGACCTACGCCGAAATTCCGGGCGAACTTCGAGGCTGGCTGCGCACGGAAACCGTCGCCAAGCTCTGGCCAGTTCACCCTTCCGAACTTGAATCCCCCGAATCATGAAACGCATCCTTGCCCTTCCCGCCGTCTTCGTCGCCTCACTGCTCCTCCCGGGTTTTCTCGAGGCCGCTCCACCCGAGAGGCTGGTCATCGGAGCCGAGGCTGGCAAGGGCCTCGCCATCGTCGATCCCGGCAACCACAACCAACTTCTCTGGCACCGTCCCCTCGGGGCGGTTCACGATCTCCATCTCCTCCCCAACGGCAACTTCCTCACCCAGGATGGATGGCCACGCGTCATCGAAGTGAATCTCGCCAAGGAAATCGTGTGGGAATACGATGCCACGAAGACCAACCGCGAGGAAGGAGACGGCAAGGTCGAGATCCATGCCTACCAGCGTTTCGACAACGGCAACACGATGATTGTCGAGTCGGGTCCCGGGCGCATTCTGGAAGTATCACCTGACAAAACCATCGTCAAAAAACTGCCCCTTATCGTTTCCAGTCCCAACGCCCATTCCGACACGCGCCTCGTCCGCCGTCTCGGCAACGGGCATTACCTCGTCGCCCACGAGGCAGACCAGGTCGTGAAGGAGTATGACGCTTCCGGCAAGGTCGTCTGGGAATACCCGGTTCCCCTCTTCGGAAAACAACCAGCCGGCGGCCATGGTCCCGAGGCCTTCGGCGGCAAGTGTTTCACCGCGATCCGTCTGAAAAGCGGCAACACCCTCGTCGCCACCGGAAACGGCCACAGCCTCCTCGAGGTGACGCCGGGAAAGGAGATCGTGTGGAAGGTCGAACAAAATGACCTGCCGGGCATCACCCTCGCGTGGGTCACCACCGTCGAGGAACTCGCGAACGGAAACCTCCGCTTCGGCAACTGCCACGCCGGTCCCGACAACCCGCAGATCATCGAGATCACGAAGGACAAGGAAGTTGTCTGGACCTACAAGGACTTCACCAACTTCGGCAACAGCCTCGCCAACAGCCTCATTCTCGACGGCGACGCCGCGAAGCATCTGCGCGCACGCCTCTCGGCCCTGGCCGGAAACTAGCCGGCAACCATCCGATCGCCCCACTCCCGATCAGATCAACTCCGGCATCGGCTTGTAGCCGTCGACCAGATAGTGCGGCCGCCCGGAAAGGTCCTCTAGGGTGACCTCGTTCGCATTGATGCCGAGCTGATGGTAGATCGTGGCGAAGACCTCGCCGAAGTGAACCCCGCGATCGGCGATCTCCCCGCCCAGACGATCGGTTGCCCCGATCACCTGCCCCGTCTTGAGGCCCCCTCCCGAGAGAAGGGCGCCCCCGACACGCGGCCAGTGGTCTCTTCCCGCATCCTTGTTGATCATCGGAGTGCGGCCGAATTCCCCCCACGCGACGACGAGGACGTCGTCTGCCATGCCCCGTTCGTGGAGATCCTCGATGAGCGCGCTCAAGCCCTGGTCGAAAAGGGGCGCGTGAGAGCGCATCCCCGAAAAGTTCTCGCTGTGGAAGTCCCAGCGCCCGAAATTGAGGGTGACGCAACGAACCCCCGCCTCGACGAGGCGCCGGGCGAGGAGGAAATGCTCGAGATTGCGGGGCGCTCCGTCTCCGACATTCTTCGGGTCTCCCTTCCCGTAGCGCTCGCGCACCTTCGGGCTCTCCCGCTCGAGATCCAGAGCCACGGCCAGTTCGCTGGAAGTGAGCATTCCGAAAGCCTGCTCGTGAAATTCGTCCAGCCCCTCCATCAGGCCACTCGCATCGGCGTCGCGACGGAACTGATCGAAGGAGGCAAGCAGCCCGCGCCGTTCATCGAGCCGGGTCGGTGTGAGCTGGTCGAGCACAAGATCCTTCTGACTCGGCCCCGAGGGTTTGAAGGGACCATGAGCAAAACCCAGGTAGCCCGGCTTGCCCGAGGAACCATAGGGTGGGTGACCGGCCTTTGGCGCGAGACCGACAAAGGGCGGAACGTGGGGTCGAGAGGGTCCCATCAATTTCGACATCACTGCTCCAATCGAAGGCCACCCGCCCGGGGGCTGACCGGACATGTCGAGCGTCGAACCCACCTTACCCGTGTAACACATGAAGGAGTCATGGCTGCCGTTCGGAGCGCCATAGAGCGAGCGAATCGGGACGCACTTGTCCATGTTCCTCGCGAGGCGGGGCAACAACTCGCAAATCTCCAGTCCATCGACATTGGTCGGAATGGGACGAAACTCTCCGCGAACTCCCGAAGGTGCGTCCAGTTTCAAGTCGTACATGTCCTGGTGCGGCGGGGCGCCGGCCATATAGATCATGATGACGGACTTCTTCGAATTCCGGATACCGGAGAGCTGCTCCGCCTTGAGAAGTTCCGGGAGGGCAAGCCCGCCCATTCCCAATCCGCCGATGCGGAGAAAGTCGCGTCGGGAAAATCCGTCGCAGAATGAGGAGCGCGGAGAGTCCGATCCGGAAACGGTGAGCATTGAAAAAAGTAGTCCGCCCCCGGGGCCATACCAACTTCCCCTTGAGACGCAATCACGCGCCGGAGGAGACCGGGAATCGGTCGAGCCGGGGCCCTTGGAGGTTGTGCTGCCTCACAATCTGACGAACACTCTCCAAAAATATCATGTCCCGTGAATCTCCCGCACGCCGCTGCGCCTTGGAAGCCCTGACCGAATGGGAGGATACCTCCCGCTTCGCTGCCGACATTCTCGACCATCTCTCGAGGCGGATGCGCCTTTCTCCGCAGGACCGCGGACTCGCCCAGGACCTTCTCTACGGAGTGATCCGAAACTTCTATCTCCTCGACGAACTGATCGAGCGTTTCCGCCGGGGCGCGATCAAGAACCAGACCCGGAACCTGCTTCGTCTCGGGCTCTATCAATTGTTCAAAACCGACATTGCCGAACATGCCGCGGTCAACGAGACCGTTTCCCTCGCACGTCAGCACGAACGCTCCCTCGTCAATGCGATCCTGCGAAGCGCCCAACGGGAGAAGGCGGCCCTCCTCGCCGAGATCGAATCGTGGCCGCTCGAGGACCGTTGCTCCCACCCCGCCTTTCTCATCGATCGCTGGACCGCCCAATACGGTCCGGAGGCCACGGAGGCGCTCTGCCGTTGGAACAACGAACCGCCCGCAGTCTACGCGAGATTGAATCCCCTCGCCCGCGACCGGGAAGCCCTCGAGAGGGTCAGGTCGGAGATCGAACCCTCTTTGCTCGGCGAAGCCTGGCCCGATTTCTTCCGGATCGAAGGAGCACCGAACGCGGAATGGCTGCGCGATGGATTCATTTACGTGCAGGATCCCAGCACCTCCGTGGCTTGCCGTCTCCTTGATCCAAAACCGGGCGAGACCATCCTCGATGCCTGCGCCGCCCCCGGGGGAAAGAGCGCCCTTCTGGCCGCCCTGATGGGAAGCGCGAACAACCTCCATGTCGCCGACGCCTCCGAGTCGCGGATCCACTCGATGCGCGAGAATCTCGAGCGTCTCGGCATCGCCCCGGCGTCGATCCGACAGGTCGACTGGAACCGCTCCGGAGAGGGTGCCGACCTTCCCGCCTTCGACGCCATCCTCATCGACGCGCCCTGCTCGAACACCGGGGTGATGCGTCGGCGCGTTGATGTGCGGTGGCGCCTCGACGAGCGGGATTTCGAGCGCCAGGCAAAACCGCAACTCGCCCTCGTGCAGTCCCTCTCCAGGCTTCTCAAACCGGGCGGCCGGATCGTCTACAGCACCTGCTCCATTGATCGCGTGGAAAACGAGGACGTTGTCGCGGCCTCGGGACTCAAACTCGTCGAAACCAGAACCACTCTTCCGTGGAGGGACGGATTCGACGGAGCCTTTGCCGCCCTGCTCCAGGCCTGAGGATTGCTCTCACGCATTCCTCACATCTCGATCACCGCCTTGCGCAGGAGCGGGTCGGAGATGACCTCCCCGAACCGCGCGGTCACGTCCCCGAACGGAATCCGGTGGGTGATCCACGGATCCGTATCCACCTCGCCGCTCTCCATCGCCGCGATCACCTGGGCGAACTCCGAAGACGTCGCGTTCCGGCTCGACATCACGGTGAGTTCCCTACGGTGGAAATTCGGATCGTCAAAGACCACCTCTCCCTGGAAGAGTCCCACAAAGACGATCCGGCCGCCATGGGCCGTGAGCGTGAAGGTCGACAACATCGAGGCTCGGCTGCCGGTGGCGTCGAAGACCAGGTCGGGCAGCCCTCCCCCCGAGGCCTCACGCAGGGATTTCTCGAAGTCAATCTCGGGCCCGACCTGGATCGTCGCGTCGACGCCCGGCATCTCGGGACAGAAGGCGAGTCTCTTCTCGCTGAGATCGGCGACGACGAGCCGTTTTCCCCGCCCCTTCAGGAAGCTGATGACACTGAGCCCGATGGGTCCCGCCCCCGAGACCAGGATCACATCGTCCTTCCCCACCCGGCTCCGGTTCACGGCGTGTTGCCCGATGCAGAGCATCTCGACGAGGGCGAGCTGGTCGAGTGAGGCGGACGCGGCCAGGTGCAGTTTGGAGACCGGCACGTTGATTTCGGGCCGCATTCCTCCGTCGCAATGCACGCCGAGCACGCGAAGGGACTCGCAACAGTTGGTCTTGCCGCGTCTCGAAGCGGGCGAGTCCGGGTCGTTCAGGTAGGGTTCCACCGCGACCGTTTCTCCAGGTTGCACGGTGGAGTCACCGTTTACCGAAAGCACTTCCGCCGCGAGCTCGTGGCCGAGAATGCGGGGATATTCGAAGAACGGCTGCCTCCCGTGAAAGGCGTGAATGTCCGTTCCGCAAACCCCGATACGCCTCACGCGGACGCGAGCCTCCCCGGGACCCGGATCAGAAAGCTCTCCCCAGCGAAGCTCGAGACGCCCCGGACCGGCGAGAACGATTTCGGGCTGAGTCATCCCCGGGAATCAGGCGACCGGGCACTGGTGGATCGCCTTGAAGAAGTCGTTGCCCTTGTTGTCGACGAGGATGAAGGCGGGAAACTTTTCCACCTCGATTTTCCACACCGCTTCCATCCCCAGTTCAGGGAAGTCGAGGACCTCGACCTTCTTGATGTGGTTCTGAGCAAGAATAGCCGCGGGACCACCGATCGAACCAAGATAAAAGCCCCCGTGCTTCTTGCAGGCGTCCGTGACCTGCTGGCTGCGGTTCCCCTTCGCGATCATGACCATGGAGGCGCCCTTCGACTGGAAGAGGTCGACATAGGGATCCATCCGTCCCGCCGTGGTCGGGCCAAAAGAACCGCTTGCCATGCCTTCGGGCGTTTTTGCCGGGCCGGCGTAATAGACGGGGTAGTCCTTGAAATACTGGGGCAGCTCGTCCCCCCGCTCGACCATTTCGCGCAGTTTCGCGTGGGCGATGTCGCGGGCCACAATGATCGTGCCGGTCAACTCCAGCGCGGTGGTGACGGGATACTTCGACAGCGTCTTGAGCGTTTCGGCCATGCCGAGATTCAGGTCGACGGGCACGCCGTGGAACTGGTGGTCACGCCACTGGTCGGGAATGTATTGGCCGGGATTGGTCTCGAGTTGTTCGAGAAAAATCCCATCTTTCGTGATCTTTGCCTTGGCCTGCCGATCCGCCGAGCAGCTCACGCCCAGGCCAACCGGGCAACTTGCTCCGTGACGAGGAAGGCGGATGACACGAACGTCGAGGGCGAAGAATTTCCCTCCAAACTGCGCCCCGATACCGATCTCGCGAGCCTTGGCGAGAAGGACCTTTTCCATCTCGAGATCCCGGAAGGCCTGGGCTTTCTCGCTTCCTTCGGTCGGGAGGGAATCGAGGTAGCGCGTCGAAGCGAGCTTCACTGTCTTGAGCGTTGCCTCGGCACTGGTGCCCCCGACGACAAAGGCAAGGTGATAGGGAGGACAGGCCGAGGTGCCGATGGAGCGCATCTTCTCGATCGCCCACGGAACGAAGCGGTCCTCGGAAAGAAGGGCCTTGGTTTCCTGGTAGAGGAAGGTCTTGTTGGCGGATCCGCCCCCCTTCGTGATGAAGAGGAATTCGTATTCCGCCCCGTCGGTCGTGTAGAGTTCGATCTGGGCGGGCAGGTTGTTTCGGGTGTTCTTCTCGTCGAAGAGGCTGAGGGGGGCGAGTTGGGAGTACCGCAGGTTCTCTTCCTGGAACGTCTTCCACACCCCGGCGGCGAGGGCTTCCTCGTCGTGCCCGCCGGTCCAGACCTGCTGCCCCTTTTTCCCGATGACGATGGCCGTTCCGGTGTCCTGGCACATCGGCAGGATCCCCCGGGCCGCGATCTCCGCGTTGCGCAGGAGGGTCAGGGCGACGAGCCGGTCGTTGTCCGTGGCCTCGGGATCGTCAAGGATCGCCGCGACCTGCTTCAGGTGCGAGGGACGCAGCATGAAGGAGATATCCTTGATCGCCTCGTTCGCCAGACGGGTGAGAGCCGCCGGATCGACCTTCAGGATCTCCCGGCCTTCGAATTCACTCACGGAAACCCCCTCGGTCGTGACGAGGCGGTAGGTGGTCGTGTCAGGTCCGAGGGGAAAAGGCTTGTGGTAGGTGAAATCGCTCATGAATCTTACGTCAGGGATAGCATTTCACCGACCGGGCCGGTTTGCAAATGTCACAAGCTACACATCACTTTTGCTTGTGTGGCAATGGGCGATTTCGCACGATCCGTTCATGTCGGGAATCGGAAACGTCGCTGCGGGCATGGCCGCTCTGGGAATAGGATTCGGGTTGGGGGGCTGGAGGGCCGCGCGGACGAATCCCGACAACGTCGCTCCGACCAAGGAAAAAACTCCGATCACCTTCCTCGGCAGTCCGAGGCCCGAGAGGAAAACCAAAGCGGGAAGCGCTTTACCAACGCAGTTCGAGACCTTTCGTGAAGCGGAGCCACGATTAGCCGAGTTGATTGAAGACTACCAGAATCTTACCCCTTACGAACGATACCAGACTCCCGTCGTCGGAGAGCGACTCCTCCAGGAAATGGAGCGGTATCTCTCACTGGCGAATGAGGCGGATCTGATCGCGTGGATCAAAAAGCTCGACCTCTCCGAAGAAACCATGAGCGTGTATGCCGCCGCCCTCGGAATCCTCGCAAATCGCTCGCCGTCCGTCGCGGCCCAGACACTAGTCGAGAGAGGAGGTTTCAAGGAGCACCATTTCCACCCGCTACGAACTTTGGTCAGAGTTTGGGAATCTAAGGACTCTCATGCTCTCGAACGATGGATCGCGGGTCTCCCGGACGAAATCCAACAAAAGGCGGCCCGGCAGTCGTTCCTCTCGGTGAAGGCGGCAACCGATCCCAACCTGGTGTTTTCGAAGATTGACGAGATCGATCCGGCGAACGGATTCGACACTGCGAGCACTCTCGGGGAGGCGCTCGACCTCGCCCACTGCCCCGATGCGGCCACCAGGTTCCTTGGCCTGCGTCAACAGGCAAACGGCAAGCCCGAGATGCTTTCGTCCTTCCTCGGCTCCTGGGCCTCCCGAGACGGAGAGGCGATGATGTCGTGGCTCTTCGCTCAGAACCTCGAGGAGATCGGTCCCGAAATCGTGCAACGCTCGCTCTACTCGCAGGTCGCCAAGGATCCCGAGTCCGTCATCGAAGTGCTCACCCCGCTCCTCGCCGAGCAACCGGCGTTTAACCGGACGGCCGGCCAAGCCTGGTGGGCCTGGATCTCCACGGAGGGGCAGGAGGAAAACGCCGTCGCATGGCTCCGCGAGAACAGCGCCTCGGCCTCCGGGTTCGGGAGTTGGCAGATCGCCGACCATTTTGCCAACGAGGAGGACTGGACCCCGGAGCGCACCTCGCGGGTCCTCACCGCCTTAAAATCCCTACCGCCGAGCGAATCCCTCGCGACCTTTTCCCAAGACTTTCTCGAACGATTGTCCCGCTATCAGGGAAAGGCCGTCGCGGAGTTCGCCGTCGACTTTCTCCCGCTGGGATCGAAATCGGACTCCACGATGGCGCAGGCTGTTGGAAACTGGGCGGAAACCGAACCGGAGGCGGCGGTCCGCTGGAGCCTCGAAAACCTGGAATCGGCGGGAGCGCGCCTGGAAGCCATCCGCTTTTCCTTTGCCAAATGGGTTGATGAGGATCCCAATGCCGCCGCGAATCTCGCCTTGAGCCTTCCTCCGAAAGAGCGCGATTCGGCCTTCGAGGGGCTGGATCGCTGGGCCGAGATCGATCCCGCCGAAGCGGTGGCCTTTTTGAAATCGACCCCCGATGCGGTCGCAGTCTCGTCGATGACCTACGGAACCTTCCGATTCCTTTCCGAACATCGCAGCGGAGCTGAACACCTCCCGGAAGCGCTCGCCATGCCACCGGGACGAATGCGACACGATGCGATGCGCGGCCTTTTCGGGGGCTGGGCGCTTTCCGACGCAGATGCGGGTGCCGCCGCCCTTGAAAAGGTCCCACAGGGCACCCTACGGGACGCCGCCATCCAGGGCTTCAACGGCTTCACTATCCGCGGCAACCCGAAACTCGCCATCGACCTAGCCACCCGCATTTCGGTCGCTGCCACCCGTGACAAGGAACTCATTTCCCGAGGACGCTACTGGCTCGGCCGAGACCGCGCGGCTGCGGAGGCTGCGATCCGAGCTCATCCTGGCATTCCAGACGCAGTGAAAGCCGAGATCTTCAAATAGGGCTGACATGAGGAAACGATCTCTCAAGCTTCTGATCCTTCTTCCTCTCGCGGGAGTCGGGTTCGCCGCGGGCCAGTGGCTGGCGCCCTTCCCGAAGAGCGCTGAACTGATTCCGCGGCCGAAAACTGATGATGCCGGAATTTCCACATGGCACGATCGACAGGACCCGCCCGACTTTTCCTCGAGTCTGCCGAGGCTGAGAGAGCTGGCATATCGGGGAGCAGAAGGTTGGAATTTCAAAGCCGTAGTCGAAGGCCGCCGTCAGGGTCAGGATGAACTTGAGCTGGAGGCCATTTTTGCCCTCGCGACGCGGGAAGACCTTATCGCCTGGTTCGCCGAAGAGGAAACGGCAAAGGCGAGCGACGCTGCCCTCAACGCCGCCTATACCCGGCTCGCCAGCCTCTCCCTCGACGAAGCGATCGGCATCTGGACCGACCAGCAGAAACGAACGGGAAATGCCGCCGGCGTGGACGGGCTCATCCGCGTCTGGGCGGAGACCGATCCGTCGGCAGCAGAGGCCTGGGTTCTACAGCTGACGGATCGTAACGCCAAAAGGATCGGCCTCCACGCGCTCCTCGACACGGTCGTGGAGGTTTTGCCGGATTTGGTCGAACGGCACCTCGTGGAGCATGGCAATGCGGAGAACCATCAATGGGTTTTCGAATCGATCCACCTGGTCACCCGGCTCGCCAAGGTGGTGCCGCCCGAGAGGCTTTCCATCCTTGCCAACCGGATCCTCGCAGAAAAGCGCGGGAAGTGGGAATACCAGAACCAGCTCCGGACCCTGCTGGCGATCTGGGGCGAACGCGACACCCCGGCGATGATGAGCTGGCTGCTGGCCCAGCCACCCGGAGAGCTCCAGGATCACGTCATTCCCCACGTCGTCGAATCGCTGGAGGCCAAGGATCCAGCCGCCTTGCTCGCGAGGCTCGAACCGTTGATGGTCGACAACAAGACCGTGGCAAAAATGGCAGGAGGCACCTGGCTGAACTGGCTCTCCGGAGAAAACAGCGACGCCGCCATGAAGTGGTTCGAGGATCATGGCGGCAAGATCCAGCTCGACCCACAGATGCTCTGGCGGGGACGGAGCTGGACAACGGAAGAAGCGCAGCGGGTGCTTTCGCGGCTCGCGGACCTGCCGGAAGGGGAAACGAAGACGACGATCGCAAAAGCCACTCTGCAGCAGCTCTCCCAAACGGATCCAAAGGTTGCCCTGGACTATTTCGGCGCCCTGCTTCCCGCCGGGCAAGACACGGACTGGCTCATCGCCAGTACTCTGAGCGGTCTGGCCCGCAAAGGCGAACCGTCGGATGCCTTGGCCTGGGCCATGGAAAACCTCGGTGAAGGACAAGGCAAAAACGACGCCGTGCGCTTAGTGATGTCGAGCTGGACGGAAGTAGATCCGCTGGAGGCCGCGAAAAACGCCGGATCTCTGTCTGGCAAGCTCCGGGACGAAGCCTACAGCGGCATCGCCTACCAGTGGGTGGAAAACTCGACCGAACAGATGCTGGGATATCTCGAAAACTCGACCAATCCCTTGGAGGGTGAACTTGCCAAGAACGGTTTTTGGAACCTTGGCTTTCACCGTAGCAGCGACGCCTTCCTGGCGCGGGCCCTGGCCCTGCCGAACGAGGCCTTGCGAAGTCAGGCGGTCGAGGGCTATTTCGGGGGCTGGTCACGAGCGAACCTCGAATCCTCCGGCGAATCTCTCATCGAAATGGAACGCGGCCCGATGCGCGACACCGCGGTCGCCGCCTTTGTCTCCAATGCCCGCTGGACCGACCGCGAAGCGGCGGTGACTTGGTCACTCGATATCACCGGCGAACAGAAACGCCGCGAAGTGACCATGCAGCAATGCCGCTACTGGTTGAACGCCGACCGCGAGGCTGCCCTGCAATGGATAAAGACCAGCGCCAAACTGCCAGAAGACTGGCGTGCGGAGCTGCTGAAGCCCAAGAACTGATGTCACCCAACCACGAACTGGACCAACTCGAAGCCCTGCTGAAAGAGCGTGACCGACTCTGGAAGCTACGGATCATCTATGAGGGCGGTTCGGAAAGAGACCCTGCCTGGTCCGGCGAAGATGAACACCGCTTCCATGAAATCGCCCGGGAAGCGGAAATCAACGACAATGCCATCCGCGCCGCCGCGGAAAGACTGCGCTCGCTTCATCCCTCCGAATTCCGCGCCTGGTTGGACCGACGGAATCAGCTCCGCGAGGAGAGATTGAAGGAAAATCCACCGAAGTGGGAGTGCACCCACCTCCGCGAAACCACGAAGCGGTGGGAGCGATTCCTGTCCGGTGGCGAAGACGATTTCTTTCTCCACATCGGTTGGTGAGCATACTCTTCGATCCCCTCACGCCAACGCGCCGAAGTCAAGCTTGCCGGATCCTTACTCTCCGGCCTAGCCTCGCGGCATGAGACTCGACCGCGTCCTTCTGGCCTTCTCGGTTCTGGCATTTGTTGTCACATCCCGCGCCGAGTTCATGGCCGGCGCCGCGATCACCGACATCACGCCGAAACAGCTCCCCGTTCTCGTCAACGGCGGCATGACGAGCCGTTCCCTCGACAAGATCAAGACGCCGGTGAGCGCCCGGTCTCTTGCCTTCTCCGACGGGAAGGAAAAGATCGTCATCGTCGTCGTCGACAGTTGCATGATGGGTCGCGACCTCCTTGACCAAGCGAAGGAGATCGCCGCGGAAAAGGCGGGAATTCCGCGCGAACGCATTCTCATCTCGGCCACGCACGCACACAGTGTCCCCTCGAGCATGGGCTGTCTCGGCACCGATGCCGATCCCGTATATTCGCCCTTCCTTGTGAAGAAACTCGTCGAGGCGATCCTCGCTCCACTGACGAAACTCCAACCCGCCCGGATCGGCTGGGGCGAGATCGATGCGGGCGACTACACCGCGATCCGCCGCTGGGTCTTGCATCCCAAGTTCATGCGCGAGGACCCCTTCGGCAATCTGACGGTGAGGGCCAACATGCACGCGGCGACGAACTGGGATCAGGTTACCGGACCGAGCGGACCGGAGGATCCGATGCTTCAGGTGATCTCCGTGCAGACCCCCGAAGGGAAACCGCTCGGCCTCCTCGCGAATTTCTCGATGCACTACTTCGGCGACCAGGACATCAGCGCGGACTACTTCGGTCTTTTCTCGAACGGGATTCAGGAAAAGCTCGATCCGGACAAGACGGGCTTCGTCGCGATGATGTCGCACGGATGCAGCGGCGATATCTGGCGCCACGACTACGAAAAGAGCCCTGCCCGCGCCAAGGACGGCCCGACCATCGAGGGGTATTCCGAGGACATGATCGCCCTCGCCTTGAAGGCGATCGACGGAATATCCTACGAAGAGCCCGAGTCCATCGCCATGAGCGAAACCCGCATGACCTTGAACTACCGGGTCCCCGACAAGCAACGCCTCGAATGGGCGCAAACGATCGTCGCCGAGATGGGCGACCGCCTCCCCAAGACCCAGCCCGAGGTTTATGCACGCGAGCAGATCATCCTGCACGAGCGCCAGAAGACGGAAGTCGTGGTGCAGGGCCTGCGCCTCGGCGAGCGGATCGGCATCGCCACCACGCCGAACGAAACCTACGCGCTGACCGGACTGAAGATCAAAGCCGCCAGTCCCCTTCCCCACACCATGGTCATCGAACTCGCCAACGGAGGCGACGGCTACATTCCCCCTCCTGAGCAGCACCTTCTCGGCGGCTACAATACCTGGCCGGCACGCTCGGCAGGCCTGGAGGTGACCGCCGAACCCAAGATCACGGAGGCAGCGGTGCAGATGTTGGAGATGGTTGGCGGGCCGCGCGAGGACCGACGGGCCAAACCGGGACCAGCGGTCGCGAAGACGCTGGCAATGAAGCCGAAGGCCTACTGGCGTCTTGACGAGTTCGCGGGTCCCCGCGCGATCGATTCGTCGCCGAACGGGATCGATGCCTTGATCGAGCCGCGCGTGTTGTTTTACCTGCCCGGTCCGAATGACGCGGCCTTCGCGGAGGGCGGGATCAACCGCAGCGTGTTTTTGGCCGGGGACCGGATCAGTGCGCGGATTCCCGGACTGACCGGAGACTATGCGGTGTCTCTCTGGTTCTGGAGCGGTACGGCACCAGGGGTGATGGAGAAGCCTGAGTTCCTGCTCTCGAAGGGTAAGCTGGGTGGACCGTTCTCGGGAGGCGATCACATCTCCATCCGGGGGAACGGATCGGGAGGTCGCGATCTGCTCTTCGGAGGCGGAGTTCTCTCTGGTTCGGTGGTAATCGAACGCTGGAGATGGCATCATCTCGTCGTTGTCCGAGAAGGGAAAAATGTCAGGGTCGCGCTCGACGGCGTCGTGCTTCAGGCTTCCGCGAATCCCTTCCCAACGACCGCAGACACTTTCTTCTTCGGTGGCAACAGTTCGGGCGAAGGCAACTTCGAAGGCCGTCTCGACGAGATCGCCGTTTTTGACCGGGCCCTCCGCAAGGAAGAAATCGCTGAACTCTATCAGGCGGGAAAGTGACGGCGAACCCGTTCTCACCCGTCGATCGACGTCCCCTTCCATCCCATCTTGCGGTGCAGGACACCGTAGAAATCCTGGTGAGGGAGCGACACGAGAGGCAGTGAAAACTCGGCTTTCCGCAGGTGCACCCGGGCCGGCTCGTCGAGCACCGCAAGGAGTTGCCCGTCGACCAGCAGAGAGAGAGAATCCCGCTGGCGAGGCGCGTCGAAGATCAGGCGGCTCGTCGCGTCGACGACGAGAGGCCGGTTCGCGAGGGAATGCGGGCAGATCGGTGTGACCACAAAGACGTTCGCGTCAGGAGAAACGAGCGGCCCTCCCGCAGAGAGCGAATAAGCCGTGGACCCCGTGGGCGTTGAGAGGATGAGTCCGTCTCCGGTGTAGCGGTTCGCGAAGACCCCGTTGACGAGGGCCTCGACGTGGATCACCCGCGAAGCCACGGCCCGGCAGATCGTCACTTCATTCAATGCGTAAAAAGTATCCCCAACCTGCCCATTTTGTTCCAGTTCACCAGCCAGAAGAAGCCGCTCGCTGATCGTGTAGCTGCCCGAGACGAGCGCATCGACGAGGGCACCGCTTTCCTCCTCCGTAGCGCAGGTGAGAAAGCCGAGCGTGCCGGTATTGATCGCCGCGATCGGCTTCAGGGAGGCTCCCATTTGTCGCACCACCCAGAGCAGGGTGCCATCGCCACCCAGCACGACGACCAAATCGACCGATTCTCCCAATTCCACGAGGGGAACTCCCTCGGGAAGCCGGGCGAGTTTGGCAGTCCTTTCCTCAAGCAACACCTTCTGCCCGACCGAAGCGAAACGGTCCACCAGATCGTGCAGGAGCGCGGCGGCGCCTGGCTTTTCGGGATTCGCGAGGATCCCTATGCGGGGTGTCTCAGCCATGCAAGGAATTCAGTGTTGCCGTCGGTGCCACTGATAGGCGACGGGACCAGTCCCTGCCAGCATTTTCCGAGCGTTCCGGTGACATGGGCGCGGATCTTCTCCACGGCTTCCTCGTGCAGGCCGGAGTCCCGGACAATGCCGCCCTTCCCGATCTGATCCTTCTTCAGTTCGAACTGTGGCTTGATCAGACAGATGACGTCTCCCTCCGGTTTCAACACCCCGAAAACCGGTCCCAGGATGAGTGTCAGCGAAATAAAGGACACATCAATGACCACGAGATCAACCGCCTCGGGGAGATCGGACGGCTGGAGATGCCGGAGATTGAATCCCTCCTGCGAGACGACGCGGGGATCGTTGCGCAGCTTCCAGGCAAGCTGGTTGGTGCCCACGTCGTAGGCGTAGACCTTGGCGGCCCCACGCTGCAGGACACAATCGGTGAAGCCACCGGTCGAGGCGCCGGCGTCGAGCACCACCCTCCCCTCCACCGGAACGGCGAATTCATCGAGGGCTTTCTCGAGCTTGAGGCCGCCCCGGCTCACATACTTGGGCCGGTTCTTCACCTCAATGGCTACTTCCTCATCGACCTTGAGACCGGGCTTCAGATTGCCCTCCTGCCCCTCCACCCTGACTTCACCCGCCAAGATGAGGCGTTTGGCGGTTTCACGCGAATCACAGAATCCGCGGCGAAAGAGAAGTTGGTCGAGTCGTTCCTTCGGCATGAGCGGGAATCCTTACCACGAAATGACAGAAATTAACATGAATCAGTCATCGGTCGGAGCGAGCCACGGGTGCGTCGACATCACTCTTCTCAACTCGGGTACGCAGGGAATCCGTTTCCCGATGTAACGCTAAGTCCCTGATCCGCGTCTTACCGGCCAGTCGATTTTGCAATTATGTCCTTTTCTCTCTACAAGGCTTTCGCCCGGCTGATCGTGTTGGCCATGGTCGTGGTTGCGGCGGGAGTGTTCTTGTGGAGACACTTTGAATCCGGATCCCCCGCTCCCCTGCCAACGGCAAAAGCGGACAATTCTCTGGAATCGGGTCTGGTCGGGGTGAACATCGCTTTCAGGAAAGCGTGGGCGGAGGCGGGGATCGAGCCAGCCCCGGAAGCCGATCCCCTCACCCTTGCCCGACGCCTTTCCCTGGCCCTGACGGGGGCTCCGCCCTCTCTCGAAGAAATCCGCAGGCTCGAAGCCCTTCCCCAGGGTTCCGATCCCGTGACGGCCTGGCTCGACCACCTGTTTTCCGATCGACGCAGTGCCGACTATCTGGCAGAACGGTTTGCCCGGGCTTTCGTCGGAGTCGAGACCGGTCCGTTTCTTGTTTATCGACGCCGTCGACTCGTGAACTGGATCGGTGACCAACTCGAATCCAACCGGGCCTATGACGCCATCGTGCGAGATCTCGTCACGGCGGAAGGGCTATGGACCACCCGTCCAGAGACGAACTTCATCACTGTTACCCTCGAACAGGGAGGCGACAAGAAGGGACCTGATGAAATGAAGCTGGCCGGACGCACCTCGCGCGCCTTTCTCGGCCTCAGTCTCGACTGCATGCAGTGCCACGATGACATGTTCGGCGACCGCTGGAAGCAGTCCGACTTTCACCAGATGGCCTCCTTTTTCGCACAGGCAGACATGAGCCTGACAGGAATTCACGAAAATCGCAAGAAGACCTACGAAACCCGCTATCTCGGCAAAACGGATGCAGTCGAAGTGCCTCCGGTAGTTCCCTATGGCTCGAGTTTTTTCGACGAGGGTGGAAACCGCCGCCAGCAGCTCGCCCGCTGGATCACCCACCCGGAAAATGCCCCCTTTGCCCGCGCTGCCGTCAACCGCACCTGGGCGATTCTTTTCGGAAAGCCCCTCGCAGATCCTGTCGACAATCTCCCGGTGGATGGCCCCTTCCCTCCCGGATTGGAAGAACTTGCCGTCGAATTCACCGCCAGCGGATACGACCTGCGTCACCTCATCAGGTTGATCGCCGGTTCAGACCCATTCCGTCGCGAAAGCCGTTCGGGAGATCCTGACAAACCGATCACCCCGGAGCAGGAGGCGGGGTGGGCCGCCTTTCCTGTCACCCCGCTGAGACCCGAACAGGTTGCCGGAGCGGTCATCCAGGCATCGACCCTCCAGGCCCTCGACAGCCATACCCACATCCTGCAGAAGTTCCGCCGCTTCAACGAGACCCAGGGGTTCGTGAAACGCTACGGAGACTTGGGAGAAAAAGAATTCTCCGGCGAATCGGGCACCATTCCGCAACGACTCCTTCTCATGAACGGCAAACTCGTCCGCGACCGGACCGGACAGAATCCACTCATGAACGCCTCGACACGGCTTTCGAAGTGTTCCCCCACGGATGAGGCCGCCATCAAGGCCGCCTTTCTCGCCGCCTTCACCCGCTACCCGCTACCGGCGGAAATGGAATACTTTGTTGCCTCACTCGCCGACAGCAAGGGGGATTCGAGGGACCGTGCCCTCACCGATCTCTGCTGGGCCTTGATCAACGCCACCGAGTTTTCCTGGAACCGATGAAACCCCTCCCCTTTCCCGACTGTGGTTCTCCCTGCCATGCCTCCGCGTGGTCGCGCCGCCGACTGTTGAAGGGCTCGGTTCTCACCGGGATCGGATGGCTCACCCCGTTGGCACAGCACCTCGCCCGGAGCTCCGAACAATCCAACAAGCGCCCGAAATCGGTCATCATCCTCTGGATGGAGGGAGGAATCAGCCAGCTCGACAGCTTTGATCCCCACCCAGGCAAAACCATCGCCCACGGTGCCAAGGCGATCACGACGGCGGCCAAAAACATTCAGTTCGGTGAAGGCCTGCCCCTGACTGCGGAACTGGCCAACGATTTTGCGGTGCTTCGCTCGGTCACCAGCAAGGAAGGCGATCACTCCCGCGCGACCTACAACGTGAAGACCGGCTACAGGCCCTTCCCCAATCTCGTTCACCCTTCGATCGGCTCCATTGTCTGCCACGGTCTGCCTCAAGCGGACGGGAACTCACGGGACCTTCCTTCGCATATTTCCATCCTTCCCGGCGGGTTCCCCGCCCGGGGCGGCTATCTCGGCGCTCGCTACGATGCGTTCCAGACCAGCGACCCGGTGAAGCCTATTCCCGATGTAAGCGCTTCCACCAACGGAGAGAGACAGCAGAGGCGTCTCGACTCCCTCGGGATCCTTGAAAAGACCTTCTCAACTGGACGTCTCCCGAATCTCGAAAGCGAGCGGACCCTGCACCGCACTTCGGTCGAGAGCGCCCAGCGTCTCATGTCGTCGGAACAGCTCGCGGCATTCGATGTGAGCGTTTTGCCGGTCGCAGAACGCGAATCCTTCGGCGATTCCCCCTTCGGACGCGGGTGTCTCGCCGCGATCCGCCTGATCGAGTCGGGGGTACGCTGTGTCGAAGTCACCCTGCGCGGATGGGACACCCATATCGACAATGCCGAAGGCCAGGCAAGCCAGCTCGCGATTCTCGATCCCGCTCTGTCCGCCCTGATACGCGGACTGAAGGCTCGCGATCTCTACGAAGACACCATCCTCCTCGTCGCGACGGAATTCGGCCGCACCCCGAAGTTGAATCTCACAGAAGGGCGTGACCATTGGCCCCATGGCTTCAGCATGCTCCTCGGAGGAGGTGGCCTGCGAGCTGGCATCGCTGTCGGCGAGACCGATCCAACCGGAGAAAAGACCGATCCTGCAGGAGCCGTCAGGGTCGAGGATGTCCACACGACGATTCTCAGGCGCCTCGGGATCGACACCAGCGAGGAAGTGATCACCCCGATCGGCCGCCCCATCAAGATCAGCGAGGGGCGGGTAATCCAGGAGCTCGTTTGATCCGGAAAGAGAGGAGCAGCGCAAAAAGCCGCCCCCCCTGTTCCACCGCTCGTCAATCCAGCGGCTTGATCTTCACATTGCGGAAGGACACGACGTTGCCGTGGTCCTGCAGGCAGACAAACCCCTTGGTGGGTTTGCCGAACTTCTCGAATTTCGAAAACTTGCTTGCCGCAACCTTTGCATCCCAGTCGGCCGAACCCTTCACATATTCCACGTACTTCGTTCCGTTCATGTAGTGGACGCACTTTTCGGGAGTGATGATGATGTGGATCGTGTTCCACTCGCCGACGGGTTTGGTCGCGTCGACGTCGGGAGCGTAAAGCTGATAGAGCCATCCGGCCTTCTGCGGATCGTGGCCGTCCACATTGTCCTGGATCTGGATTTCGGGTCCGGTCCGCCAGGGAGTGTCTTCCTCCTCGGTGACGTGATACATGAGACCGCTGTTGCCGCCCTTGCTGATCTTGTAATCGAGCTTCAGCTCGAAGGCCCCGTAGGTCTCTTTCGTGACGATGTCCCCCCCTCCCTTTTCGGTGAGAGTGAAGACGCCGTCGGCGATTTGCCATTTGTCACTGAGGCCGTCCTTCTTGAAATTTCGCCACTGTCCAAGGTCTTTTCCGTCGAAGAGGAGTTTCCAGCCATCCGCCTTTTCGGCATCGGTCAGGGTATTGGGTTCTTCGGCACGAAGAACCTGCGAAACGAGGAAGAGTGGGGCGAGAAGGAGAACCGGGAATTTCATGGAGGAGCCATATCATGCGACATGAACAAGAGCAAGGGCCTTACACACCGCATTTTCCCGCACCCTCCGGGGATTGACTCCGATTTTGCCTCGACTAGTATCGGAAAAAGATGCCCGCCAAACCCCGTGTCGCCATCATCGACTGGATCCGCTCTCCCCAGGGTGATCCCGATTCATCCGTGGAATGCTCCGTAATCGGCGAAGCCGCCGAAGTCAGTCGATACCTGTGCGATAGCGACGCCGACTTCGACGACGAAATCTGCGGCGCAGACGCCCTCATTGTCTGGCACAACGCGCCCATCACTGCGGACGGGCTGTCACGCTTGCGAAACTGCCGTGCCATCATCCGAAACGGGGTCGGCTACGATTCCGTCGATGTGGCGGAAGCCGCGCGCCTCGGTATCGCCGTCTGCAATGTTCCCGACTATGGGACAGAGGAAGTCGCCGACCACGCCATCGCCCTTTCCCTGGCCCTTTGCCGCCAGCTTTTCCCCCTCGACTCGGAAGCCAAGCGTCTCGGATGGGCCATCGAAGTCGGTAGCAAGCTCCGCCGCCTGCGTGAACTCACCTTCGGCATTGTCGGATTGGGACGCATCGGAACGGCAACGGCGCTTCGGGCCAAGGGCCTCGGATTTCGCGTCGTCTTCCACGATCCCTATCTTCCCAACGGCGCCGACAAGGCCGTTGGAGTCACTCGCTGCCGCTCTCTGGAAGAACTGCTTGGACAATGCGATGTCATCTCCCTTCATTGTCCCCTGAACGACGAGACACGCCACCTCATCTCGGGACGCGAGTTGTCCCTTCTGAGGCCGGGCGCCTTTGTCGTGAATACCGCCCGGGGCGCGGTCATCGAAAAGGAAGCCATTCTCTCCTCTCTGCGTTCAGGCCACCTCGGAGGGGCCGGTCTCGACGTGGTCGAGGATGAGCCCCTTCGCACCCCCGAAGAGGCATCCGCTCCGAATCTCATCGTTACCTGCCACGCGGCCTTCTGCAGCGTCGAGTCCAAGATCGAGATGCGATCGACTTCGGCGCGAATCGCCCTCGCCGCCGTGACGGGAGCGCCCCTCGAAAACGTGGTGAACGGTGTGGGGTAAAACGAAACGCTCCGGACTCCACAAAGGGAAGCCGGAGCGTCGAAAGCTTGGGAAGCCTCAGGGTGAATCAGGCGTCAGGCCCTTTCTCTCCTTCGGGCCGGGGACGGTCGCCATCACGCGGGGCTCCTTCGGGACGGGGCCGGTCACCTTCACGAGGGGCTCCTTCGGGACGGGGGCGATCACCATCACG
>JAGRPC010000597.1 GCA_020439925.1 Verrucomicrobiia bacterium | reverse complement strand
TTGCCTGAATTTCGAGTTCATCCGGGACCCAGGAAGAATCCCTTCCTCTGACGAGGGGCAAAGCTGCTGACCAGACCCCCTTACGGAACCGGCCATATCGCTCCGCTCCCTCTGGAAAACGCTCACGCGTGAACATACTTTATTCATATACTGTTCACAAAAACAGTCAATGGAATTTACAGCAGATTCCTCTATCGGCATATAGAGACTTGGCATTTATTCCGATGCGGCTATCCTTGGGGACAAAGCAGCTTTCCTCATGCCTGACTATTCAGAACTCGACCGACAATCCCTTGAACGGATCGCTTCGTTCTTCAAGGTCTTTGCCGAGCCAACCCGGCTTGCGATTCTTCAACTGCTCCGCAAGGGTCCGGCGTCGGTCAACGATCTCGTGGCCGCGCTCTCCACCTCCCAGGCAAACGTTTCCAAGCAGTTGAAGACCCTACACGCTGCCGATCTCCTGAATCGCGAGCCTCGCGGAACCCAGGTAATCTATTCGATCAGCGAACCCATCGTCTTCGATCTCTGCGAACTGGTCTGCTCCAAGCTCAACCGTCGCGCCCGTGCCGAAGCGGCGGTGGTCTACGAAATCTGAACAATCCCGGTGATGCCGGGGCGGATAAATCAGTGTCCGTGTCCGGCGTGGGATCCCCCGACACCGCCCCATTGAATCTGAATCTCGAACCAGGCGGCGTGTTCGCTGCCGATGGTGTCGTCGATCGTGTAGTCGTATTGAATTCGACCCCGCACCCGCTGCTGCGGATCGACGAAGGCGGTGAGGGCGGCGGAGAGGCGGTGACGATCGGTCATTTCGGCGGGATCGACCGCGGAGACCCAGTCGTGCCTCAGCGAGGCGGTGACGCGGTCGCTGATGCCGTGGTGCAGGGAGTTCGAGAAGCCGTAGTCGTCGAAGTCGACCGCGTCGCCGTCCTCGAGGAAGGCGTCGACCTTGCGCCCGATGACCTCGGTCTGCCACATCGTCGCACCCGAACAGAAATCGGGGCCACCGTGTCCGTGATCGTGACCGTTCCAGACCTTGCGGAGCCCGGCCCCGTAGATCGTCGTGTTGCGACCGAAACCGTTTTCGCCGACGCCGATCGAGGCGCTGCCGGTGAGGCTGTCGTCGAAGGGGAGGCGGAAACGGTAATCACTCGTGAAGACCCAACTCTGGAAGGCCGCGTCGTCGATCTCTAAGTGCTCGTGTTCGTGTTCGTGTTCGCCGTGGTGGTCCTCGCTCTCGAGTTCGTGCTCCTCTTCTTCCTCTCCACCGTGGCCGTGATCGTGATCGTGGGCATGGGTACGCAGCCCGCCAACGCCCAACGTCAGCAGGCCACTCGACGGCGTTTTCACCAAAATCTCGCCGCCCTGGGTGATCAGTTCGCCCTCGTTCACCAACCGGCTGTTGATCAGGTTCTGGTTGATGAACAGCCAGTCGTGGAGGTGCAGGTCGGACTGGAATCCGAAGCGGTTCAGGAACTGGCCACCGCCAACGGTGATGGTGTCGTTGAGGTGATAGTGAAGGTAGGCCTCCTCGAGTTCCGCCTCCCAGACATGATCGGGACCTTGATGACCGACACCGGTGACGGCTCCCGTGACGGCTTCGTTGAGATTCAGATCCAGATGCAGGTGGATCGCCGAGACGCCTCCTTCATTCTGGGGGTCATGCTCACTCGTAGCGAAGTCTTCCGGTCCGCCACCCGGCTCGAAGGCTCCACCCGCAAGATTCACGTACAGCGTGGGGAATAAAAAGCCGCCCGCATCGACACCGTCTCCGTTGATCCAATTCCGCTCGCCGACGTTGTAGACAAAAACTTCCTCCTCGGTCTCCCGGGAATAGCTGCCGGAAGAACCCACAAGAAGCGTAAGGCCAAAAAAGGCAACCCGTGATTGAAAGGACGTGAACATGGGAATAGGCGCAAATATCTTGCATTTGTCCCTCCCGTGACCCATAATGCAAGCGAATTGCATTCAATAACGCAAAAAACTTGCGAATTATACTCAGGTCCCATGAAAACTCTGCTCGCCCTGCTTTCTTTTGCTCTCGTCATCGGCATTCAGACCGTCGAGGCCGCCGATGTCACCTACACCGCCACGATGAAAGGAATCGACTGCGCCGACTGCAAGCGCACCATTTCCCGGGCGATTGGTAAAATCAAAGGGGTCAAAACAATCCGAATCGTCAAGGAAAGCGATGACCGCCACCACCTCACCATCGTCACCGACGGCAGCAAGGCGATTTCGAAATCCGATGCCACCGCCGCACTAGGAAAGGATTCCCACTATCAGATCACGAGCTGGAGCCAGGGGAACTGAGCGCAGCTTCGCCAAGCCGATCCCATGAATTCCCCCCGCATTCTCTTCGCGATTCTCGCAACCCTTCTCTTCTCCGGTTTCGGTCGTTCCGGTGAAGTCGGAAAACTGAAAGTCTTCGTACCCGTCCTGCCTTACGAATACCTTTTCGAACGAATCGGGGGCGAATGGATTGAGGTCAAGGCCATCGTCCAGGAAGGCGGTGATTGCCACAACTACTCGCCCAGCCCCCGGCAGATCACGGAACTTTCTCAGGCCGATCTCCTTTTTTCCGGAGGCCTCACTTTCGAATCCAACTTTTTCATCGCCTCCGGGGACAATGGTCCGAAGGAGTTCGACCTCCTTGAAGGTCTCGATCTTCTCGAGGGCACCTGCAGCGAATGTGCCTCGGCCGCAGCCGAGGGCAAGGAACCTCACCATGAGCACGAGCATGAACACGAAGAGAATGACGCCCACGTCTGGCTCTCTC
>JAGRPC010000596.1 GCA_020439925.1 Verrucomicrobiia bacterium | reverse complement strand
GGGGAGTATCGGCGGGGGGTGTGATGGGGGGGGAAGCAGCGCGGCGGGTAGCGTGTGAAAGCCGTTGACCCGCGCCGCAAAATCGAGTGATACTTTTCCGCGATGACCTTGAACGTTCCTCGCTTCCCGGCGAACCCCCATCGGCCCCGAGCCTTTGGCGGGAAGGGAGCCGCGGGGATGAAAAGGAGAATTCCCAGCATTCACCCTCTACATCAAATATGAAGGACGACCCATCCCCCCCTTCGGATTCGGAGCCACCCCGGAACCCATCCGACAATGATTTCCGGACCCCGGTGTTCTCCCGCAGCCTGCCTCCCAAGAATCCTGGGGAATCAAACAAGAGTTGGGCGAAGAGAGCGGTCGAATCCTTGCGGAACGCGACACCTCCCCCGGCTCGACCAACTTCTTCCGGAAGTGGCTGGAAAACAATTTCGGGAATCAGAATCCCACCCCGAGACAACTCGTCGAGACCCTCCGAAGCGCAAATCCAGAAGCAGGCGGAGGAATCAAATCGCCGCTTCGGAAAACCTCGGAAGCCCAACGAAGAGGAGTGATGCTATTGCCGGTGCCGAAAGCAGGGATGGACCGTTCGAAACCGGAGACGAACATGCGGTATCGCTTGACCGTTCGAACCTCCTTCAACCGTTCCCCCAGTCCCGGCGTTTGGTGGACCGTGATGCATATGCACGAAAAAGGAGCCAATCGCAGCATTTTTGTAAGCGAATTCATTTGAAAGACCTGACGCATCGACCAATCTAGTTCGTCGTCCTGCTGATGATTCTAGACTCCACCAACTACTCCGGCGTGAGCCAGTTGCGTCCCGGACAGTTCGCCGTTCCGATGTTCAAGCAGGAGTTTAACACCGCCTTGCCCGACACGCCGCGGCTGGCGAGCTCAATCGGAGGCATGACGACGCTCCTCCGCAATCGGGAATTCGACGAAATTGTTGAAACATTCGAAGCCCTTCCAGGTGAAACCACGTCTCAGCGATTGTCCGCTCTCGAGAGACTCATCGGGGACGAGATCGCATCTTCACAGGTGAACGCGGAGGAACAGGCTCTTTCTCGCATCTTTCACTTGATCCAGTTGTGGGGTGGAAAATCCGGCCGCAATATTTATGTAATGGGTGGAGGTTACGCCGAAAATTATAATGTGAGTGCCTACCGGAGCATGATCCAAGTAGCGATCTCCGGGCGGCCTGTTCCCGATGCGGTTTCTGCGGCAGGGCAGATTAGTCATTTCGGCATTTCCTTTGCGACGAAGCACCTGCGTTACTGGAGCCTCTTTGCCGGAGATGGCAGTTTTGCCATTTACGATAAGCTCATGGCGCGCGGGTGCATGGGCCATAACCAGCCATCGTGGAGCCACTACGATAGGTATCTGCAGGAACTCGCGGTTGCGGCAAGTGCGCTCGAAACAACTGTTAATCAGTTAGAAAGATCCTGTTTTGGATTTTTTGATTCACTGGAAGGCCATCAGTGGATCAAACTTCGCGTTACGAACAATTGATGCCACATACCCAACCTAGCATGAATGATTCCCAAAAGCCTGTTACATTACCCGATCTCCAAAGATGGTTGTCATCCAATGGCCAGGATGACGCATGGTGGTTATCTGTCGGTGACGATGCGGTAGATGAAATTATGACGCTTTCGGAGATAGAGGATTACGTTAGGCTCGCAGGGCACCCAACTTGTTACGTCCTGCATTCCTCCGAGTTTGAGGCAGACCATCAAGCTTGGATGAGATTAGATTTCAGCCCTCATTCCTCAGATAAGTTACCTCACAGTCCCGTATCTGTGGAAAGTGACGTTACTGTTTACGAAGAACCGCGATTCAACAACGAAAGATCAAGAATCCGTATGATTTCAAGACGCCTTACTGGCAGTCTGATTTTACTAACCCCGCTGCTCGCATCCCTGCTTATTTATTCAAAGTTTTCTGAGGAAGCGTTGGATAAAGAAAGTTCACCCATGCTATTCAAGATTCTGGCGACAACGATCCTCGCTACTAGCGCTCTCGTATGGATTGACGCATCCCTAGGCACGCCCCCCCTGAAGTCCAACGGCAAAAGAAAGGGTTCCAAGCCCGCAGAATGGGCAGCTCTTACAGCGATGTTTTGGATTATAGGATTCCCTGCTTACTGCGCGCAACGTTCGACTGCGGATAGGGAACTTAATTTCATATCGTCGATCGCCGTAATTCTAGCGCTGTTTTTCTCCGTCTCTACAATGAATATTTCGAGAGGACAGCTTACTGCGTTTTTCGATTACATCACTAAGTATGGAGAAAATCCTGAGCCCAGTTCGAACGACAAAACAGCTGCGGTTAAGGTGCCCGTTTTAGGAACGGAAGATGAACCTATCAAACCTTCAGTCGCACCTAGATCCGTAGCAGAGGGAGTTGCACCAGCGAGGCCCTCTGAAAATGCCTTATCTTCAGAGGAATCTTCGGTCGCGCCC
>JAGRPC010000102.1 GCA_020439925.1 Verrucomicrobiia bacterium | reverse complement strand
TCCATGAAATCCCCCCTTGGTCTTTTTCCCCTGTTGTTAGCGGTCGTTTTGACCTCCCTGCCGACCTTCGCCGAAGATGGATTTGTCGATCTTTTCAACGGCAAGGATCTCAACGGATGGGACGGCAATCCCGAACTCTGGTCGGTCGAGGACGGTGCCATCACCGGCAAGACAAAGGGTCCCGATCACCTCACCTACAACCAGTTCATCATCTGGCGCGGGGGTGTCCTGAAAAATTTCGAACTGCACGCGAAGATCAAGGTCGTAGGCGACAGCAACAGCGGCATCCAGTACCGCTCGAAGGAGATGCCCGAGAATGGCCCCTGGTCGATCGGCGGCTACCAATGCGACGTCCACCCGGCCCCGGCCAACAACGGGATGGTCTACCACGAGCGCGGGCGCGGCATCGTATCGCAAAACGGCCAGACCGTCGTAGTCGATCCGCAGGGCAAGAAGTGGCTGACCCGCGAACGCGACCCGGTCGCCGTGGACATCGCGGAGTGGAACGAATACACCGTGATCGCGAAGGGCAACCACATCGAGCACCGCATCAACGGCCAGCTCACCACCGAGCTCCACGACTTTGACGAAGCCGGCAGGGCTCTTGAAGGCCTGCTCGCCTTCCAGGTCCACCGCGGCCCCGCCATGACCGTGCAGATCAAGGACATTCGCCTGAAGACCTTGCCCGACGGAGGCGTCACCCCTTTCTCCAAGGCGGATCTCCCGAACGATGCGCAGGAGATCATGGCGCCCGCGCCGAAGGCGAAGGGCAAGGCCAAGGAAACTCCGAAGGCCCCCGCTCCCGGAAAAGCCAAGGCGAAGGCCAATGCCAAAGCGAAGGCTCCCGGGCCTCCCCGCCAGGCCGAAGTCGGCCCCGCGGTGGGTGAGAACGTGGCCACTCCCGTTTCGCGTATCAAGGCCCCCGAGGGTTTCCAGGTCGAGCTCCTCTATTCGGTCCCCGGAGGCGACGAAGGTTCCTGGGTCGCCCTCTGCCCCGACGACAAAGGCCGCATCTACGCGAGTGATCAGTATGGCGGCCTCTACCGCTTCCCTGCTCCCGCCGTCGGCCAGACGCTCGATCCGAAGGCCATCGAAAAGGTCCCCGCCGAGATCCGGGCCGTGAACGGCATGTATTTCTCCGACGGCGCCCTCTACGTCGGGGTCAACGACTACGAGCAGAAAATCTCGAGCGGCTTCTACAAGCTCACCGACAGCAACGGCGACGACCGGCTCGACAAGGTCGAGACGCTCCGCGCGATGGACTCGAAGGGCGACCACGGTGTCCACGCCGTCGTACCGGTGCCGGGCAGCGACGATTTCTATCTGGTTTGCGGGAACAACACGATCCCCGTAGACGCCGATCCCGCTTCGCCGGTTCCCGCGATCTGGGGTGAAGATCACCTTCTCCCGAGAATGCCCGACGGTCGCGGCCACAACCGCCACGTCCTCGCTCCGGGCGGGATCATCTATCGAGTCTCCCGCGACGGAAAGAAGTTCTCCCGCATCGCCTCGGGGTTCCGCAACATCTACGACGCCTCGGTCAACCACGCCGGCGAGCTCTTCACCTACGACGCCGACATGGAGTATGATTTCAACACTCCCTGGTACCGCCCCACCCGCGTGAATCACGTCGTCAGCGGTGGTGAATACGGCTGGCGCAACGGAGCCGGAAAACGTCCCGAGTTCTATCCGGACAATCTCCCCGGGACCGTCAACATCGGACCCGGTTCACCCACCGGCACCACCTTCGGCTACGGTGCCAAGTTCCCCGCCAAATACCAGAATGCGCTCTACATCCTCGACTGGAGCTGGGGCAAGATCTACGCGGTCCACCTCGAGGCGAAGGGAGCGAGCTACACCGGTGCCAAGGAGGACTTCATCTCCGGAGCCCCCCTGCCGGTGACCGATGTCTTCATCCACCCGCAGGACGGGGCGATGTATTTCGCCATCGGCGGACGCCGCGTCCAGTCGGGCCTCTACCGCGTCACCTACACCGGTGGCGACGACACTTCGCCTGTTTCCCCCGACACCAGCGTCACCGATGCCGCGAAGCTGCGCCATCAGCTCGAGGCTTTCCACGGCACTTCCGACGCAAAGGCGATCGAGACGGCCTGGCCCTATCTTTCCCATCCTGATCGCCACATTCGCTGGGCCGCCCGCGTCGCCGTGGAGCACCAGCCCCTTGATGCTTGGAAGGACAAGGCTCTTTCCGAAAGCGATCCCGCCAAACAGGTCGAGGCCCTCCTCGCCCTCGCCCGCGTCGGCGGCATCGACCCCTATCATCGCGTCCCCGCGAAACCGCTCGGAGCTCCCGCCGGAGAGCCGGCCATCAAGACGGCACCTCTGCCCGAAGGGGCCAAACCGACGCCGCCGGTGGACACCGCCCTCCGCGACCAGATCCTCTCGGCTCTTGTCGGCATCGACTTCGCCTCCCTCTCCCCGGAGGCGAAGCTGACCCTCGTCCGTACCGTGCAGATCACGCTGAATCGTTTCGATGGAGCGAGCGAGGACCTGACCGGAAAACTCATCGCCGACCTCGATCCGGCTTTCCCGGCGAAGTCCTTCTCCTTGAACTGGCTTCTCTGCGAGACTCTCGCCTACCTCCAGTCGCCGACCGTCGCGGCCAAGGGTATCGCCCTCCTCGGTGAGGCCGTCTCGCAGGAGGAACAGCTCGAATACGCCCGCAGCCTCCGATTCGTGACCACGGGCTGGAACAAGGATCTGCGCACCGCCTACCTCGAATGGTTCCTCAAGGCGGCGAACTACCGCGGCGGGGCGAGTTTTGAGAAGTTCATCGAGTTCATCCGCAACGACGCGCTCTCCACCTTTACCGAAGCGGAGAAGACCGAACTCTCCGCCCTCATCGAGAAGAAACCCGAGCGTATCTCCGCGATCGAAAACGTCGGTGCGGTCTTCGCCGGACGCACCCCGACGATGTGGACGCTCGAGGAACTCAGCAAGGCCGCAGAAACGGGCATGAGCGGACGCAATTTCGAGAACGGCCGCAAGATGTTCGCCGCCGCCGCCTGCTACGCCTGCCACCGCTTCCGCGACGGCGGAGGAATGAACGGACCCGACCTCACCGGAGCCGGAGGCCGTTATTCGCCGCACGACTTCCTCGACCAGATCATCAATCCCAGCAAGGAGATCAACGAGCAGTTCGCCCCCATCGTGGTGACCCTCAATGACGGCTCCGTCGTCAGCGGCGTCGTCGTGAACCTCAGCGGAGACAGCGTCACGCTCAACACCGACCTCACCGACCCGAACCAGCGCACGAACGTGGATCGCAAGACGGTGAAGAGCATGGAGGTCTCGAAAGTCTCCCCGATGCCGCCGATGCTTCTTGCGATGCTGAAGAAAGAGGAGATCCTCGATCTGGTTGCCTACGTTCTGAGCGGAGGAAATCCCGAGGACGAGCGATTCAAAAAGTGAGGCGGACGAGACGCGAACAGGGTCCCCGACCGGGCCGGTCGGGGCTACCATTTTCGCGTCAACGCGGGTAGGATCGTTTGGCTCGAACGGCCGATGGCTCCTCAAGTCCGTTCGAATCGTTGCGTACTCCCGATCCCCCCCGCGCCGGGCCGGTCGGGGCTACCTTTCGCGCATCACACGGGTAGGGCCGTTCGGCTCGAACGGCCGATCCCTTTGCCAGGGTTTCGCCGCGATCCGGAACCACGGTCCCCGACCGGGCCGGTCGGGGCTACCTTTCACGCATCAGCGCGGGTAGGGCCGTTCGGCTCGAACGGCCGCGAAAGCCTCTTCCGCTCCCATTGAAGGAAAGGGCTATTTGGCCTTTTTCGCTTTTCCTTTCGCCTTCGGTGCCTCCTCCTTCGGAGCCGTGAGCCCGTCGTCGGGCTGGTCCCACAACCTCCAGGGATCGTCGTGTGTCCGCATCTCCTCGAGGAGAAGGGCCTTCATCTCGGCCAGTTTTTCCGCATAATTCGGATCCTCGGCGAGGTCACGCTGATGGGCTTCTGGTTTCGCCCCGGTGAGCGCGACAACCGCCGAATCGTGATGTTCGGCGAGGAATTCGTCCGGGTTCTCCGCCAGGTTGAAGAGCTGCGTCTCGCGCACCTGACCGTCCAGCACGTCGTACTGGATGAGCTTCCAGTCTCCCTTCCGCACGCAACGCATCCCCGGTTTCGTTCCTCCATTGTATACGCCGTAGAGCGTGTCGCGAACGGTCGTCTGCTCCCCCTTCAGGACTGGCTTGAAGCTGATCCCCTCGTTGCTTGACGGTGCCTCGATGCCGGCGAGATCGCAGAGGGTCGCAAGGGTGTCGAGGAGGTAGATGTTGCCATCTGCTCGGGTCCCGGCCTGGATCCCCGGTCCCTTCACGATATAGGGCACGCGCCAGGAATGCTCGTAGAGGTTCTGCTTGCCCATCAGGGCATGCCGCCCGATGGCGATGCCGTGGTCCGATGTATAGATGATGTAGGTGTTCTCCAGTTCGCCCATCGCCTCGAGCCGGGAGAGAACACGACCGACCTGGATGTCGATGTTCTCCGCGCAGGCGAACTCGCGCCCCACCTCGTTGCGGATCGTGACCGGGTCGCGATTCTTCCAGACTCCGCTCACCGCGACCTCGTCGCGGAGGCCGGGATGCCCGTGCTCGAAGGGATACGCCGGCAACCAGTTGCGCGGCAGGGCCGGGGCCTTGGGATTCGCCGGCGGCAGGGCGTTTTCGTCGGCGTGATTGACCGCTCCGTATTTCGCCAGCAGTTCCGGGGTGCCGTCGCGGGTATCGTGGGGGTGGGAGAATCCGAAGTAGATGAAGAAGGGATCGACGTCCTTCGTCTCCTCGCGGGTTTTCAAGTAGTCGAGAACCTGTTCGGCGTGCCAGGCACTCCCCGACTCGGCATCCCCACCGCGTTTTGAGGCATCGTGCCGCACGGTGAATTCCTGGTTCGCCGCCTCGTAGCTGTTCCCCTTCTTGCAGGTGCGCATCGTGTCGTAACCGGCGCGATTGAAAACCGCGGGAATCGTCTCCTTCTCCAGATTCGGGGGGCAATGGGTCTTGGCGAGGGGACCGATGGGGAGATGCCAGAGCGTGCGGCCCGACATGATCATGTGGCGAGAGGGCGTGCAGACCGCCCCGACAAAACCTCCCATGTGGTAGGCCCGGTCGATCACCATGCCCTCGGAGGCGAGCTTCTCGAGGTTTGGCGCGGTGAGCGGCGACTTCGGGTCGTAGAACTTGAAGTCGAAGGGTGCCTGGTCATCAACGAGGATGAACAGGAAGTTCGGACGCTTCTCGGCACCCCCGGACGAACCAGTTATGCTCAGGACCAACGTCAGCAGAAGAAAGAAAGAGCCTCTCATGAGGCGGGCATCATAGGAACGTGCCACCGCCTCTGAAAGCCCTTTTTCTCAAATCCTTCCCGCGAGCAGCTCCCGCTGGAAGATGAGCTCCTTCGGCAGGTGATCGTAGAGTCGCAGGTAGAGGTCGGCCTCGGAAAGCAGCTCCTGCCGGATCTCCTCCCGGCTCACATCCATGAGCTCGTGGAACTGCTCCTCGGTGAAATCGAGTCCCTCGAAGTTGAGTTCCCGGTAGCGCGGAACCCAGCCGAAACTCGACTCGTGTCCTCGCCCGCGACCCCGCACCCGGTCGAAGATCCATTCCAGCACCCTCATATTTTCCTGGAATCCCGGCCAGAGGAACTTCCCGTCCTTCCCCTTGCGGAACCAGTTCACGTGGAAGATCCGCGGCAGTTCCGGGATCGACTTCCGCATCTCGAGCCAGTGGGCGAAATATCCTCCCATGTTGTAGCCGCAGAAGGGCAGCATCGCGAAGGGATCATGGCGGATCTTTCCGATCGCCCCCTCGGCCGCCGCCGTCATCTCCGAACCGAGATTGGCCCCGAGGAAGACACCGTGAACCCAGTTGAAGGCCTGGAAGACCAGAGGCATCGTCGTGGCGCGACGTCCTCCGAAAATGATCGCGTCGATCGGCACGCCTTCGGGACTCTCCCACTCCGGATCGATCGCGGGACACTGCGACGCCGGACAGGTGAAGCGCGAATTCGGATGCGCCGCGGGTGTCGTCGTTTCCGGAGTCCACGGATTCCCGCGCCAGTCCGTCAGCGAAGCGGGCGGCTCGTCCGTCAGGCCCTCCCACCACACGTCGCCGTCGGGGGTGAGCGCCACGTTCGTGAAGATCGTGTTCCGGCTCATCGAGGCCATCGCGTTCGGATTCGACTTCTCCGAGGTTCCCGGAGCCACACCGAAGTATCCTGCCTCCGGGTTGATGGCGTGGAGACGCCCGTCTTTCCCCGGCCTCAGCCAGGCGATGTCATCCCCGACCGTCGTGACTTTCCAGCCCTTTTCCCGGTAGACCGGAGGCGGAATGAGCATGGCGAAGTTCGTCTTGCCGCAGGCGCTCGGGAAGGCCGCGGCGACATAACGTTTTTCCCCCTCGGGATTCTCCACCCCGCTGATGAGCATGTGCTCGGCCATCCATCCCTCCTCGCGGGCGATGACCGAGGCGATGCGCAGGGCGAGGCACTTTTTCCCGAGAAGCGCATTCCCTCCGTAACCACTGCCATAGCTCCAGATCTCCCGCTCGTTCGGGAAATGCACGATGTATTTGTCGGAGTTGCAGGGCCACGGTACATCGGCCTGTCCCGGAGCGAGCGGAGCCCCCACCGAATGCACGCAGGGGATGAAATTCCCTTCCTCGCCGAGTCGCTCCAGCACCGACGTGCCCATGCGGGTCATGATCTTCATGTTCACCGCGACGTAGGCCGAGTCGCTCACCTCCACCCCGAGAATCGAGTAGGGCGAATCGAGCGGCCCCATGCAGAAAGGAATCACAAACATGGTCCGCCCCTCCATGCAGCCGGAGAACAACTCCTTCAGCTTCGTCCGCATCTCCCCGGGCGGAGACCAGTTGTTCGTTGGGCCCGCAAAGGCCTGGCGGCGACTGCAGATGTAGGTGCGGTCCTCGACCCGGGCGACATCCGCGGGATCCGAGAGCGCGAGATAGCTGTCGGGGCGCTTCTCCGGATTCAGTTTCCGAAAGGTGCCCGCCTCGACCAGTTCGCCGCAAAGCCTATGCCATTCCTCATCGGATCCGTCGCACCAGACGACGTCGGTGGGACGGCAGAGGGCTTTCAGATCCTCGACCCAGGCGAGGAGGCGTCGGTGCGTGGTGGGGCTTGTCGGCATGATTCAGACTGGAGCGGGGCCCGGACCTTGTCCAGCGGATCGCGATGCGGATCCTGTCATTGTCCGGGCGGGGATTGTGTTGTTTGAAGGACATCGCAAGTCCGATTCCAATCACCTCCGGTTTCTCTTCGATTCCATTCAATCCTTCGAAATGAGAATCCAAGACACACTCCCAACCTCGATCCCCATGAATCACGGTTGTCCCCCGTTCCAACTTCTCCTGTTCAGTGCTGAATCTTATCCAATTCGCAAGACCGGTCTCGTTCCGAGGTAAGGTTCGCTCTCGCAAGCGCAGTGCAGGTCTACCGCTTCAATATTCTCAAATTTGATATAATTCAAGAATTTGGGTATTTTAATTTGGAAATTATGGATTATGCATTAAAATGGACTCGCTATCAAGAAGGTGGATTGGAGAAGAACCCATTCACCGCACCCGAAAGAAGACCATGAAACACACACTCGATCAGTTCGCCGACGCCCGCATCACCGGTCTAGAAATTGTCACCGGAGGAGGCTGCAAGTCCTACTGCCCGCCGCCGCCCTGCGACGAACCCGAAACGAAAGCCAAGGGAAACAACGGAATCGGACAGGAAAAACGCGGAATCCTTGACGGACCTCCTCCCGGACTCGCTGCTCAGGAACGTCAGGATTTCAACGACCGTAGCGGCAATCGCCACGGGGTCGAAGTCTGATCGGAAACCTACCTACCCTTTCGAGAGAGGCGCTCTGGAAACAGAGCGCCTTTTTTTCGTTCTTCGAAGTCAGCATTCCTGATACCAGAATCTCCACTCCTCATTAGAAGCTGGAAACACGAGAAAATGGGGTTATCTCTCCCGCCCGCCATGTTCACCCTCCTCAAGACCGACACCCACACCGCCGCCCGCCGTGGCCGGATGGTGCTGGCCCACGGCGAGGTGGAAACCCCCTGCTTCATGCCCGTCGGGACCCGCGGCACGGTGAAATCGGTCCATCCGGCCGAGTTGACCGACCCGGCCCTGGACTGCCGCATCCTCCTCGGCAACACCTACCACCTCTACCTCCGACCCGGAACGGAGGTGCTCGATCACTTTGGAGGGCTGCACGAGTTCATGCGCTGGAATCGGCCCATTCTGACCGATTCCGGAGGTTATCAGGTCTTTTCGCTCTCGAAACTACGGAAACTCACCGAAGAAGGCGTTCGATTCCAGAGCCACCTCGACGGCAGTCCGGTGCATCTCACGCCGGAGTCGGTCCTTGAAATCCAGCGCTCCATCGGCAGCGACATCTGCATGATTCTCGACGAATGCCCGCCCTTCCCGTGCGAGCGGTCCTACGCCGAGAAATCACTCGGTCTCACCCAGCGATGGGCAGTACGGGCCCGGGAATGGGTCGCAAAGCACCAGCCCGAGGAACAACGTTATTTCGGCATCGTCCAAGGGGCCTGTTTCCCCGAATTGAGGGAGAAGGCCGCCCGCGACCTCGTCGCCCTGGATTTCGACGGCTACGCCATCGGGGGGCTCTCCGTGGGCGAGCCCATTCCCGAGATGCTCAAGGCCGTGGATGTCGCCGCCCCCATCCTCCCGGCTGACAAACCACGCTATGCGATGGGCCTCGGACAGCCCGACCAGCTTCTCGAACTGATTTCGCGGGGCATCGACATGTTCGACTGCGTCCTTCCCACCCGGGTCGCCCGTAACGGCACCGCCTACACCCCCGGAGGGACCCTCAACCTCAAGAACGCTCAGTGGGAAAAAAGCCGCGAGCCGCTCGCCCCGCCCGGCGGAACCCACCCCCTCTGCGAGGGTTTTACCCTCGGTTACCTCCGCCACCTCATCAAGAACGACGAACTCCTCGGGCTGAGGCTCCTTACCCTCCATAACCTCGCCTTCTATCTGGACTTGATGAAGCAGGTCCGTCGTGCTATTGAGGACGGCTCGTTTGCCGATTTCAAGGACGGTTTCATCCGGCGCTACCGCGCGGGAAAGCCGGAGTCTTGACTCGACAAACGTTTTTTCATCTCTCCAGATCCCGAAAACCCCATGACGTATTTCTTCCCTCTCCTCGCCCAGGACGCAGCCCCCGCCGGGGGTGGACTCGGCATGTTCGTCCCCATGATCCTCATCATGGTGATGTTCTACTTCATCCTGATCCGTCCCCAGCGGAAAGCCCAGAAGGCCCAGGAGGAACTGCGGAAGAATCTGCGGGTCGGCGACAAGGTGGTCACGATCGGCGGTATTCACGGCATCGTCTCCGGTCTCACCGACAAGACCGTCTCGGTGAAAGTGGCGGATGCCCTCAGCATGAAGTTCGACCGCAGCGCTATCGCCACGGTCACCGAAAGCAAGGGCGGCAAGGAAGCCGTCGAGGACGAAAAGGCCTTTTCCTGAGAAAATACCCTGCTCCCCGCCCTATCCAACCCTCTTGAGTCGCTGCCTCCACCCGGTTGACTCGACCGACTCCCATCACTATTCCCATGCAAGCGCAAGCAGATCCGGCCTCCAACGCACCCGCACCGCCAGCTCCGGCACCCGCAGCCCCC
>JAGRPC010000101.1 GCA_020439925.1 Verrucomicrobiia bacterium | reverse complement strand
CTGACCAACACGGAAGGTGGCACCGACAAGGAGCAGTGGCGCGTCGCTGCCGTCATGGATCGCGTCGAGACGATGGGCTCTGTCTGGATGGGGCTCACCCTCACCTGCGCGCGCTGCCACACTCACAAGTATGACGAGATCACCCAGCGCGAGTACTACGAGCTCTTTGCCTACTTCAACAACGGCGACGAGGTGACCGCCAGGATTCCGCAGTCCCGAGAGGCATGGATGAAATTCGAGGCGGCCGTGACCGCCCACGAGGAGTCGGGAAAGGCAATCGCGGCCCGTCTCGCAGAAGCGAGGTCGAGTCTCTCTGGCCGCCTCGGCGACTGGGAGAACCGGTTGTCCTCGCTTCTCGCGGAAGCCAAGGCGGTCAAGATCCCCGGACTCGTGCCGCTGAAAATCGAGTCCTTTGCCGCTCCCAAGGGGGTCAAGTTTGCGATGGAGCGCGATGGCTCCCTGGTGGTAGGAGGAGAGAATCCCGCCACCGCGGTCTACACCGTCAAAGTCAAGCTTCCCGCCGGACGTGTCACCGGGTTGAGGCTCGAGGTGTTGCCGGATGACAGCCTCGGCGGCAAGGGGCCCGGGCGGACCGAGCACGGGAATTTTGTGCTGAACCGCATCGAGGCATCCTTGGAGAGAGTGGGGCAGGTCTCCTTCGCGGATGCCGCCGCCGATTATTCGCAGGGCGACTGGAACGTTCGTGAGCTGCTCGATGGCAACGTGAAAGCCGGAAAGGATGGCGGAGGATGGGCGGTCGGGGGGGGCACCGGTCGGCCGCATCATGCCGACCTCGGCTTCGTCGAGGCGCTCCAGCTTTCCGGGGAGACGGAATTGACCCTGACAATCACGCAAAACTACGGCGCACAGCACACCTTGGGAAGGTTCCGACTGCATGCCTTGACCACGCCGACCGAGCTCGCACTCCCTGCCGGGGTGAGGAAAGTGCTCGCGAAACCAGTGGAATTGCGGTCCGCCGCGGAACGGGCCGAGATCGCCGCTCATGTCGAGCGCCTTGATAAAAAGACCCGTCCGGTCCTCGCCGAACTCTCCGCCCACGCCGCGAAGCGGCCCGTCGCTCCCGAGATGGACGTGCGTGTCATCGGGGAACGCCGATCGGAGCCGCGGATGTCTCACATTCTCAACCGGGGTGAATTCAAGCAGCCCGAGGATGCGGTCGAACCCGCCACCCTCTCCGTGCTGCCGCCGGTCAAGCATCGCGGAAAAACCGGCGACCGTCTCGACCTCGCCCGCTGGCTCGTCGGCGGGGAGAATCCCCTGACGCCTCGGGTCATCGCCAACGACGTCTGGACCCAGCTGTTCGGCGAGGGGATCGTGACGACTCCCGAGGACTTCGGCGTTCGCGGGGACCGTCCCACTCATCCGGAACTGCTGGACTGGTTGGCCGCAGAATTCGTGGCGAAGGGGTGGTCGCGGAAGGAACTCATCAGGGAAATCGTCCTGTCGAAAACCTACCGCCAGAGTTCCGCCCATCGTCCCGACCTCATCGATCAGGATCCGAAGAATCTCCTCCTCGCCCGCCAGAATCGGTTCCGCGTCGAAGCCGAGATCGTTCGGGATCTTTCTCTCGCTGCGGCGGGCCTGCTTTCGGCAAAGGTTGGCGGTCCCAGCGTCTTTCCCCCGATTCCCGACGGCGTCGCCGACGTGAATTACAACTCCGCTTTCAAGTGGAAGACGAGCGAGGGCGAGGACCGCTTCAGGCGCGGCATGTACACCTACTTCAAGCGCACCGCTCCGCATCCCTCCCTCATCACCTTCGACTGTCCCGACTCGAACGTGACCACAGTGAGACGTTCCAGGTCCAACACCCCCCTCGCCGCCCTCATCACTCTCAACAGCGAGCCCTTTGTCGAGGCCGCCCAGGGGTTGGCGAAACGTGTCCTGAGCGAATGCTCCGACGGGGACGACAGGGCGAAGCTCGATCACGCCTTCCGGCTCTGTCTTTCCCGTGATCCGCTCGAATCCGAACGCGATCGTCTCGCGAGCCTGCTCGAGGAGTCGCGCTCTTGGTATCGGGAGCGGGTCGAGGAAGCCAAGGCGCTTTCGGGAGCAGCTCTGCCAGGAGACGTCACCGCCGAGGAGGCGGCTGCCTGGACCGCGACCGTGCGCGTGATATTGAATCTGGACGAATTTCTGACGCGCGGATGAGGGCCGCTGTTTCCCGATGAACCGAGACTCATGACTTCTCCCTTCCATCGCACCCGCCGGGAATTTCTCACCACTTCGGCCTGCGGCCTCGGCGGCATCGCCCTCGGTTCGATGTTGAGCGAGGACGGGCTCCTCAACGCTGCAACTGCCGCCGACCCCGTGGCCTTCGCGAGAGCTCGGGCGCATCACGAGGGGCCGGCCAAGGCCTGCATCTTCATCTTCATGGAAGGTGCCCCTTCCCAACTCGATCTCTTCACCCCCAAACCGAAGCTCAACGAACTTCACGGGCAGAGCCTGCCGAAATCCATCCTCGACAAGGCCCGTTTCGCCTTCATCCAACCCGATACCGCCACCCTGATGGGGTCGCCGAGGAAATGGAGCAGGCACGGCCAATGCGGAATGGATTTTTCCGACCTTCTTCCGCACCTCTCGACCTGCGCCGATGATCTCCTCATGATCCGGTCGCTGCACAGCGGCGAGTTCAACCACCACCCGGGACAACTTCTCATGCAGTGCGGCGTCTCGCGTTTCGGCATGCCCTCGATGGGTTCGTGGATCAACTACGGACTTGGCAGCCCCTCTCGCAACCTGCCCGGCTACGTCGTCCTCAACGCGGGGCGAGGCGGGTCGGGAGGCTCGACTCTGTGGACTTCGGGCTTTCTTTCTTCGAAGTATGCGGGAGTCCAATTTCGCAACCAGGGGGAACCGGTCCTGAACCTTCAGAATCCCGCGGGGCTTTCTCCCGAGGTCCAGCGAGCCGGGCTCGATGCGCTGCGCGATCTCAACGAGGCACGTTACCAGGAGGTGCACGATCCCGAGATCGCGAGCCGTATCGCCAACTACGAGCTTGCCAACCGCATGCAGACGGCAGCGCCGGAGTTGGTGGACCTGTCAGGGGAATCGAAGGAAACCCTCGCGATGTATGGCGTCGATCGTCCCGAGCCGGCCGGCGACGGGTTCCGCGGCACCCTTCCGGGGCTCCGCACCTATGACACCTTCGCGAGGAACTGCCTCCTCGCTCGGCGCATGGTCGAGCGGGGGGTTCGCTTCATCAACATCATTCACGCGAGCTGGGACCAGCATTCCGAACTCGACAAGAACCTCGCCTACAACGCCGGCGTCGTCGACCAGCCCATCGCCGCCCTCATCAAGGACCTGAAGCAGCGGGGCATGCTCGATTCGACGCTCGTGGTCTGGGGATCCGAATTCGGGCGAACTCCGCTGGGAGAAAACCGCCCTGGTCGGAACTCCAACACCGGACGCGACCACCACCCGCAGGCGTTCACCATGCTCATGGCCGGGGGCGGATTCAAGGGCGGGCACATCTACGGGGCAACCGACGAGATCGGATGGTTTGCCTCCGAGAATCCCGTCCACGTCAACGACCTCCATGCCACCATTCTCCGCCAGTTCGGGCTCGATCACCTGAAGCTGACTTATCGTTTCCAGGGGCGCGATTTCCGGCTCACTGACGTGGGTGGAAAGGTGATCGAGGACTGGATTGCCTGAGTTTTTTCGGGCGACGGGTCCAAAAACGCCACGCGATTGTATTCGCCACCCGGTGGCGGAAGTGATTGAATCGATCCCGAACCAATTCCTGACATGAGTTCCGAATCGCTGCTCTGGAAAGGCACTCCCTCGCAGGTGCTGAATCTCCCCGCTCTTCTCCTCGGTGTTTTCGTGGCCGCCGCCATAACTGCCGCAGCCCTTCTCACCACGTTCGTCGCCGGCCCCCTCGTGATCCCGGTGATTGCCGCGGCCTGGGTCGTCTGTCTTTTCCCCTGGCTTTGCAAGTCGGTTTCCACCCGTTTCAACAACTACGAGCTGACGAGCGAGCGGCTCAAGCACGCCCGCGGAGTCTTCAGCCGGTCGATCGACGTGCTCGAACTCTACCGGGTCAAGGACATGAAACAGGAGCTTCCGCTCCATTTCCGGATCTTCGGGCTGAGCCGGATTCTCCTGGAGACCTCCGATCGCAGCACTCCCTTCGTTGTGCTCGACGGCATCCGCGGGGGAGGGGAGCTGTCCGATCTCATCCGGCGTCAGGTGGAAATCATGCGCGACAAGAAGCGTGTCCGCGAGGTCGACTTCGAGGATGATGACGACGGCGGACTCGATTGAAGCCCTTCAACCGCCGTTCATTTCCTTGAGGTGACGATCGCGGTAGGCGGCGGGAGTGATCCCCGTGGCGGCGCGGAAGGCGCGGGTGAAGGCGCTCTGGTCGTAGAACCCGAGGTCGAGGGCGATGGCCCCGGCCGGCCGGTCGCTCGCGATCAATTCGTGTCGCGCGGCGTGGAGACGCTGGCGGATAAGGTATCGCATCGGGGACTCTCCGAGGAGACGGTGGAAAACCCGGGTGAACTGTCGCTCCGAGAGATGGCAGAGCGCCGCCAGCTCGGCCGTGGTGATGGCCTTGCGAAAACGGGTGTGAAGGTGGCGGAGGGCAGGTTCGAGTTGGGAGAATGGCTGGGCCACGCCCCCGATTTCGTGCTGGTCGTAGAGCACGATGGCAACCCCGCAGATCTCTTTCCGTGGATCAAGCAATGGGGCGACGGTGACCACGTACCAGTTGAGCGGACCGGCGATATCGGGCACCATCTGCGCATAGTAGGTCCGCGTTTCACCGCTGCTCATGACACGACGGTCCTCCTCGACGAAACTTTCGGCGAGGGGACGCGAGAAAAAATCGGCATCCGTTTTGCCGAGCATTTCCCATTCGTGTTCGAGGTTGAAAATCTTGAGCGTCGGTGTGTTCGCACAGACGAAGCGGCTCTGCTCATCCTTGGCGAGGAAGGCAACCATCGGGAGGTGAGCGAAAAGGGCCGAAAGTTGCAAGCCGCCGCCGAGGCGTTCGAGGAAATCCTTTTGAAACCGGAGGGCATGAGCCTTGTCCTGTTGAATTAACGCGTTTGCGCTCATGGCCGGAAAATACCAAAGGTTGGCGCTGCCCGCCAAGCCTTTCCGGTCGGAATCCGGCTATCCTCCAAGGACATGAGCAAGACGGTCGCGATCTTCGGAGCGGGAGGCAAGTTGGGCCGGCGCGCCCTCGCCCTGCTGGCGGAGCGCGGCTGGCCGGTTCGGGCCCTCGTCCACAGGACGCCGGTTGAGGGTTGTGGTGTGACCTCGATACCCGGCAGCATCACCGACCCTGCCGCCGTCGAGGAAACCGTGCGCGGCGCCGACCTCGTCGTGCAGCTCGCGACGGCGAAGGAAGACGCCGACACTTTTTTCGACGTGAGCGTGAAAGGAACCTTTCACGTTCTCGAAGCCTGCCGCAGGCAGGGGGTCGAACAGTTTCTTCTGCTCGGTGGCGATGCGGCTTACGGCATCTGGTTTTTTCCGCAGCCCATTCCCATTGACGAGAATCATCCCCTCACCGCCTATCCCGGTTACTACGCTTTCTCCAAGGTGATGGAGGAGACGATGGCCCAGCAGTATGCGGTGCAGTATGGGGTTCCGGTGACTGTCCTGCGTTCCTCCTGGGTCTTCGAAGGGGATGACCTCCTTCGCCACTTTTCCCTCCTTCGCAACGTGAGCCCCGCCGAGCCCGGTCACGGTTTCGGGGAGATCACTGACGAGATCCTGGCACTCGTGAAGGCGGGGGAGGAGCACATTCCCATCCTGACCAATGCCGACGGAATTCCCCTGCGCCGCCACATCGTGCACATCGATGATGTCATGCAGGCCTTCGGCCTCATGCTCGGGAATCCGGCGGCGAACGGTCAGGCCTTCAATATCGCCGGACCTTCCGCCTTCGATTACCGGATCGCAGCCGGATATCTTTCCGAAAAGTTGGGCCTTCCCTCCGTCGAGATCCGTTGCCCGCACTACCATCCCTTCGAGATCAACATCACCCGCGCCCGCTCCATCCTCGGATACGCTCCGGAGAATGACTTCTTCCGCATGGCGGATCGCGCCGTCGGATGTTTGTGAGCGGTCGAATATCCTGAACCAACAACGAGAAACGAAACCCATGAAAACTTTCCATCACATCGGCCTCCCCACCGACGAGAGCCAGCCTGGTGAATTCTTTGTCGAGGACACGCGGGTTTGGGTGACCGATCCGCGCAAGCACCCCTACAAGGTCGAATACCTCCGTTTCGAACCCGACAGCCCCGTGACCGGACCGGTGCGGGACATGCCGCACGTGGCCTATCGGGTCGACGACATCGCCGCGGCGATCGCCGGGGAAGAGGTGATCCTCGAGCCCTTCGAGCCGTCTCCGAATTTCACGGTGGCCTTCATCCTCAAGGATGGAGCGGTGATCGAATACATGAAGTTCGATCGCGAGGAGGACCTGCCCTGGTAAGCCTTTATGAACCTGAAAAACAAAGTCATTCTCGTCACCGGAGGCACCTCGGGTATCGGCGAGGCCTGCACCCGGCACTTCGCGTCACTCGGGGCGAAAGTGGTCACGACCTCGAACCAGCAGGACCGCGGAGAGGCGCTCGAGGAAGAGCTTCGCGCGGCGGGCCGGGAGGTGCGATTCATTCACGCCGACGTCTCGGTCGAGGAGAGCGTCAAGGCTCTTGTGGATTTCACCGTGGTTGAATACGGGCGTCTCGATGGGGTTCACTGCAACGCCGGCGTCTGGGGCAAGGGCAGGGTCACCGAGTTCGACGACGCGATCTGGGAAAAGATCATGGGAGTGAACGTGAAGAGCGTCTTCTGGACCGCGAAGCACGCCATTCCCGCGATGGAGGCGTCGGGCAAGGGCGTGTTCCTTGTCACCACCTCGGTCGCGGCCTTCATCGGTTTTCCGGCACACGCTCTCTACTGCGCTTCGAAAGGCGCGCTCGAGTCGCTCATCCGTTGCCTCGCCACGGACCACGCCGGCAAAGTGCGAGTCGTCGGGATCTGCCCCGGCACGATCGACACGCCCATGCTCGCGGCGACCTGCGAGGGCTGGGACAAGCCCGTCGAGGAACTCTACGCCGAGGTCGCCAGGAAGATTCCGGTGCGCCGGCTCGGACAACCCGTCGACATCGCGAAGACGGCGTCCTTTCTTTTCAGCGACGACTCGGAATATATCAATGCTACCTCGATCGTTCTCGATGGAGGGACCATGGCCCTGCCGCCCTGGTAGGAGAAGATGCGGCCATCGGAGGATCAACAGGGGAAATCATCGTGATGAAATGTTCTGCCAGATGGAGATTCGCCGCTTGTGCGATTTCCTTTTCCCTTTGCCTCCTCCAGGGAGAAGACTGGTCGAAAATTGCCTCGGAAACGGACGAGCCGGCTTTTGGCATGCGGATCGAGGCCGTCACTCCCGGATCGCAGGCGGAAACGATCGGCCTGAAGCCCGGGGACTATATTTATCAGGTAGGGCAACGTGCCATGCGCGGCTTCGTCGACTGGAGGCGTGAGGGTGAAGAGACACTCTTCTTCTGTCGGGACGGGAAAAAGGGCACCGCTGCGGTCAAAAGCGGCTTGATCGGAGTGAACTTCGTCGAATCGTTTCGACCGCAGATCGCTTACCTGCGTGGGGAGATCGGGCGCTCCGACCCTCGCTGGGACGAAGCCGTTGTCGAGGCTCTTTCCCTGCTTGCGCCCGATCCGGCGAATGCCCTGAAGCAGTGGGAGTCGGCTCGGGCTCTCGAGTATCCCGCGGACGAACTCGACTCCTTCGTGCGGGCCTTTACGGCCTGGCGTCTCGGCAGGAACGTTCCGGTGCGCGAGGCTTATGCGGCGATCGATGGCGAATTCAAGACCATGCCGCGACTTTACGCCGCCTATCTCGAAGACATGGCCTACGCCACCGGTCAGGTCGATCTGCTGAGGAGCCTGCATCTGGCCGATCCGGATTCAAGCAAGGTGACCGCGGCCCAATTGAAGACCTGGGAGACGCTCTCGGCGAATCCGACGGAAGCCCGGAGGCTCCTCGACCTGGCCAAACGGTTGAAGGGACGGGATCTTGTTCCGGAACTCGTTCCGCTGGAGGGTGAAGATTCGCCGAAGTGGGCGGAGCGACTCGAGAAACTTCGGACCAAAGGCTCCTTCGCTCCTTCCGCGGGACGCTACCAGGCAACCAAGTTGCGTTTCCCCGAAGGAGTGAGGGACTATCACCTCAGCCTTTCCTGCCAGCTTTTTGTCTGGGAATTTCACGATCGCTGGTCCAGCACCGTCCGCCTCGGCGTCCATGCTCCCGTCGAGGAGGGCAAACGCCTCGGGAACCGGGTCCTCGCCGAACTGGGTGTGAGCGCCGATCGCTACATCGGAACGCGTATTTCCTGCAGAGGGGGGTATGACGCGCAGAGCCATTATCACAATCGGCCCGGGAAACCGATTCCCGTGAAGGGCGACGAGAAAGAGGGCGAGAAACTCAAGATGTCCGGGGTCTTCCGCATCGACCTGATCCGTCTCGGGAATGAGATCGCCGCCTACTGCGACGGCGTCCCTTATTGCCAGATGCCCATCGATCCGGCCAGTCCGACCTCCGAACTGCACTGGTTCACATCAGGCATATCCGCGCGAATCAACCGTTTCGAAGCCTGGTCACTCAATCCCGAAACGCCCATCGAAAACCCATGAAAAAACTGAAACACGCTGTCCTCGGCCTCGGCTGGTTCGGTGAAAAGCATTGCGAAGCCCTCGCCGCGATTCCCAATGTCGAGATTGCCGCCGTTTGCACCCGCAATCCGGAGCGTCTCGCCGAGGTTGCCGGGAAGTTCGGGGTTGCCAAGACCTTCACCGACTTTCGCGCCATGCTCGCCGATCCTGACATCGAATCTGTCAGCATCACGACGATGTGGGATCAGCATGCCGAACCGGCGGTCGCCGCGCTCGAAGCGGGCAAGCACGTCTTTCTCGAAAAACCCATGGCCTCAACCCTGGAAGACTGCGACCGCATCGTCGCGGCCGCGGGGAAGGCGGAGGGTTCGTTCATGACCGGCCACATCTGTCGCTTCAATCCGCGCTACGCGGCGGCGAAGGAGGCGATCGCTGAGGGACGCATCGGCAAAATCGTCTCCATGTACGCGCGCCGGAACCTGCCCTCGTGGGTCGGGGCGACCGTGCTCGACAAGATCGGACCCATCATCGGCGACGGCGTTCACGATACCGACCTGATGTTCTGGTTCAGTGGATCGCGTGCTGTCAGCGCCTATGCGCAGACGGTGCAGTATAGAGACCACGCTCATCCCGATCTCGGGCAGGTGATGTACCGGCTCGAAAACGGCGCTTCCTGCATCCTCGAGGCGGTTTGGTGCCTCCCAGACACAACCCCCTTCCAGATCGACGAGCGGCTCGAGATCGTGGGGACGGAGGGATCCATCTCCATCCACGACACCCACCCCAACCTGATGGTCGTCGACAAGGATGGTGCCCGCTGTCCCGACACGACCTACTGGCCGACCCAGCACGGAAAGCTGCGTGGTGCGCTTCGCGATGAACTCGCCTATTTCGCCCAGTGTGTCCTGGATGGAGAGCGTCCCTCGGTGATCACGCCGGAAGAGTCCCGCGAGGCCGTGCGAGCCTGCCTTGCCGCGGAGGAATCGGCGAGGACCGGACAGGTGGTGCTTCTCTGAACGATATCAGCAGCCACGATGAAGACTTTCGGACTCATTCTCCTGTTCGCCATCGGTTCCATTCCCCTCTGTGCCGCCGACTGGCAACCTGTATCGGTTCCCGGTCCGGTTCCCTCAAGCGGGACCGGGTGGTTGCGCTGCTGGGTGAAACCGCATGACAGCTTTTTCACGAAACACGAACGCAACCTTTTCGAGGAGTCGGTCGGATTCCACTTCAGCGACCTGCCCGGATCCCACGAGGTCTGGGTCAACGGGGTCAGGATCGGGGCGGGGAGCGAGCCCGGTTTCCTTCGCTACAAGGTTCCCATGGGAACTCTCTCTCCGGGCCAATGGAACGAGATCTCGGTGAAAACCACGCCCGTCGACGGAGCGGTCGGCTTCCGCAAGGAGGCCCCCTTTCTCATGAACTATTTCTGGGAATGCGTCTTCGAGGGAGGGTGGGAATTCCTGGAAGACGGCGATTACATCCCGGGGAAGGCCCTTGCGGAGAAGCCTGCCCGTGCCGCCTTCGAGGAATTTCGCGAGTCGAACCGAGTCCTCGGGCGGGCAGAGCAAGTTCACGGTCCGAAGCTCTCCCCACAGGAAGCCGCCAAAACCTTCACGACGACCGACGGGCTCACCATGGAGCAGATTCTTGCCGAACCCGACGTCGAGCAACCCTTCCACTTCAGCTACGACGGAAAAGGTCGGCTCTGGGTCATTCATTCGAGGCAGTATCCCTATCCTGCCGGTCTGCGCATGCTCAGCCGTGACCGTTACTACCGCGCCCACTACGACAAGGTTCCGCTTCCTCCGCCCAATCACGACCCCGGGGCCGACCTCGTCACGATTCACGAGGACACCGATGGTGACGGACGCTATGACACCCGCAAGGTCTTCGTCGAGGGACTGAACATGGCCAATGCGGTTCTGCCGGGCAAGGGCGGCGTCTGGGTCATGAACGCGCCATATCTTCTCTTTTATCCGGACGTCGATGGGAACGACGTTCCCGACGGTGATCCTGTGGTGCATTTGTCAGGATTTGGATTCGAGGACAGCCATTCCGCCGCGAACGGCCTCGTCTGGGGACCCGACGGCTGGATCTATGGCGGTCAGGGCAGCACCGTCTCCTGCCGCGTGGTGCGTCCCGGGCTCGATCCGGAGGGGCACCCGGGGGTCTATTTCGAGGGCTGCATGGTCTGGCGCTACCATCCCGGGACCCGTGCTTTCGAGATCTTCGCGGAGGGCAGCGGCAATACCTTCGGGCTCGAGTTCGATTCGGAGGGGCGGCTCTATTCCGGACACAACGGTGGTGGCACGCGGGGCTGGCACTATGTCCAGGGCGGCTTCTACCTGATGCAGGGCGTCGATCCCGGCAAGTTCGGCCCCCCCAGGAATCCCTACGCCTTCGGGGAATTGCCGATGATGTCGACCGAGGACAAGGTCGTCCGCTTCACCCACTTTGGCGCCTTCGCCGACGGGACGGCCATGCCCGAACCGCTTCGAGGGATGCTCTTCGCGATCGACCCGCTTCACAACGAGATCATCGCGTCGAAGTGGGAGGCCCGCGGCTCGACCTTCGAAACCGTGGACCATGGCGCGGTGGTCAAGAGCAGCGACCCGGCCTTTCGTCCGGTGTATATCGCCAATGCGCCGGACGGATCTCTCCATGTCGGCGACATGTACGAATTCTACATCGCCCACGGACAGCACTATCAAAACCAGATCGATCCGACCTCGGGACGTATCTATCGCGTCGCCGGGAAAGGCATGGAACTGGAGAACGAACTCGCCCTCTCCGAACTGACAAGCGAACAGCTCGTCGAAGTCCTCGGCCACCCGAACAAATGGCACCGGCGCACTGCGGTTCGACTCCTGGGGGAACGCGCGGACGAGGCGGTCGTGCCGAAGTTGAAGGAACTTGCCATCAACGGCGATGGTTCCGCCGCCCTCCACGCGCTCTGGGCACTGTATCAGGTGGCTGGTCTCGACGATGCCACGGCGGAGAAGACCCTCGCCCATTCGAACCCCGCCGTGCGGAGCTGGACGGTGCGTTTGCTGGGCGACGCCTATGGAATCCAGCGAAATCTCGGCCTGCCTCCAGCCCGCACCGAGGCCTATCCGCTCGCGACCAACGTCTTCGAGATGCTCCTGGCCCGCGCTGCCTCGGAAGATGACGCCGAGGTCCGCTCGCAGATGGCTTCGTCCGCGCGTCGTCTCGCCAACGAACAAGCCTTTCCTCTGCTTTCGGTGCTTCTCACCCATGACGAGGACGTGGACGATGCTTACATTCCCCTGCTTTGCTGGTGGGTGCTTGAGGCGCATCTGCCGTCCTCGACCGCGGATGTCATGACTTTCTTTAGGAACGAGGAACTGTGGGATCGGAGAATCGTGAAGGAGCACCTGCTTCCCAGGGTAGCCCGTCGCTTTTCGGTCGAGGGCAAGCGTCAGGAATTGCTCCAACTGGCAGAACTTCTCAGAATGGCTCCGGGGACCGACCAAGCCAAACAATTGCTGATTGGATTCGAAGAAGCCTATCGCGGTCGCACCATGACAGCCTTGCCCGAAGAATTGCTTTCGGCGATGGCGGACTCGGGCGGCGCCTCGCTGGGGATTCGCCTCCGTCAGGGTGACGAATCCGCGGTGAAAGAGGCCCTCGATCTCATCGCCGATTCGAAAGCGCCCCTCGACGAGCGTCTCCGCTACACGCGCAGCTTCGGAGAAATCAAGAGGATCGAGGCCGTGCCGGTTCTCCTGAGTCTCGCCACGGTTGATGGCGATGTCGATCTGCGTCGGGCCGCGCTGGCCTCACTGGGTTCCTATGACGATACCGACATTGCCGTGAAAACGCTCGCGGCTCTTCCTTCTCTTCCCGAAGCGGTGCGTCCCGCCGCCTTCACCCTCCTGGGCAGTCGTCCCGCCTGGGCAGGAGCTTTGATCGCCGCGCTTCAGTCCGGTTCCCTGTCACTCTCGCTGGTGCCGGGAGATGTTGCCGACCAGCTTCGCTCGCACGCCGAGGAATCCGTCCGCACCGCAGCGGTAAAGCTGTTTCCGAAAGCGGAAACGGCGGGGATGGACTTCAATGCGCGCATCGCCTCTGTCGAGGAGGCCCTGAAGAAGGCGCCGGGCAATCCCTACGCTGGCGAGCCGATTTTCGAGCAGCGCTGCGCGAGCTGCCACAAGCTCTTTTTCAAGGGAGGCAGGATCGGCCCCGAGCTTACCGGCTACCAGCGTGACGATCTCGGCACCATGCTCATCAGCATCGTGAATCCCAATGCGGAGATCCGCGAAGGCTTCCAGTTCATCACGGTGAAAACGAAAGATGGTCGTACCCTCGGTGGATTCCAGGTGGATCGCGACAACCAGGTCACCGTGCTGCGTGGACTCGACGGGCAGGACCTGACCCTCTCCGCTTCGGAAATCGACACGGTCGAGCCGATGGGGCGCAGTCTCATGCCCGAGGGACTTCTCGAGGGACTCGACGAGCAGCAGTTGCGCGATCTCTTCGCTTACCTCCGGATCTCCCAGCCGATCAGCAAGTGACCCTGACCCGTCAGAACGAACTCGAACCATGAAACCCGCCGCCTTTCTCCTCGGTATCCTCGTTGCGGCGACCCATGTCGGTGGAGAGGAAATGGAGTCGAGAAGTGTCGTACTTGGGGGTGGCGTCAGTCTCGAACTCGTGAAACTTCCACCCGGTGAATTCCTCATGGGCAGCACGGCGGAGGAGAAGACGTGGGCTACGGGCATAGAGGGAGGTGCGACTCCGGGAACGGCGCGCGAATCCTTCGAAGGCGAGGCACCACGTCCGATGCGGGTGAAAGAGGCCTTCTGGATGGGCCGGACCGAGGTGTCGATGGGGCAGTTCCGCCGTTTTGTCGAAGAGAGCGGGTATGTCTCCGATGCGGAACGTCCGGGCGGTGCCCCGCATTGCTTTGATCCGGAGTGGACGGGATACCATTTCACCACGGAAACCGTTCATCCCTGGAAGGCGTCCGCAGGCAAGAGCTGGCGGGACCCGGGATTCCCGAATCCCCTGCGCGAGGATTATCCCGTCGTTTGCGTGAGTTGGAACGACGCACGCGCCTTCGGCGAGTGGCTCACCAGGCGCGAAAGCGAGGCCGGCCGACTCCCGGACGGTCTTGTCTTTCGCCTCCCCACCGAGGCGGAGTGGGAATACGCCTGTCGTGGAGGTAGCAGGGAAAGCCTCTACTTCTGGTGGGGAAACGAAATCGAGGAAGGCGAGGGGCGTCTGAATATTTCCGGCATCGACTTTCTCCCCGGCCGCACCCGGACCTGGCCGCTCGCGAAGGTGCCCTGGAGCGACGGTTTTGCATTCGTCTCCCCGGTGGATCATTTCGGCGAGCGGGGGCGGAATGGCTTTGGCCTCGCGGATACCTGCGGAGGGGTCTGGGAGATTGTCCTCGACCACTTCGACCCGGCAGGCGGTCATGAGAACGTCCACTTCGTTCCGGAGAATCCGCGTCCCGTCTGCCGCGGGGGTAACTATTTCGACGTCCCCGGCAATGCACGCTGTGCCGTCCGTCTCGGGCTGCGGGGACCGAATTATTCCGATTCTCGCGACGGTTTTCGAATCAGCCTCGGCGCTCCGCGCGAACACGAACCCTGACAAAACAACCACTTTCGTCCCATGAGTCTCCCGATCCGCCGCCGCACTTTTCTCGGCCACTCCCTTGCGGGACTTGCCGCCGCCTCGCCCTCGCTGAACGCAATGGCCCAGGATGCAACCAAACCGCTCCGTATCGGGCTCGTCTCCGCGGCAAGTTATGGCGCGACCTATGGGCCCGACCCGCAGCCGCGAACGCCGGGATCCAACCACGGCACCGCTTTTGCCACCATCTTCAACGGCTTTGACGAAGAAAAGGCCAAGGCTTTCAAAGGGACGTTCGTCAGGGCGTCGAAGCGCATCGAGGGCGCCAGGGTCGTGAAAATCTGGGATCCGGACGCTGTCGCCGCCAAAGCCATCGCGGACATCTGCGGGATCGCGACCGTGGCCGGTTCGGCGGAGGAATGCGTCACGGATGTCGATCTCGCTCTCTGCATTGACGACGGGAGCGGGGCCCAGTGGAAGTACGCCGAAGCGGCGCTCCGCAAGGGGATTCCGACGTTCTGCGACAAACCCCTCGCGATGACCGCGAAGGAGGCCGCGTCCATTGCGGCAGTCGCCCGCGAGACGGGGACCAAGTTCATGTCCGCGAGCAGCCTGCGTTTTGTTCCGGACATCGTGAAACTGCGCGAGGATGCGAAAGGGATCGGCCCCATCCGCCTCTGCACCGTGACCGGTCCAGGCGACCTCGTCTACTACGGTATCCACGCCCTTTCCATGGCCTACGCCGTGCTCGGCCCCGGTGTGGTCAGCGCTCACAACACCGGGCGCGAGGGAGGGCATATCGTGCGCCTGCGTCATGAGAAGGAACTCGACATCGTCCTCCTGGTCGGGGCGCGCGAGCGGATGCGGGCCGGATTTTCGATCCAGCTGTTCGGTGAAAAGGGGAATCTGCGGGTCGAACCGGATTTGAAGGATCTCTATGCCTACCTGCTCGAGGCCTTCCTCGATCTCGCTCTCCGAGACAAGGTCAGCGTGCCTCTCGAAGAGGAGGTCGAACTCATCGCCGCGCTGGAAGCCGGGCAACGTTCGCTGGAGCTTGGGCGAGAGGTGAAGCTGGGCGAGGTGAGGTAAGGTGCGGACGGGAAGCCGGTATTTCCCTTGGAGGCCTCGATCTACCCGGGATCCAGGTTGACCCCGTCCGTTCCGCAAAGGTGTAATGACCTGAGGCCGGCGCTGGTTGACATTTTGGCGCCGAAAAGGTTCCATCGGGCCATGGAAAAACTCCACCCCCTCGCGTTTCTTCTCCTTCTCGGCCTTTCCACCTCCGCGCTCGCGGAGAGAGATCCGATTCGCCTCACTCACGGTCCCATGCTGGGGAATCCGACGTCCAACAGCGTCAAAGTCTGGGCAAGGACCTCGGATCCGGGCGAGTTTCGGGTGCGCTACGGCACACGGGAAGACGTTCTCGACCAGGAATCCGAAGCGGGAGTCACCCGGATCGAGGATGACAACACGGGAACCGTCACCCTCAAGGGGCTCGAGGGCGATCAGCGTTACCACTACCAGGTCTGGGTCAACGGCCGACCCCACGGACTCCCCGGTTCCTTCCTCACCCTGCCCGATCCCGAGAAGGTCAAGAACCCCGAACACAATCCAAAGGGACTCTTCAATTTTCGTTTTCAGATCGGCTCCTGCGCGAACCAGAATCCTCTTCATGGCAATGGCCATCGCATCCGCACCTATGAGCATTTGAACGAGGACTGGGCGTCGAGGACCCACTTCCACATCATGAATGGCGATTGGCTCTACGAAGAGTTGCGGGAATATCCCGTCGAGGCGTGGAGACTGGAACAGGGGCTCGAGAAGGTGCCGCACAATGTGGAACTGATGCCCACGGTGGTCGGGGTCTGGGAGAACTATCGCCTCTACCTGGAACGGGGCGTTTCCCTTGCGGAATGGCATCGCAAGGTTCCCAGCTATTTCACCTTCGACGACCACGAACTGGTCAACGACATCTGGGGGGCTGCCACAGCCGGGCGCCGTGACCGCAGGGCGGTTTTCCGCGACATCGGGACCGAGGCCTTCTACGATTATCTCGGATGGGCCAATCCGACCGAATACAATCACGGCATCCATGTATCCCGGGGCCGGATGGAGGAGGGGAGTGACCTCCTCGTCGACGAGGAAACCGACTTCACGAAGCTCCCGCTCGACGAGATGCTCAATCTTCATGTCCACTGGGGCACTCCCGAGGCCGGAGCCAACGACCTGCGTTACGACGAAGAGGGTCTGGGACACCCGAATTCCTATGTCTACAACATTGTAGAGGTGGTCGATCCCCACACCCTGCGCCTCCACATGCCGGCAAAGGTCACCGATGCCGTGACCTATTCGATCGGCCGGCGCAGTTACGCCCACTTCCGCGTCAGCAACTGCGAGTTCTACCTGCTCGATACCCGGGGTTCCCGGGACATGCACGATGTCACCGAGCGCGACAAGAAGGGCCTGTCCATGATCGGAAAAGCACAGCGCGAATGGCTGCTAGATTCGATGAAAAAAAGCGATGCCGACTTCTTTTTTGTCGTTTCCACCGTGCCCTTCATGATTCCCCACAGTGGCGCGGGTGGGTTTGAGGCCGCCGGCAACAAGGAGGAAGCCTGGACCGCCTTTTTCGACGAGCGGGAACTGCTGATTTCCGAATGGGAAAAACTCGGGAAACCCGTCTTTGTCATGACGGGCGACCTCCACAACAGCTTTGCGATCCGGATCACCGACAGCATCTGGGAGTTCTGCTGCGGCCCTCACAACAGCGTCAACCATGTGCCCCGGGACGACGAGATGGATCGCCCCGCTACCGGCAAATTCCAGTTCGGCCCCCGCGCCTGCGATATCCGCTGGAGCAGTTACATCCTGCCCGACCTCGACCGACTCGAGCGTCTTTACCCCCATTATGCCGTCGTGCAGGTGAACAATGTCTTCAACATGCCGAAAAAACTGGGCGGGGAGCGCTGGGTCGCCTATCCGCACCCGCAGGTTGTCTTCCAGTATTACGACGGTCGCACCGGCGAACTCGACTATGCCGAGGCGGTCTCCTTGCCTCGGGTGGAATAGGACGGACGTTGACCGGGGCATTTCGACAAAGCGTTCCGACTTCCTTCCCGGCGAATCCTGCGAATCGCGTATGACAGGAAATGCCTCGGGTCCGACTTGAAAGGGGAGGTCTGTGTTACCCATGATATCCGGATGCGCCCTGCCCTCTTTTCGAGCCTTGTCCTGTTCGCCGTCGCGCCTTCACTTTTTGCCGAATCGGAAGGGATCCCTTCGCCCGGAAAGGGCCAGCTCGGCGCACCCCTCACCTGGTTGGAGGTGCCGAACCATGAAGATCTCGTTCACGCGGTCCAACTGACCGGGGATGGCCGGCTCTTCCTCACGCCGAACGAGTCCTTCTTTCCGAAGCTCGGGCTCGCCGCGGAGGGGAGCGGCTCCGTTCCGGATGTCGATGAACTGAACGGTGGAAAGTCTTTCGCCAGCATCGGGAAATGGGATGCCGGAGACGCCGCCGAATGGGGACTGTGGCTGACGCAGCCAGGAACGCTGACGCTTGGAGTCCACCTCAAGGGAAAGGGAGGGCGTTTCCGGATCCAAGTCGGGGACCAATCCCAAAGCTTCGCACCTTCCGCCGGTGATGGAGTCGCCGCGACGGTCAGCTTTTCCATCACCGAGACGGGGCGACACCCGGTGACCCTGACCTGTGAGGATGCGGGCAGCGCATCCGAGTTTCTTTGGATGGAAGCGGGCGGTCCCGCTGCGGAATCGGGAGGCGTCCTCCGGAAGCGATGGAGGCCGGCTGCGGCCCATACGAAATTCTCCAGTTCCCGGGCAACGGGGCACGTGCGCCTCTGGATCATGGAACTGGACGCCGTCCCGGGAGTGCTCGACTTCTATTCCCCGCTCACGACTCCTTTCGGCTATTACGGCCCGACCTGGAACGCCGATGGCACGGTCAACACCGGTTTCAATTTCTCCCTCTGGTCCTTTGGCCGGGGAGAGGCCGAGCCTCCCGTCGAGCGGCTCTCCCACCTCCTCGCGATCGGAAATCCCGAAGCAACCTTCGGTGGCTTCGATCACGAGGGGACGGGGGTCAAAATCCGTGATTGGGAACCTTTGGAAGGTCGTCAGGGGCAACGGCAGGCTCTCGCCCTCCGCGTTGAACCTGGCCCCGTCTACGACACCTATTACAGTTATTTCTTTGCCTCCGACGAGAAGCGTTGGCGGCTTTTCGGGGTCGGCAACAAATACAACCAGGGGCGTCCACTCGAGGATCTGTGGGTGGGGAGTTTTGTCGAGGTTCCGGGGCCTCCGCCCGTCCAGCGAACCGGTGCCTGGGAGAGGAGGATGCGGTACCGGGGATGGGTCATGGATGAAAGCGGCAACTGGTTCCCCCTCGACCGCATGGAGCGGGGCAATGTGGACAAAGCGACCGGTCTCACCCACACGGATCGAGGAGTGACGGAGGATGGATGGTTTTATCTCCAGACGGGAGGATGGTTTTTCCGGAAGGTTCGGGACACGGAGCCGGTGGCCCTGCCCTCCTCCGGCAGACCGCAGGTCGATTATCTAGATGCCGATGACCTGGCTTTTCTCGGCACGGTGCCCAGCGAAGTCGTCGTCACCCGGATTGAACGGGCCGGAGAAAAGGCCCGCATCACCTTGTCGGTCAGGAATGCCGGTGCAAAGGCCGGGCTTTCGCTCTTCTGGGGACCGGGCGAAGGACTCACCTTCGCCGACCGGTGGGATCACAAGTCGGAATCAAAAGAAGCCGCCAAGGAGGGGAGCCAACAGATCATTCTCGACGGAGTGCCCGCCTCGGAGCCGCTGTTCGTCCGTGTCCTCCTCCGCAACGAGGAGGGGCAATTCTGGTCCCGCGAGACAGCGTCCAGCGCGGCGCGATAGTTGGGCGTCCGTTTCTTCTCGCCACGATCCGGCCCTCATGCCTGCTGCAGCTGTTTCTTGAGCGAGCGCAGCTTGCGAAGCAGTTTTTTCAGGGCTCGCTTGTCCTTGACGCTCTTCGCCTTCTTCACTCGCGTCTTCAGGACCTGGATCTGCTTCTTCAAGAGGGCCACTTTTGCGAGGTTGGCCGACTGATCTTCGACCGCGCCGAGATCCACGGCCTTTCCCGAAGTCCGATCGCGTCCCAACTGGTCCACGGGCACCTGCTCCCCAAAGTTGCCGTCGCCGTCGAGATCGAGCCCGTCCTGGGAGAGGAAGGAGTTGTCGCCTGCGTCGATGACGGGAGAGCCGGGCTGGGGGACGAAGGCCGGTAAAGGAACCGTGACGGCTCCGAGGAGGGGATCCAGGGGATCGCCGTCCGTGCCGACGAGATCTCCGTTCTCGTTCGGTTCTCCTCCGGTCATCGGCGCTGGGAAAAACGCGTCGACCCGATCGTTGTTCCCGACAAGGTTTACGCCTCCCGCAATGACCGTTCCCGCTCCGGGATGAAAATCGGGTCCGGTGGAGGTGGCACCACCGCCGTTCCCAAGTGAGTTCTGCGCGACAATGGTGTTGGCCAGTTCCACCGTTCCGGTCTGCTGGTAAATCCCACCTCCGTAGCCTCCTGGAGTGCCCGGTCCACCGGTATCCCCGGTGCTGTTGCCGACGATCGTCGCATTCCGGATGATCACGTAACCACCGGAATTGTAGACGCCGCCGCCGGACCCGCCGACTCCACCGGTGATGCCGTTCACACCGGGACCGCATTGGTTGCCGGAGATGGTGGAGTTTTCCACGATGACCGTGCCGACTTCGTTCCAGATTCCTCCTCCGGACCCTCCGGCGCCACCCGGGTCAATACCTGGGTTTCCGGGATTTCCTCCGCGACCCGTCGTGTTGTTCGCAATTGTCGAGTTCGCGACCGTGAGGGTCCCGGCGTTGTTGTAGATTCCGCCTCCATGCCCTCCCGGGTCGGATGGTGACTGTAAATCGATCCCACGGCCCGTGGCGTTGCCGCTCACGGACATGTTCACGAGGGTGAGAGTGCCGCCGTCATTGTAGATTCCGCCACCATCCTCACCAACAGGGGATTGGCCGGAGGTGACGTTGAATCCTTTGAGGAGGACATCATGAAATCCGTTGACGAGGAAAACCCGCGACAGATCTCCTCCGGAGACGGTCAGTCTCTCGGCGAGATTGGAGGCATCGATGGTTAGATTCACATTGATGACCAGTTGCCCGCCCGTCAGGGATATCGTCTGATTAGAGAGCGCAGGGGCGAAGGTAATCACATCTCCCGAGTTCGCTCCGTCGATCGCGGATCTCAGATCGGCGTCACTGGCGGAGTTTACGAGGATGTCGCCGGCGGATACCTGGAGTGTCGGCAGGAGAAGGAGCGCAGAGAGAAGGCAGGCTTTCATCTGAAATGACGGGTTGCGAAGGGAGAATAACAAGGCGTCTCCAAACGACCAAGGCTTTTAGGTCATATTCTCGGACCGGTTTGGCCGGCAGGCTCGCAGGCACCGAAAACCGAAGCCATTTCCGCTTCCCAATCCCGCACATCCGCCGAACTCCCGCATTGCTCTGCCACCGCGGAAACTGCCACTCTTCTGCATGGCCAGAACTTCCATTCTTTTGATCGCTTTGTCCGCTTTTGCACTTTCCGTGAAGGCAGAGCCCGTCTCCCTTTTCAACGGAAAGGATCTCAGCGGCTGGCATGGCGACAACCCCCACACCACCGTCAAAGCGAAGACTCCCGAGGAGCGGGAAAAATCCCTCGCGGAGCAGCAGGTCGAATTCAAGGATCACTGGTCCGTCGAGAACGGAGATCTCGTCAACGACGGTCACGGTCCTTATGCCACGACCGATCAGGATTACGGTGACATTGAATTCCTCGTCGACTACAGGACCGTGCCCACCGCGGACAGCGGAATCTATCTGCGCGGCACGCCGCAGGTGCAGATCTGGGATGTGAATCACCCTCCTTCGATCAAACACGGGGCCGACAAAGGTTCCGGCGGGCTCTGGAACAACAGCCCCGGGGCCGCCGGCAAGGATCCGCTCGTGAGGGCGGACAGGCCGCTGGGCGAGTGGAACTCATTCAAGATCCGCCAACTTGGGGCTCGCACCTGGGTCTGGCTGAACGGTCAGGCCGTGGTGGAGAATGCGATCATGGAAAACTACTGGGACCGGGCCAGGCCGCTTCCGGCCAAAGGGCCGATTCACCTGCAGACCCATGGTGGTGAGATCCGTTGGCGCAATCTCTCGGTGAAGGAAATCTCCGGAGCCGAGGCGAACGCACTCCTTCGCGGTGACGATGCGGCGGCCGGCTTCACCTCGCTTTTCAACGGAAAAGACCTCGGCGGATGGGCCGGAGCCACGGACAATTACGAGGTCGTCGATGGGGCGATCCAGTGCAAGGCGGGCAAGGGGGGAGTCCTCCACACCTCCGATGAATACGGTGATTTCGTGGTCCGCTTCGAGTTCAAGGTCCCTCCCGGTGGCAACAACGGCCTGGCGATCCGCTATCCGGGACAGGGAGACACCGCCTACACCGGCATGTGCGAACTGCAGGTCCTCGACAACACCGCCGGGAAATACGCGAAGCTCGACGAGCGCCAGTATCACGGCAGCGCCTACGGCA
>JAGRPC010000100.1 GCA_020439925.1 Verrucomicrobiia bacterium | reverse complement strand
CGCTGCTCTGCATGCGGAAGGCCATCTCGTATTGCGAGATGCGGGCATCGATCTCGGGGTCTCCAAACCGCTCGAAATCGGCCCGATTGAGCGTGGCGAGATCGTCCAGCATGCCCCTGCGCATCTCGCGGTTCATTCCCGCCGGGTCGGAGAGATACAGCACGGGATCTCCGATGTTGCGGAACTTCACCCCCTGGTGCTGCGTGGGAAGGAAACCCGATGCCCAGAGGCGATCGTAGAGCGGCTGATCGTTCCGACGTCCTGTTCCAAACGAGGTGAGAACCACGTAAGCCGGCAGATCGGCGTTCTCGGTGCCCAGTCCGTAACTCAACCAGGCCCCGATACTCGGTCTCCCCGCGAGTTGGTGCCCTGTCTGGCAGAAGGTGATCGCGGGATCGTGATTGATCGCCTCGGTATGCATCGAACGGATGAAACAGAGGTCGTCGGCGACCGTTGAGAGGTGCGGAAGCAACTCGCTCATCCAGGCACCGCTCTTTCCGCGACGTTCGAATTGGAAAATCGAAGGAGCGACAGGGAAACTCTTCTGGCCCGAAGTCATCGTCGTGAGCCGTTGCCCTTGGCGGATCGACTCGGGCAGATCCTTGCCCCTCTGGGCCACCATCTGCGGTTTCGGATCGAAGAGATCCATCTGTGAAGGAGCCCCCGACTGAAAGAGGTAGATGACGCGTTTCGCCTTCGGAGAGTGATTGGGAAAACCCGCGCGACCCGATCCGCTCGGACGCGATGCCGCGGAGGCCAGGTCCCGTCCAAGAAGGCTTGCGAGGGCGGCCGTTCCCAGGGCGCTTCCTCCGCGCCTCAGGAAAAGACGCCGGTTGAGAAGGTCCTGGATGGAACCGCCGTCTGACCGGGAGGAAAGGAGATCTCTCAGGGAATTCATGGCGGGAAAGATCAGTCGCGGGTCACAACGCGGTCGAGGTTGAGGAGAATGCTGGCAGTGACAGTATAGGCGGCGAGTTCGGTCCGATCGAGGGAGGGGTCGGGTAGAGAAGCGCCGTGCGATATCAGTTTCGTCGCGGACTCGGGATCGGCCTGGAATCCAGCGAGTCGGCTGCCGAATCCATCGCGGAGGAGGAGAAGAGTTTGCGAATCCGGCGTTCTCGAGGTGGCAAGCCGGTAACCGGTGAGAAGCCTCTCTTCGGGGGTACTTCCCCCCTCGCGCATCATTCGCTCCGCCAGCGCCCGCGCGGCCTCGACGAAGGTGACCTCGTTCAGGAGGGCCAGCGCCTGCAGCGGCGTGTTTGTGCGCGAGCGCTTCGGCGTGCAAACCTCCCGGTTGGGAGCGTCGAACAACAGCATCGTCGGGGGGGCGCCGGTCCGTTTCCAGATCGTGTAGAGAGTACGGCGGTAGAGTCCCTCATCGCTGTCGGCCTTGTAATTGCGAAGGTCGCCGTATCGGCTCGTTTCATCCCAGACCCCCTCCGGCATGTAGGGACGCACGCTTGGCCCTCCCACCTGCGGCGCAATCAAGCCCGACACGGCGAGAGCCTGGTCACGGACCAGTTCTCCGCGCAGTCGGAAACGTGGCCCCCTCGCGAGAAGCCGGTTTTCGGGATCACGTTCGACAAGTTCCGGAGCGGAGGCGGAACTCTGCCGATAGGCGCGGCTCGTGACGAGAAACTTGATCATCGCCTTCATGTCCCACGACTTCGGCGCCTCTCCGTTCACTGCGGGAAGCTTCGTGGGAGAGACGAATTCCACCGCGAGCCAATCGAGCAGTTCGGGATGTACCGGCCATTCGGCCTGCGATCCGAAATTCTCCGAGGTCTTCACGATGCCCGTTCCAAAAAGCCGCTCCCATTCCCGGTTGATCCAGACACGGGCGGTCAACGGGTGTTCACCCGAAACGAGCCATTGCGCCAAACCGAGGCGATTCCGGGGTGCGCCGGCGGGGAGCGGGGGCAGCACAGCGGGAAGATGCCGGTCAACGCTGCCCGCAGGACGGTCGTACTCGCCCCGCTCAAGAACAAACGCCTCGCGAGGTTCCGGGCGCTCCTTCATGACCATGACACTGGGAGTTGATTCCTCGTAGGCGGCCCGCTTTTTCTTCGCCGCGTCCAGATCGGCGGCGGCGCGCTTCACGGGGTGATCGGCATTCTCCCGGAACCATTTTTCCAAGGTTTGAAGGTCGGCTTCGCTCTGCTTTCCAGGATCGCCCGCAAGCAGGGTCTGGATTTCCGAGGGAAGCCCGGCGCCTCCGTCCAGTTTCACGAAAGCCGGCTCAAGCGCGGTCGTGGAAAGGCGAAACCTTCCTACATTGTGATCGGAGAAACCCGACTGGTGGTGCAAACGCACCACGAGCGAGGCAGGAGGCGGCACCGAAACGGCGGAAGCGGCCAGGAACATGGCGCGCCGGGATACCTTCTTGTCGGGGCTGTTGCCGTCGATCGCCCAGCCTTTCGAGGCCCGGGCGCGCGGATTCCTCGAGTTGGTGAGGATCTCGGAGATGCCATACCCCTTTTGCTCGTAATCCGCCGCCGCCGTGGCAAGGGCAATCGGGATTTCCTCCCCTTCCGGCTGGCGCAGGGCCAGTTCCACTCCGGTGAGCACAAAATTGCCGTTGGATCCCCTGCCGAGGCTCTTCCCCGGCAGCGAGTCATCGGGAAACACCTCGAGAAGCAATCCGCTGAAGCGATCTCCCGGATTCGGGAGGACAATCTCGTAAGAATCGTTTGCCGGGTTTTTCCCTCCCGAGAGCCAGGATCCGTCAGCCTGGCGTGTGAGACTTGCCCCTCCCATGCTTCTGGCGCTCTCGCCATCCATGGCCACCCATGCCACCTTCGCCCCATCGCCCCCGAGCCGGCCGCGAAGGTCTTTCTCCCATTGGGCGAAAGCGGCAGCCATTTCTCCGGGTGCGCTCTTCACTCTTTCCCCGGCCTTCGCAATTTCGGCATCGAGACGTGCCAGCTCGGCCGACTGGCCCTCGTCGGGCAGGTGGAGCAGAGGTGGTGTGTTCCGAGTCTTCCCCTGGATTCCAAGCACCCCGCTTTCTTCGTTCGAATTGAAAAAGGCAAAGAGTCCGTAGAACTCCTTCTGAGTAATTGGGTCATACTTGTGATCGTGGCAGCGCGCGCAGTTCAGGGTCAGGGCCATCCAGGTCATGCCGGTGGTTTCGATCCGGTCGATCACGGTCTCGACGAACCACTCGGCTTCGATCCGTCCCCCTTCGCCATTGAGCCGGTGGTTGCGATTGAAACCCGTCGCCACGACCTGGTCCCGTGTCGCCCCAGGCAGGAGATCACCCGCCAACTGCTCGATGGTGAAACGATCAAAGGTCAGGTTCCGATTGTAGGCATCGATGAGCCAGTCGCGCCAGGGCCACATCTGGCGGCTGTCGTCGGTCTGGAAGCCGTTGCTGTCGGCGTATCGCGCAAAGTCGAGCCAGTCCATCGCCATGCGTTCCCCGTAGTGCGGAGAAGCGAGGAGTCGATCCACGACCTTTTCGTAGGCTTGCGGGGAGGTGTCTTCGAGGAAGGAGTCCAGTTCGGCAAGGGTGGGTGGCAGACCCGTCAGATCCAGGGATACCCGACGCAGGAGGGTTTCACGGTCGGCCTCCGGCTGCATCACGAGACCTTCCCGATCGAGGCGGGCGGAGAGAAAGGCGTCGACCGGATGAAGGGATTCCTTCCCCTCCGGAAGAGC
>JAGRPC010000099.1 GCA_020439925.1 Verrucomicrobiia bacterium | reverse complement strand
TGGATTTCACGTGGCTTCTGGAAAAGGGAGGGAGAACTTCTCGCCCTCTGCGCCCTCGATGAAGCGGCGGGTTTCTTCGGACCTGGACTCGAGTTGCGTGCCTTTCGCTGGAACGCCGCAGGAGCTTCGTGGGAGGATGCGGGACTGGTCGCCAGAGATGCGATCAACAATTTTCCCCCGGGGCAACTCCCATCGGGTGACTGGCTCATGTCACGCCGCACCCACGATTACAAGAGCAAGGGCGTACAGTTTTTGATCGGGGGAAAGAAGAGCCTCGATGACTGGGAGTCCCGCCCCGTCCTCGGCACCAGCAGCGAACTCAGCGCCGAAGAACCGCTCTGGTGGGCCCTGCCCGATGATCGTCTTGTCGCCCTCTTCCGCGACAACCGCGGCAGCAAGTTCCTTTACCGGTCGATCTCCTCCGACGGGGGATGCACTTGGACCACTCCGAGCCGGACCAACTTTCCCGACGCCACCTCGAAACTCCACGGATTCCGCCTGTCCGACGGACAATATGTCCTCGTCTCCAACAGTAACCCGAAGAAACGAGATCCCCTGACTCTTGCCCTCAGTCCGGACGGACTGTCCTTTGACCGTCTCTTCTACCTCGCCGGTGGACGCCACGTCGATTACCCCCATGCCATCGAACAGGACGGCCATCTTTACATCGCGTTCTCCGGAGGAAAACAAAGCGTCGAGGTCCTCAAGGTGAAGATCGCCGACCTCGACCGGCTCGCAATGTCCCATGCGGGTACCGCCGATGCGTCGATCGAGCGGGCGTGGCAGCTTGCCTGGAAACGTTTCTACCTCCCGGAGGTGCAGACTTTCGGAGATTACCTGAGCAGCTACGAATCCGGGCAGGAACAATCCCACCTCCCGACGGCCGAAGAGGTGGGTCGTCAATTCCCCAATCCCTGCGGCTACAGCACCGGGATGGAGGACGGCGCCATTCTCGGAGGGGCCATGCTCAGCCTGCTCTGCGACCGCTACGCCGTGACCCGGGACGATTCGCTTCTCGAGAAAGCCTCCGCCGTGTTCGCCGGACTCCAGCGCTGCGCCACTGTTCACGGGGTGCCAGGCTTCGTCGCCCGCAATGTGTGTCCCGAAGACGGCAGGAGCGTCTACATCAACTCCTCGCGCGACCAGGTGACCCATTTCGTTCACGGACTCTGGCGCTATTACCACAGTCCCCTCGCGAACGACGCGGACAAGGAATCCATCCGCCAAGTCCTCTCCGCAGTCGCGCAACGGATGATCGACTTCGTCACTCCGGAAAACGACTACGACTTCTGCAGGGCCGACGGCACCCGCTGCCCCCTTGGAATCTGCCGAATGTGGGAAGTTCAGCCCCATGAGGCGGCCCGTCTCCCCATGATCTACGCGGCGGCCTGGGATGTGACGGGAGACGAGCGTTTTCGCGAGCAATGGCGCCGTTATGCCGCCGAAGCGATCGAGCAGAGCAGAAACCCCGGCGAGCAGAAGCCGGCCTACGCCCTCCTGCAAATGCAGTGTTCGCTGGAGGTGCTCCATGCTCTCGAACCGGACCCGCAACTCAAGAAGGCCATACGCGAGAGGATGGAGCACGTCGCTTCCCTCGCCGCGTCCCGCTTTGAGGGGGTGAAAGCCGCTCTCGCGGGCAAAACCCGGATGGAGATGGGCATGCTGGGACCCGACTGGCGCACCGTCCCGGAATGGAAGAACCAGAAGGGTTATCCCAATCCGCAATGGGGTCCCTTTCGCGAGATCTGGCATCTCACCCGCGAAGCGGGAGAGTCCGCCCTTGTGGTTCTCATGGCGGACTCCGCACCCGATTCGACAGAACTTCGAACCGGACTCTCCGAATTGATCCGGGGCTTCGACTACGATCACACTGCCAGCTGCGGCATCCTTTACCATCTCGCCGCCTACTGGAAGGCTCGACAGTCGGGTCCGCTTTCCTGACAAATCCCGTCCCCGATCAGAAACTCTTCGTTCTCCATCCTGACCCTTTTGACATGAAACCCACGATCACGATCCTGCTTGCCGCCCTCTTCCCGCTTCTCGCCATGGGCGAGGAAAAGGAGTGGAAACTGCAACCCCTCGCCTACAACCATCCCGGCCTCGTCGTCGACCTCGGCGTAGGCCTCTGGGCGTGGCCTCTCCCCATCGACTACGACGGCGACGGCGACGTGGACCTGCTCGTCTCCTGTCCTGACAAACCCTCCAACGGGATCTACTTTTTCGAGAATCCGACGCAGGACCCGAAGGTGAAGGCGCCCGTCTTCAAACCCGGCGTCCGCCTGGGTCCCACCGGTCACAACGTGCAGATCAGCTACGTCGGAGGAAAGCCACGCATCCTCAGGGAGAACCAGGAATACGTCGACTTCAAGGAGAAGGGATTCGAGAAGGCGGAAACGATCTACAAGAACGCTCGCTTTCATACCGGCAACACCCGCGCGCGCATGTGGCGCTATGCGGACTGGGAGGGCGACGGCGACCAGGATCTCATCGTCGGGATCGGCGACTGGAGCGATTACGTCTGGGACCAGGCCTACGACGCCCAGGGAAAATGGAGGAACGGCCCCCTCCACGGTTACGTCTACCTCATCGAGAACCGCGGCACCGACGCGAAGCCGGACTACTCTGACAAACCGCAAAAAATCGAGGCGGGCGGCACTCCGCTCGATGTGTTCGGCTGGCCCTCGCCGAACCTCGGAGACTTCGACGGCGACGGCGATCTCGACTTGCTCTGCGGCGAGTTCCTCGACGGTTTCACCTACTTCCAGAATACCGGCACGCGGGAAAAGCCCGCCTACGACAGCGGCGTGAAGCTCTCCGGCAGCGACCGCGCGCCCCTCGTGATGCACCTGCAGATGATCACGCCGACAGCCTTCGACTGGGACGGCGACGGAGACCTCGATCTCATCGTCGGCGACGAGGACGGCCGCGTCGCTCTTGTCGAACACACCGGAAACATCGCTGCAGGATTGCCCGTGTTCCACCAGCCGGTCTACTTCCAGCAGGAAGCCGATACCCTGAAATTCGGCGCTCTCGCCACCCCCTTCGCCCACGACTGGGACGGCGACGGCGACGAGGACATCCTCTGCGGCAACACCGCCGGCAACCTGGCGCTCTTTGAAAACCTCGACGGCAAGGGAACGAAATGGAGCGCCCCATCGCTCCTCGAAGCCGACGGAAGAGAGTTCCGGATCCTCGCCGGCGAGAACGGCTCCATCCAGGGCCCGGCCGAGGCAAAATGGGGCTACACCTGCCTTTCCGCCGCCGACTGGAATGGCGACGGGCGAGACGACCTCATCGTGAACTCGATCT
>JAGRPC010000098.1 GCA_020439925.1 Verrucomicrobiia bacterium | reverse complement strand
CCTGGCCGCGTTGCTCCTCGCTCACGGGGACAGCCCCGCTCGCTCGTCGCGTCTCGCCAGACGGAAAAGCGGCTCGCGCCGCGCCTCACCCCGGTGTTCGAACACACCCTGGTCATTGGCAGGAACAGGAACCGCAGCCGGACGTTTTCAGGGCGGCGAGTTTGCGCTCGATCTCGAGTGAAGTCGGGGTGATGGCGAGTCCGCCAAGGGAGGTGCAACGATGCTCTCGCGGCATGCGCTCCGCGACGCTCCTGGCCGCGTCAATGACCTCGTCGAGGGGAATGAGCGGATCGAACCCGGAGAGGGCCATGTTCGCGCAGGAGAGGGCGTTGGCCGCGGCCATGACATTTTTCCCCAGGCAGGGAGCCTCGACGCGGTTGGCGATCGGGTCGCAGATCAGGCCGAGCATGCTCTGGAGGGCGAGCGAAGCGGCGGCGAGCGCCTCGTCACGGGTACCGTCAGTGAGGGTGACGAGGGCAGCGGCGGCCATGCTGGCTGCGGCTCCTCCCTCGGCCTGGCAGCCTCCCACCTCGGCAGCGAAGGTCCAGCGGGTGGCGATGAACACGCCGATCAATCCGGCGGCTAGCATGGCCCGAGCCATCGTCGTCTCATCCAGGTCCATCGATTCAGCCATGGCGATGACCGCGCCCGGCAAGGCGGCACAAGCTCCCGCCGTCGGTGCGGCCACGATGAGGCCCATGCTGCTCTTCACCTCCATGAGCGCGGTGACGTAGAGGATAATCCGGTTGAGCGCTCCTCCGTCGAGCAGGCGCCCCTGAATCATCTTCTCACGAAACCGACCACTCTGATGCGGCAGGACCCGGTCCTCGTAAGTGGTGCCTTCGACCCCCGAAGCGATCGAAGCCCGGAGCAGGCGCACGATCGCGATCATGCGGGAGACGATTTCATCCTCGCTGAATCCGCTGCGGGCGCGCTCATAGGCGACTGCCAACTGCCACAGCGGCGTGTGTTTTTCTCCGTCGTGTTCGATAAGCGTTGCCGCGCTGGTGAAGGGAAGCTGAAGGTCTTTCTGCGAAGGCACCGGGAGCACACGCGAAAGACGCTTTTCGGAAAGCGCTCCGAGACCCGCGGTGGACGCGAAGGAAGCGCCCTTGATCTGCCAAAGTTCGGACTCGCCAGCATCGTGTCGGATCACTTCTGACGCATCAAATTTGCCGCGCGTTCCCGTTGGAAGCCAGACGAGTGTCTCGCACCAACCGCCGTCCATGGACAGCGCCACCCCGTCGATCGAGAGCACCTCGATCATCCCGCCTCCCGTCGAGATCGCGACCAAGGTGTGAACTTCGCGGGAGTTGCGGAGGGTGAGCCGGTAAGTGTTCGGGTGGGGATCGCCGCAGTCGATCGTTTCGAAGGTCAGGGCGATGCCCGCCTCGGCGAGATGACGACCGGAGTCCGGGAGCCGCTCGTCGTCCGCCTCCCAGCCTAACAGGCCTCCAAACAGGCCCATGTCGCTACCCTGGCTTTCGTGGGTGGCGGGGAGCGAACCCTCGCGGTCGAATTCGACGAGAACCTCGTCGATGTCTCCGTCCATGAGATCCCGCGCCAAGCGTCCGATCCGCAAGGCCGCGGCGCAGTGCGAACTGGAAGGGCCCCGCATTACCGGGCCGATCACGTCGTTGAAGATTGAGACGGAGGACATTCGTTCGGTCGTTCTCATTCTATTCTTGAAGGTGGCGGCGTCGATAAGGAAGGCACCCTCTCGAGACTTCAGGGGCGCGAAGTTGGCCGGTTCTCGAGGCTGGCCGCAGCCTCGGCGAAAGCCTTGCCGATTCCGCCGAGAATCTTCGCCGATCCGAGGTAGTGGTATTCCTGATTCGACACGCCTTTTTCGAGGACCAGCCTCTCGCGATCACTGAGCCGCTCGGAACGCAGCTTCTCCGCGAGGGCTCTCTCTTCTGCCGGCTTGAGGGATTGTTCCTTGGCCATCTTCTTGGCTTCGTCTTTTGCCTTGGATTCCTTCGCACGGGCTCGGGACAACTCCTGGTCCCAGTAGGTCTCTGTCAGGACCGCTTTGACCGTGTCTTTGAACTCCGGCAACGAGGCAGGGGCCGCCATGGCGTCGCGGAAATTCTGATGGGTGATCTTGTAGCGCTGCTGGTCCGGGCCGTATTCCGAAGTCGGTCCTCCGACGCCGAGGACCCCGATCACGAAGGGAAGCTCGGGAGACTCAAGGTCCTTGCGGACATCGCGGATGAAATGTCCGAAGACTTCGCTGTAGGCGTCGTATCCGCCCGGCTTTTCGCGGTTCGGATAGGTGCCTGAATCCACCAGGTCATTCCATCCCTGGAACCAGACCAAACCCGCGAGTTCATGCCCTTGGCGAGGATCGTAATCCGGCACTACTCGTTTCAGGTCCGCGAGAACCGCCTTCACATGATCGATCATGAGCCGGTAATAAACGCCCGTGGCCGCCTCCTTTTCCGCGCGCATTGCTGCGAGGTCCTTGCCCTGCTTCTCGAAGGTCGCGATCTGGGTTTCGTTGAAAACGTAGGGACCTGCCGACGGAGGTCGGAAGTCGGTGTTCAGACTCTTCCCTCCCCAGGAGGTCTTGATGATGAGAATCGGAGCGTCGGTGAGCGTTTCCATGTAGAGCCCGAAGGTGAACTCGGGTCCGATCTTGGGTCCGTTTTGGCTCGATCCGAAGCCTGCGGTCAATTTTCCGGTCTGCTCGGTGTCGGTGCAGCCTATCGAGGAAATCCACACCCGCTCGCAGACCCGGGGGCTTCCATCGGGATTCTGCATCATCTCCAGCATTGGCTTCGTCGCCGGGTCCATGCCGATGTGTTCAAAAGTCTGAATTTTCGCCTGGCCCTGCATGTTCGACTGGCCGGCGAGGATGTAGATTTCGAGCGGCTTGTTTCCGGCCGCGAAGGCCGGCACGAGGAAGAGCGGTGCAATGAGCGCAAGATGGAGGAAGGTGACGGTGGATTTCATGGGATGTTGGGTGTGAGGTCAGTTGGCGGAGCGGGCGGTGAACTCGGCGAGGCTGAGCAGCGTCGGTGTGGCGGTGCCTGATTCGATCGCCGCGACTCCCTGATCGAACAAATGAAGTTGATCGGCGGAAACCTTCTTCACTGTCGCGAGGTAGGCGCGTATCTCGCCTAGTTTTGGCAGGAACTCCTTGGCGTGGGTGCCGTAGCGCTGGAGGTAGGTGAGACAGTCTTTGGTGCGGTTTTTTTCCCCCCATCGTTCCGGTTCCATCGTGGTGACGCAGAGTTCCATGCCTTCGCGAACGTGGAGGCGCGAGATCAGGTCAAGCCCGGCCAGCCTCACTCCGTCGCCGAACATCTCGTTGCTCGGTGCGAGCTGCTGGATCGCTTTGACGATGTCAGGCAAGAGGGCGACGAGATCCGCGTCGGTGAGCTTGTTGAATGTCTTGGAAGCACCGCCGCGGGCGATGCTGTCCTCATGCTGCAAGAGTGCCTGAAGGGCGGGATAAAGCTGGGCGCGGTCCACGCCCTCGAGGGAGGCCCCGAGAATGCTCTGCGGTCCCCTTTCTCCGGGATAGTTCGCGAAGAGCGCGATGCTGGCAGAGAGCGCCGCATGACGGCGGGGATCGGCGGGATTCGTGCTGACCGTCAATGCGAGCAGGTCGCTCACGCAGGCATTTCGCGCGTCTGGGCTCAGCGGCGGAATCGCTTCGGCGGCGAGGCACTGCACCCAGGGGTCGGGATCTTTGAGGGCGGCGCGCAGTTGCGGGGCCGCGGCATCGGCGCGTTTGCCGAGAGCTTCGAGGGCCTCGCACGCGCCGTAGCGGGCATCAGGGTTGGTGCTGGCGAGCATCTTCAGCAGCACGGGCAGGTGATCGCCCTCGCGTTGGCCCAGTACGGCGGCGGAGCGTTTGCGGACAAAGGGAGACCAACTCGTGAGTCCGGTCAGGAGTTGCTCGTCGCTGCGCTCTTCGTAGTGGTCGGGATCGCCTTTGAAAGCAAAATCGCGGCCTGCGGCGATGACTCCTGCGACCTGTGCTTCGTTGAGCGGTGGGACGGTGAAGGGCTTCTTGCCGGTGAGGCGCAGACTCCTGAGTGGAAGGGAATAGGCGATGAGATGCTGGCCGCTGCAGTCCCAGCCAACGTATTTGTGGTGCTCCTCGGCTCCTTCGGGAGAGGGTTGATACACAAAGGCACCGTCCCAGCTCCGGGCGAAGTCATAATACCAAGCCTGCTCTTTCAAATAGGCACCAATGGCCTGCGGGCCGCCGCGGGCGACGCCCTGCAGCGCCCAGAGGTAGTTGAAGTAATTGCCGGTGTGGCCGCGCTCGCGCTCGCTGTAGGCGGCGGTGGACATTTTGGCAAAGAACCCGGCCGCCTCGCGGTCTCCCAACAAATCAAAAAGGACCGCTCCGGCCGAGCACTTCCCGTTGTCCTCGTGAGCGGGGTAGGGCCGATGATCGCCGTATGGGATGCCGCCCTTGTTGACCCACCAGCGGAGGAAGCCGGCCGCCTTCGTAATGGCCCGGTCGAGATCAGGATGCGTCACCCCGGCCTCTCGTGCGAGGACCATGCCGATGGTGAGGCTCAGGCCCGGCTGGTTCATCGCCCCGTAGCCGCCGAGATTGCCACCCGGCAGAGCAAACCGGTGCCCCCAGGTGCCCACGCCGCTCTGACCGCGCGCCGTCTCCAGCGCGAGACGCTCCAAGCCCGGCAAGACCGAGGTGTCACCCGTGGCCGTGACATATTCCCCGAGAAAGATCATGAGGTAGCCGTAGTACCATGACAAAAAGCCGTCCGTGGTGAAGTCCGCCGCCCATTCCGCCTCCTTCTTGATGAGCGGCAGATAAGCCTGGTTGCCGCTCGCGAGCAGGGCGAGGGCGTTGAGGGAACGCGGGATCGGATTGAGGCCTTTTGTGTAGTCAGGCGAAGCCATGCGCTCGGCCAGCGAGGCGCAGCCGAGTTCGAGGATCCGTTTCGATTTCCCGCAATCATAGGGGGCGGTGGCACTGTAGCCGCCGAGCACGGGCAGCCGGAGCGTCACCGGTTCCGTGTTGCCGGCGCGCCAGAGCAGCAGTTTCAGCTCACCGCCGGACGCTTCCGCGGCCGTGATGGCATGGGCGAACTGCACCCGTGCGTCATCGGAGAAAGGCGCACCATTCACCCCGAGAATGACATCGCTTTTGCTGAAGACGCCGTCCGCCGGCGAGCCCGTGTCGACTTTGGTGACGAGGATCTGGCGTGCCTCGCGCGAGTGGCCATTCGCGGTGTAATACCAGCCGCGGAGTCCGGTGGGACCAAGCGTCCAATCATGCTTCGTGCCGGTCGGCAGGGGCGGGTCGGTCGTGAAATCGGGAGGAGTGGCCGCTGATTTCACTTCGGCGGAAGAAGCGAAGCCGGGCAGAATGAGGAGGGCGAGGAGCAGTCGGAACTTCATGGAAAGGTGCGGGATTCAGGGGGGAGTCGGGGCGGATTGAGTCGTTCAGGTGGAAATCTAGATTGGCTAGATTATTGGGCGCTACCTGGTCATTGATAAACAGCGACGGGTTTCGGCTTCACGCCGAGTTTGGAGTATTTGAAGCCGCTCTCGAGAGGCTGATAGTCCCCGATGATTTCGACGCTGCGGGTGGGGGAGATCGCACTTTCCAATTCGAGACACCAATAGGCGGCATTGACGATGAGGCGGCGCAGGCCGGCGCTTTGGAGATCCTTGCCGCTGCCTATGGTGGAATGGAAGACGCGGGCGGTCATTCCGGTGCTCGTTTGCCAGTTCTTGATCCATGCGACCGGCAGCGGCTCCAGTTCGGGATTGGGTGGATCATCGGGCTTGCGGCCCATGAGCGGCTGACCCCACACCAGCGCGGTGCAGCCGGCGGGCAGGCTGGCACCCTCCTTGTAGGTGCGATACACGTCGGAATTCCCCCAGATGTCGCTCACCCCGGCGAGGATGGGATGCTGCTTCTGCTCTTCCACGGGAATGCCGCGGGTCGAGTCGGCCTGCCAGCGGCCGTGATGGCCCATGAAGGCGCCGCCGAGCACGTCCTCGCCCCAGCGCACCTGTTTGCCATCGATCCGATAAGGCAGGGGACCGCGGAATCCGTGATTGGCGGTGCGCAGTGCGATGAACGGCTTCCCGGAGTCCACGTAGTTCACGATCTGCTCCTGCTCGGCTTGCGGCAGGGTGAGCAGTCGTGTGAAAAAGATGACCAAATCCGCCGACGCGAGGTGTTCGAGGCCGGGAATGTGATGCGGCTTGAACTCGGCTTCCTTGCCCTTTTCGGGGTAAACCGGCATCGTGGGGTCGACCTCCCCATTTTCATTCACGCCGAAAAGGACGGTGCAATCAAAGCCGTGATGGGTGCTCAGGATCTTCGCCATCATCGGCATGGACTGCTCGCTGCGGTATTCCTGATCAGCGGCGATGAGCACGATGTGCCTGCCTTTTCCGAGGCCGTCACCGCCGGGATAAACGAGCCACTGCGAGCTCTCCGGCACCGGATGGGCAATCGCCGGCGTACAGAACAGGAGAGTGAGAAGTACTCGGAGCATGATCTCAGTCTTTTGGGATCTCATTCACCGTGTAGTAGGCTTTCCGGTGCAGCAGCGGCTCGTGTTGCGCCGAAGTAATCCTGGCGAAGTCGAAGTCGTGAATGTGATCCTCGGTGATCTTGTCGAGGCGGAGATGAACGCTCATTCCGTCGGCCGCGGGCGTGGCCGAGAGGATCGTTGGCGTGGTGTGATCCACCTCGGGACTGCCGTACGCGCCGTGATAGATGTGAGTGTAGGTGCTGACGGCGTAGCTGTCGGTTCTGGCGGCGATCGTCGGGTCGACGGGCTTCGTGAAGGTGACGACGAAGCCGTCTTTTCGGATCCGGATCTCCTTCACCTCAAAAGGCGTCACGCCATTCCAGTCGATGCGCTGGAGCGCGAAGGGTTCCGTTCCCCGCACCGGCCACTGGCGGCTGGTGGTGAAGCCTCCGGCGATGAGCTGGCCGCGCGGCGTGAATTCCACATTCATTAGTCCCGTGGTGAGACCTTCGCGAAAGGGATAACACGCCCCCTGCCACACGCCGTTCACCTCCTCGGTGGTGACGCGCACGATGATGCTCAGGCTGTAGTCGGCGAGGAAGAGCTGCCCGTCGAAGGGGCCGAACTTGCCGCCCGTTTCCGCCAGACGAAATCCGGAGATGCTTCGCCCCATCTTGATGTAGGGAAACTTCACCGCAGGCGGCACGAGTTCCTTCACGCGCCGCTTCTCCACCGACATCCGTGAATTCGTCTGCGGCTCCACTTCGGGAGCCGTCATGTTTGGGGCAAAGGGATACCAATTGTAACTCGCCGGATGCCCGAGGAAGCCGCCGGGTTTGAGATGCTTCAGCGAACAACAGCCATTCCACGGCCCCTGGCTCTCGGTCGCGAACATCACGCCTTGGGCATTGGCTCCCACGCCGCCGGGACTGCGCAATCCGCTGCACACCGGGATCATCCGGCCTTCCGGCGTGACTTTCACGGCCCAACCGCGGAACAGATTGTGGGATTCATAGGAACCGCTGAGGCCGAGCGCGACCCAGAGATTGCCCTCCGCATCAGGTTTGGAGGCAAACGCGAACTCATGCCCCTCCGCGTAGCCCCAATCGTTCGTCAGGGTGTCATAGCGGTCGGCGACCTCATCGCCATCGGTGTCGCGGATGCGAATCACCTCGCCCCAAGTGGTCGCGAGCATCGCTCCATCGCACCAAGCGAGGGAGAAGATCTCGTCCTGCCCGGTGGCGAAGAGATGAAACTCCGGCTTCGGCGGCGATTCGAGCGCCCCCTTGATGAGATAGATGTCTCCCTTCCGCGTGCCGACCGCGAGACGTCCATCCGGCAGAAACTCCAGTCCCCCCGGCCGCAGCGGCACCGTGGAGGGGATCGGAAGGTTCGTGATCGGATAATACTTCGCCTCCTCCGCTGCGGTTCCCCACATTTCACCGAGGTCTTCGGCACCCTGTGCCCAAGTGGAGAGGGCGATCACCACAACAGCGATGTGAGGTGACTTCACCATTGGTATTCGAGAGAGAGGGTGGAGCGGCCAGGGGGTAGAGTGAGGGGGATCAGGACTTCGCCTTCACGCGTGCTGCCTTTTTGGCCGCTGGTAATGCGCAGATTCAAGGCGTCGATCCGGAAGCTCTCCTCGGAGATCGCGGTCACGCTGCCGCCGCTGGCGGGCCGGAAGTAAAAGGGAAGCTGCGCATCGGGTGCCTCGAAGTGGAGCGTGCGCTTGAACCAGCCCTTACCGTCGTCGCCGCGCAAATCCTCGAAAAAGTCTTCCACGGCGATCTCGCCATAGGCGTAGCGGAACGTGGGCCTACGTTTGGCGTCGAGGGTGTAGCCGCGCCATTGGTAACCGTGGTCCTGGGGGAAGGAGTGGTTCGTTTTGCCCTTGTAGGGCCAGTTGTCGTCCAGGGATTCCAGGCGATGAAAAGGGATGCCCGCCGGAAAGGAAATCTTTTCCGAACCACGTGGGTTGAACGAACCGAAATCCGCATTGGCGAAATCCCCGCGCCACAACTGCCGCAGCGCCATCTCGCCGGAGTCGAAGGCGAGATTCACCCGTTCCGGATATCCCACTCCGATGCCGCGAAAGCCGGTCACGGGGCTGCGGCCGCGACAAATCTCCGCGACATCGCCGACCCGCAGTTCGTTGGACTGACGCGAGAGGCCGACCGGTTTCCTCGCGCGCTCCCCGTCGGCGAGGTAGGTCCAGATGGCCTCGATCTGCTGCCCGGTATCGCCTTGGAGCACATCGGGGCGGAGCGACTGGCCGTCCGGCCAGAAGCCGGGCATGATGATCGTCGGATGAAAGCGCGAGGGCTGGCGCATGAAGAGCGTGAACCAGTTTTTCTGGAGCCGCTGCGTCGTGTGCGCGAGGTCCAATGCGCTGATCTCCCCGGCCGGCTGGCCATTGAACTGATGACAGGTGATGCAGCTGAGTCCGCTGGTGCCGACCATCTCGTAGCCCGCCGCCTTCGACTCCTCGATCTGCGTCACCTTCGGCAAAATGGCTTCCTCGAGCTTGTCCAACTTCCCGAACAGCTCGACGAGATGGCCCACCTGCGCCTCGCCGAACTGCGGCATGGCCGCGTCCATGTAGTCGCGCTGTCTGCCGCCGCGGAGCAGCACTTCGCCGAGCCACTGCGGTGTCAGTTTTGCCCCGACATGGGACAGCGGTGGCGCTACGCGCCCTTGATCGCCCAGTGCGGGCTGGGTGCTGGTGAAGAGCGCCCGACGCTCCTGCGTCGGTCCGCCGAGACCATCGCGCTCGTGACAGGCGATGCAGTTGAGCGATGTGAGGGAACTGTGAAGGCGTTGCGTGTCATCCAGCACCGGTTTCGCCGCCGTGGGCAGTGCTTTTGTGACCCAGTCGCGCTGCTCTTCACTGAGGCCGAAACGCGGTCCCGATTGGTCCGCCAGGCAACCGCGTGCGGCATCCAGGGAGGTGAATGTCGGTCCGGCGATGGTGGGCTGCTTCAAGTCGTCGTGGCAGTTCGCGCAACCGAGCTTGCTGAAATGCGCCCGCCCCTGCTGCGCGAGCGCCGCATCCACCTGCAGCGGTTGGAAGGCCTTGGTCGGCTCCCTTTCAGTTGAGAGCATGTCCGCGGGAATCGGTCCCTTTGGCAATCCAGGTCCTTCCACTTCGAGCTCCAGCCGCGCCTGCCGTCCGGTGTGAAAATAGGTGAACCGCAAGGGCAGCGGCTCCTTTTCTAGTTCGATGGTAATCTCCAGTGATTTCACCCCGCGCCGATCGCTGGGCGCCTCATCCACCAGCGTTTTGCCACCAATCTCGAGCGAGCCGCCATTCAGCGTGAGAAAGAACCGGTAGGTGCCCTTGATTTCCACCTTGAGCCATCCTTCATAACGCACCGCTGTGTGCTGCTCTACTCGCCCCAGGCTCGTCAGCGAAAAGTCCGCCACCTGCCCGCCGCGCTCCGCCTTGACCTCCTCGCCCTGCAAACCCTCCCACACCTGCCCTCGGTAGAGCGTGTAACGCAACGCGCCAGGCACCCGCGTCTTTTGCAGCAGAAAGTGAGCGATCCGCTCCGCATCGCTTCCTTGCAGCCGCATGTCGGGCATCCGGCCCGTAGGCCGGCTAACATGTGGCGAGCGTAGGAACTTCATGAGGCTCTCATGGCTATACTTCTCCTCCAATGGCCCCAACGGCACCGCATTCGCCATCGGCAGTTCCGTCGCATCTTCCGCGCGCGGCGCATGACAGGCCGCGCAGCCGCGTGATTGGAACAACTTGTGGCCCGCCGCCGCCGACACGTGATCCGGAGCCTCTGGTGCAAAATCCGGCGTCTTCAGCGACAGCAGAAAATGTGTCAGCGCCTCCGCCGTGCGCTGCTTCTCTTCGTCGGGAAGGCGTGCCAGCACATCCGGCATCGTCGTGCCCGGTTTCGTGCCATGCGGATCACGAATGAAGGCCTCGATGAAAGCCGGATTCAACCGCGATCCGACCTCCGCCAGTCTTGGAGCCGTCTTCGACCGCGCCGGCAACGTTCCTTCCGATTGATGACATGCCACGCAATTCAGTTCCTCCACCAGCACCATTCCCTTCAACTCCGGCGACAATCCCGGCGCCCCAAGCCCGCCGATCACCGGGCCGGCCGCGACGGGTGAGGCGGCGATGAAGGAGAGCAGGATGGGGAGGGTGTGCCTCATGGTGGGAGGTGGCTCCTTGCTATGGCTTCAGCAGAACCTCCGCGAAGGCCTTGCCCATCAGCGCGAAGGTCTTGGCGCAGCCCAGATAGTGGTAGCCGGCGTTCGAGGCGCCGCGCTCCCACAGTGCGACTTCCCCGGGCGTGATGAGTTTGGCTTCGTAGTCCTTGAGGTAGGCGCGCTTCTCCGCCTCGGTCATGTGCCCGTCGGCATTGGCGTGGTCCTTGTGTTTCGAGTTCAGGAAATGGCCCATTTGGCGGACTTGGGCGCGTTTCTCGTCGATCGCGGCCAGCTCCTCCGACCAGAAGGGCGCGGTCGGCACGGCGAAGACATTGCCTTGGAACTCCGGCAACAGCGATGGAGCCGTCATCGCTTCGCGGAAGGCGAGGTTATCTCCATCCGCCTTTGCTCCACCGA